>CAIMBM010000255.1 GCA_903839205.1 uncultured Holophagaceae bacterium | reverse complement strand
CTGGCCGAGCTCGAGAAGGTGATCGCCAGGCTCAAGGCCATCCTCGCGGACGAAGGCCTGCTCCTGAAGGTCATCAAGGAAGAACTCCAGCAGGTGGCCGAACAGTTCGGCAACGACCGCCGCACAGAGATCGTGGGCTATTCCGGCGAGATCCGCATGGAGGACGTGGTCCCGGACGACCCCATGGTCGTCACCATGTCCAAGGCCGGCTACATCAAGCGCACGGACCTCACGGCCTACCGGCGCCAGCGGCGCGGGGGCCGGGGCAAGGTGGGCATGAAGACCAAGGACGAGGATTTCGTCGAGCAGCTCTTCATGACCAAGGCCCACGACACCCTCATGGCCTTCACGGACAAGGGCATCGTCTACGCGCTGAAGGTCTATGACCTGCCCGAGGCCGCCGCCTCCACCCGGGGCAAGCACATCCGCAACCTGATCTCCCTGAAGGACGGGGAGAACGTCGTCACCCTCATGGCCCTGCGGGATTTCCCGGAAGGGGAGACCCTGGTCTTCGCCACCAGCGACGGCACCGTGAAAAAGTCCAGCCTGGCGGCCTACGCGAACATCCGGGCCAACGGTCTCATCGCCCTCAACATCGAGGACGGGAACACCCTGGTCTCCGTCCGCCGTTCGACCGGGAACCAGCAGATCCTCCTGGCCACGGCCCAGGGCAAGGCCATTCGGTTCTCCGAAGAGGATGTGCGCGCCACGGGTCGAGCCACCACGGGTGTCCGGGGCATGAAGCTGGCCAAGGGCGACCACATCGTGGATATGGAGGTGGCCGACGCGCTGCCGGACCTGCCCGAAGGCGTGATGCCCGACGAGAGCACCGAGGAGCACGGGATGCTGCTCACGGTCTGCGAGAAGGGCTATGGCAAGCGCAGCCTCCTCCAGGACTACCGGCTCCAGGGCCGGGGGGGCACCGGGGTCATCAACATCCGGGCCGGGGTCCGCAATGGCCACGTGGTGGGCTTCAAGCTCGTCAAGCCCGGGGAGGGCTGCCTCCTCATCAGCCAGGAGGGCATGGTCATCCGCTTCCTCATCGACGAGGTTCGCAAGACCGGCCGCAACGCCCAGGGCGTCGGCCTCCTCAAGCTGGCCAGCCTGGAAGACCGGGTCGTGGGCCTCGCCAAGATCGACGCCAGCGCCATGGCCCTGGACGAGGAGGAGGACCTGGGCGACGCGGAAGTGGCGCACCCGGGCCCCGACGAGAGCGGCGAACAGCCGAAATTGGATCTATAGCGGACGCTGTGTTCGACCTGCGCAAAGCGGCGCGGGCTTGCCCGCCCCGCTTTGCGTCAGAGATAGGCTTCCCAGTCGCCCCCCGGGACTTCGATGGCTTCGCGTTCCAGCCTGGGCAGACGTTCCACATGGAACACATAGACCCAGGCCTGGTATCGGTGCCCCCCTTCCAGGTGGACGGGGCGCACTTCCCGGGTGAAGAGGCCCTCTTCCACCCCTTCAAGGGGGTCCAGGTCGGCCAGGGCCGAGGCCAGGTCGGCCTCGTCATCGTAGCCTACGAAGTCGCCGCGCACCCAGCCGGGACCGGGTGGCGGGGTCTCGGGCTCCGCCCCGGGCACCAGGGCGGGGTATCCCGCCGGCAGGTGGAAGAGCCGCCCCGCAACCCAGGCCCCCGTCAGCCCCTCGGGGTGGGTGCGCAGCAGCCAGGCATGGTTGGAGCCCCCCTCCCGGAGCGTCCCGTAGACGAACAACCCGTCGGCATCGGCCATCAGACCCCCTAGACACATACCGCCAAAACGCGAAGCGCTTTGGCGGCGGCCCTATCGATGGAAGGAAACGAATCTATTCGGGGATGGGGAACTGATCCGTGAGGTGGAAGACCTCCTGGCGGACCCGGGCGAAGGTGCTCTCGTCGGCGCGGTGGCGGAGGGTCAGGTCGAAGAACCGGGCGATGTGGTCCATCTCCTCCTCCTTCATGCCGCGGGTCGTGAGGGCGGGGCTGCCCAGGCGGATACCGGAGGGCTTGAGCGGGGGGTTGGGGTCAAAGGGGATGCCGTTCTTGTTGGTGGTCATGCCGGCGCGGTGGAGGCAGGCCTCGGCCTCGTGGCCCAGGAGGCCATGGTCCCGCAGGTCCACCAGGAAGAGGTGGTTGTCCGTGCCACCGCTGACGATGCGCCAGCCCCGCTCCTGGAGGCCCCGGGCCAGCGCATGGGCATTGCGGATGACCTGGCCGCTGTAGGTCTTGAACTCGGGTTGCTGGATTTCATGGAGGGCCACGGCCTTGGCCGCGATCACGTGCATGAGTGGGCCGCCCTGGACCCCGGGGAAGACCGCGCGGTCCAGGTCCTTGGCGTACTGGGCCCGGCAAAGGATCATGCCCCCCCGGGGGCCCCGCAGGGTCTTGTGGGTGGTTGTGGTTACATAATCTGAATACGGCACGGGGCTCGGGTGGTGCCCGGTGGCGACGAGGCCGGCGATGTGGGCCATGTCCACCATGAGCAGGGCACCGACCTCGTCGCAGATTTCCCGGAAGAGGGGGAAGTTCCAGGTGCGGCTGTAGGCGGAGGCGCCCACGACGATCATCTTGGGCCGGTGCTGGAGGGCCAGGGCGCGGACCTCGTCCATGTCGACCCGCTCGTCCTCCTGGCGCACGTGGTAGGGCACGAACTTGTAGAGGATGCCCGAGCTGTTGAGCGGGTGGCCGTGGGTCAGGTGGCCGCCGTGGGCCAGGTCCAGGCCCATGACGGTGTCCCCGGGCTTCAGGGCGGCGAGGTAGACCGCCATGTTGGCCTGGGCGCCGCTGTGGGGCTGGACGTTGGCGTGATCAGCGCCGAAGATCTGCTTGGCGCGGTCGCGGGCCAGGTTCTCGATGATGTCGACCTGGCTGCAGCCGCCGTAGTACCGCTTGCCCGGGTAGCCTTCCGCGTACTTGTTGGTGAAGTGGGAACCCATGCTCTGCATCACGGCCCTGGAGGCGTAGTTCTCCGAGGCGATGAGTTCCAGGTGATGCCGCTGGCGCTGGACTTCCAACTCCAGGGCCTGGAACACAGCCGGATCAGAGGTTCGGATCACTTCATACATGGTGGAGACTCCCGGGTGATGCCCCTATCCTAGCCGCGGAGGGTCGCCGGCATGGCACCCTCTTCGTGAGCGGGATCACAGGTCTAGGCGTGTGCGACACTGGAGGGCCGGAGTTCTTATGCCCTTCCTGCCGCCCCACGACAGTCCTGAACTGGAGCGATTCGAGCACCCCCTGGCCAGCCGTTACGCCAGCAAGGCCATGGTGCGCCTGCTGTCGCCGCTCTACCGCCAGCGCGTCTGGCGGCGGCTCTGGGTCGCCCTGGCCGAAGCCGAGTCTGAGCTGGGTCTTCCCGTAACCGGGGCCCAGCTCGCCGAACTGAGGGCCACCCAGGACGCGGTCGACCTCGACGTCATCGCGAAGCACGAATCTGCCCTGAGGCACGACGTGATGGCGGCCATCCACGCCTGGGGGGAGCAGGCGCCGGGCGCCCGTCCCATCATCCACCTGGGGGCCACCAGCTGTTTCGTCACCGACAACGGCGATCTGCTCATCGTGCAGGAAGCGCTGGCCCTGCTGCGCCGCCGCCTGCAGGATGTCATCGCGGCCCTCTCGGCCTTCGCCGCCCAGTGGCAGGACCAGCCCACGCTCGGGTTCACCCACTTCCAGCCGGCCCAGCCCACCACCGTGGGCAAGCGGGCCACACTATGGATCCAGGACCTGCTGCTGGACCTGGAGGATCTGGACCACGTCATCGCGACCACCCCTGTGCGGGGCGTGAAGGGCGTGACGGGCACCCAGGCCACCTTCCTGGAGTTGTTCGAGGGGGATGGCGCCAAAGTCGAGGAACTGGAGCGGCGCGTCTGCGAAAAGGTCGGCTTCCCCGCCATCCCCGTGAGCGGCCAGACCGCCACGCGGAAGCTGGAGGATCGCTTCGGCCAGGTGCTGTGCGGCATCGCGGCCAGCGCCAGCAAGTTCGCCTGCGACCTGCGCCTCCTTCAGCACCTGAAGGAGGTGGAAGAACCCTTCGAGACGAAGCAGATCGGCTCCAGCGCCATGCCCTACAAGCGCAACCCCATGCGCTCGGAGCGCATCAACAGCCTCGCCCGCTTCGTCCTGGGCCTCATGCCCAGCAGCTACCAGACCACGGCCACCCAATGGATGGAGCGGACCCTGGACGACTCGGCCCACCGCCGCCTCACCGTCAGCCAGGGCCTGCTGGCGGTGGACGCCATTCTGGTGCTGTTCAAGAATGTGGCCTCGGGCCTCGTGGTGAACCCCAGGATGATCGAGGCCCGCCTCCTGAACGAGCTGCCTTTCATGGCCGCGGAGGTGATGCTCATGGAGGGGGTGAAGCGGGGCGGGGATCGACAGGATCTGCACGAGGCCTTCCGGGTCGCATCCCTGGAGGCAGGGCGCCGCATCAAGCAGGAGGGCCGCCCGAACGAGCTGCTGTCGCTGCTGGCGAAGGATCCCGCCTGGGCCATGAACGAGGCGGAACTGGCCGCCCTCCTGGATGCCTCGCGCTTCACGGGCCGGGCCGGGGAGCAGGTCCGGCACTTCCTGGCGGGACCCGTGGCCGCCGCCTTGAAGGATCATGTCCCGGCGGGCGAGACAGCGGTCCGGGTCTGACATCGAAAGGGTAGCCATGTTGAAACTAGCCGTCATCGGAGCCCAGACCCTGCTGGGCCGCGAACTCGTGGGCGCCCTGGAGGCCCGGGAGGCCTCCGTGGTGCCGCTCTCCATCGGCGCGCTCACCGTGGAGGAAGAAATCGGCGACCTCGTGGTCTTCGCCCCGAGCAAGCTCCTGCTGGAGGGCCTGGATGCGGTCCTCCTCGCGGACACACCCGATTTCGAGCTGCTGGAAGGATTCCCGGGACGCATCCTCGACCTCCGGCCCGACCCCGAGGCGAGGATCGAAGCCCTGCCCCTCGCCGGGGGCTGGCCCCAGGGCGTCAAGTCCCTGAGGGGCCGGCCGGCCCTGGAGCAGGTGCTGGCCCTGATCCCCTCCCTGCTCGATGGGGTGGGTGAGGCCGGAGGAACCCACCTGCGCTCGGTGGCCTGGATGGGGGACCGGGGCCTGGAGGGCCTCGTGGAGCAGACCCTCTCGGTCCTCAATGGCGAGGATCCGGATTTGACGAAACTGGGCTATCGCCAGGCCTTCGAGGTGGTCCCGGTCACGCCCGCCCTGGGGAAGGGCCGCCTGATGGAGGTCCGGGTGCCGTCCTTCCACGGGGACCTGCTGATCCTCCATGTGCGGGCCACCGAAGGGCAGAGTCTGGCCAAGAAGGAGGCGCCCGGGGGTGTGAAGTGGGTGGACACCACCCCCAGCTCCCGGGACGTGGCCGTGAGCGCCGATCTCCTGGCCCATGTCGACCTCAGCGCCGACGGGAAGGCGGCCATGCTGACCCTGGGCTTCGATCCCGTGCTCTGGGGCGTACTGCGTCCCACCATGCGGATCCTCGGACTCATGTAGGGACCGTGGGCAGGAAACTGGACGCACCCCAGGAACGCGGAGACTTCTTCAAGTCCCTGGGCACCCTGCTGGCGGGGTTCGTGGCGAACAGCCTCGAGGAGGCGGTGACGGGCCTTGGGCCCAAGCTGCTGCGCCCCCCGGGCGCCCTCGACGAGTTCGAATTCCTCACGAAGTGCACCCGCTGCGACAAGTGCATGCGGGCCTGTCCCGAGAATGCCATCCTCGTGGCCCCCCCTTCGGCGGGCCTGGCCCTGAAGACGCCCTACCTCGACCCGCGCAGCGTTCCCTGTTTCCTGTGCACCACCCTGCCCTGCATCGCCGCCTGCGAGGATGGGGCCCTGGTCTGGCCCAGGCGCACCTTGGCAGACAAGACGGTCCTCGAGGGACCCAAGGCCGCCCGCATGGGCACTGCCCGCGTGAAAGAAAGCCGGTGCGTCACCTGGGAGACGGCGGACCGGGAGGCCCGCGCCTGCCGCATCTGCGTGGACCGCTGCCCCTACCCCGGGGAGGCCCTGCGCCTCGCCGAACCCGCCGAGGGAGAGACGCTCGGGCACCCGGTGGTGGATGCCGAGACCTGCACCGGATGCGGGATCTGCGTGTTTGCCTGTCCGGCCGAGCCAGGGGCGATCGTGGTCGAGCCGAGGCGGGGCTGACGCGCCTCAGGCGATGGAGACTCCCTCCAGGCCTGCAACCTCATGGGCGTTGAAGCTGGAGCGCACGAGGGGACCCGCATAGACGGTGGTGAAGCCGAGGGCCTTCGCCTTGGCGCCCAGGACGGCGAACTCCTCCGGGGGCACATAACGCTTCACCGGCAGTTGGTGACGGGTGGGGCGCAGGTACTGGCCCAGGGTGAGGATGTCCACACCCGCGCCCACCAGGGCTTCGAAGGTGGTCATCAGCTCGGCCTCGGTCTCGCCCAGCCCCAGCATGAGTCCGCTCTTGGTGCGGAACCCGGGGCCATAGAGGGCCGTGCCCACGTCCTTGGCCCTGGCGAGGACGCCAAGACTCCGCTCAAACCTGCCGGCGGGCCTTACCTCGGCATAGAGGCTCGGCACGGTCTCGGTGTTGTGGTTGAACACGGCGGGACCTGCGGCCACCACCCGGACCACGGCCTCTGGGTCGCCCAGGAAATCCGGCACCAGCACTTCCACGGCCACGCCCGGGTTGCGATGGCGGATGGCCCTTATGGTGTCGGCGAAGTGGCCCGCCCCGCCGTCCGGCAGGTCGTCCCGGTTCACGCTGGTGAGCACGGCGAAGCGCAGGTTGAGCGCCGCCACCCGCTCGGCGGTTTCCCGGGGCTCATGGGGATCCAGGTCTCCTGGCTTGCCGCTCTGGATGCTGCAGAAGCCGCAGGCGCGGGTGCAGACCGCCCCCATGAGGAGGAATGTCGCCGTGCCCTGGGTGAAACAGTGGGTGCGGTTGGGGCACCGGGCCTCCTCGCAGACCGTGTGGAGGTGCGAGTCGCGCAGGTCCCTCTTCATGCCGCTCAGGTCGCCGAGCTTCACCCGCTCCTTGGCGATCCACTCCGGAAGGCGGGGGTGCCCCTCCATCACTTCGCGACCCACGCGCTTCGAGAAACGGGGCATCAGGCCTCCTGAGCTTCCAGTTTCCCCGAAGCCCGGGTGATAAGCCAGTCTGACCGACTCGACCCCGGCTCGGCGGAAGGAGCCCCGGGGAATCGACCGAAAAGGCGCTGGTCGTTCCGAAACGGCTCCTAAGCTGGACCCATGCCTAAGTCGCTTTCCAGGTTGCTGCGCCGGGAGCAGTTCGCCTTCCTGGCCCGGGACCGCTCCGCCTGGGGGGACCACCTGGATCGGGTGCGGGCCTTCCTGGGGGAGGGTCTTCAGTCGGCGGATCCCGGGCGGCCACTGCTCATCCTGGGCGCCGGGCCGGGCCTGGAGGTGCCCTGGGCCCTGGCGCCCCCGGGCACCACGGCGTGGGATGGCGATCCCTGGAGCCGGGTCTGGACGGCGCTGCGGCACCACCGGTGGCCGGCCTGGGTGTTCGAGGACCTGACGGGCGGGCTGGTGCAGCTGGAGGCGACCTGCCGCCGCGCGGTCGTGGAACCCTGGTCGGGACGTCGCAGGGAACAGGCCATCGCCAAGCAGAGGCTGGCGGGGCTGCTGCCCTCCCTCCAGCCGGATCCGGGACCCCTGCGCGCCTGGATCGAGACACATCGCCCCGGGACCATCCTGGCCGCCAACGTCATGGGCCAGTTCGGCGTGGTGGCAGACACCGTGGTGGAAGCGGCCTTCGGGGGGCCTCCCTGGGATCCGGATCCCGAGCGGGAGGATCCCCTGGCCGAGGCCCTGGCGGGCTGGACGGCCCGCGCCATCGAAGCCTTCCTGCAGGTGTTGTGCGAGAGTGGGGCGGACCTCTGGCTGGTGCATGACCGGGCGGTGGTGTTCGGGGAGGGACCCCTTGCCCTGGGCCCCTGGGAGGAGGCCTGGCCGCGTCAGCTGCGGGTCGAGGGGCCGTCCCTGGAAGCCAGCGACGCGCTGGCGGGCCTGGACCCGGTCACGGTCCTGGGAGGGAGGGCCCTGGAACCCGCCAGGAGGGATCGCTGGATCTGGCCCGTGGCACCCGGGCAGAGGCATCTCATCGAGGCCCTCGCGGTTCGGCAGAGGGACTAAATTCCCCGGCAAGCCTCGAGACATGCCCCACGACGGGCCGCAGCGGCCATAATGAAAGCCCTTGGAGCGTGTACGGTATGGCGAGGCTCGGCTCGGCTTTGGCGGTGTGGAAGCTCTCGGGCTTGGTTAATCTGGGGAAGCTGGATGTCGGGGAGCATGGGCCTTCGACGGGAGCCAAGGGCACTCCGGTGACACGCTGCCCGAGCAGCTTTGCGGCGGTGTCTTCCCCGGGAGGCGCCTGGTTTCCCGAGCCATTCACATCTTCCTGCCCACCCGCTGTAGGCCCAAACCCTTCCAACCTGTGGCCCACAGCCCGCTGAATCCGGAAACCCAGACGATGCCGACATTCCGAAGACTGCTCCTGGGTCGACGCCTGACCACCGAAGAGAGCCACGAGACCAAGATCAGCAATCCCGTCGCCCTGGCGGTCTTCAGCTCCGATGCGCTCTCGTCCGTGGCCTACGGCACGGAAGCCATCATGAACACCATCAGCCAGGCCACGCCCGCCCTGGGGCTCACGGCGGCCATGGCCATGGGGGCCATCTTCTGGTCCTGGTGGGCGGCCCTGGGCATCAGCGCCCTGCTGCTGATCCTGATGGTGAGCTACAAGCAGACCATCCACGCCTACCCCTCCGGCGGCGGCGCCTACCTCGTGGCCAAGGACAACCTGGGCGAGATGGCCGCCCAGACCGCCGGCGCCTCGCTGCTCATCGACTACATCCTGACCGTGGCCGTGTCCGTGTCCTCCGGTGTCACGGCCATCACCTCCGCCTTCCCGGTCATGGAGCCCCACCGCGTGGCCCTGGCCCTCCTCATCATCGCCTTCATCGCCATCATGAACCTCCGGGGCGTGAAAGAGAGTGGGGCGGTCTTCGCCCTGCCCACCTACGGCTTCGTGGTCCTCATCCTGGTCATGGTGAGCATCGGCCTGTTCCGGGCCTTCACGCACACGGATGCCCAGCTCATCGAGCAGGTCCAGGTCCAGACCCTCCACGTGAACAACCTCACGAAACTGGCGGCCATCTGGCTGTTCGCGCGGGCCTACGCCGCAGGCTGCACGGCCCTGACCGGGGTGGAGGCCATCAGCAACGGCGTCACCGCCTTCAAGGCCCCCGTCTCCACCAATGCCGCCAAGACCATGACCACCATGGTCATCCTGCTGGGGACCATGTTCCTGGGGATCACCTACCTGTCCAACCACTACCACATCGCCCACAACGAAGAGATGTCAGAGTCCCTGCTGTCCATGCTGGGGCACAGGATTTACGGAAGCTCCCATCTGGGGCATTTCGTCTACCTGGCCCAGCAGTTCTTCACCACCGCCATTCTCGCCCTCGCCGCCAACACGTCCTACGCGGATTTCCCGCGCCTGGCCGCCCTCCATGCCCGGGATGGCTTCCTGCCCCGGCAGTTCACCAGCCAGGGCGACCGCCTCGTGTTCTCCAACGGCATCATGATCCTCAGCCTGGCCTCGGCCGTGCTGGTGGTGATCTTCAACGCCCACGAGACCCACCTGTTGGATCTCTACGCCCTGGGCGTGTTCATCGGCTTCACCATCAGCCAGACGGGCATGGTGGTGCACTGGCGGAAGGAAGGCGGCAAGCATTGGCAGTTGAAGGCCGTCGTGAACGGCCTGGGCGCCCTCACGACCTTCCTGGTCATGTGTGTGATCATCGCCACCAAGTTCGTCCATGGCGTCTGGGTCGTGGTGCTGCTGGTGCCCCTGCTGGTCACGACCTTCTTCAACATCCACCGGCACTACATCCGCGTGAAGTCGATCCTGGCGGGGAGCCGCGCGGACTTCATCAGCCCCCGCAAGAACCGGGTGGTGGTGCTGGTCTCCGGCATCCATTCGGGCGTCGTGCAGTCCCTCAACTATGCCAAGGTCATTGCCGAGCACGGCGAGGTCGAGGCGCTCACGGTGGACTTCCCCGATGACCAGGGCCGGGACAGTGCCGGGCTGGAAAAGCTGCGCGCCGACTGGCCCAGGTACTGCGAAGGCATTCCCCTGCGTGCCCTGCGGAGCCCCTACCGCAAGATCGTGGAACCCATCGTGGACGAGCTGGACCGCATGCGGCGGGCGGAGCCGGAGTACACCATCACGGTCATCCTCCCGGAATTCGTCACGGGCCACTGGTGGGCCAACCTGCTGCACAACCAGACCGCCTGGCGGATCAAGACCACACTGCTGATGAAGCCCAAGACCGTGGTGATCTCCATCCCCTACCACCTGGAACCCCTGGTGGAATAGGGCCCGCTTCGGGCTAGCGCATGCGGGAGACGGGCCGGGACAGGAGTTCCTGCCCGCTGAGGAGCTCGGCCAGCGTCTGGTGCCGGGGGCCCAGCACCATGCAAAGGAAGCTCAAGGGGAAGCAGAGGACGGAAATCATGTGGACCAGGGAGAAGGTCATGCGCCGCTCGGGGGTGTTCTCGGGCAGGGTCACGCCGAAACGCCCCATCATCGGGGACTGACCCGTGAGCACCAGGGGTGCCATGAAAAGGATCCAGGAAACCGCCACCAGGTAGGGGAAGACCAGGGGCCAGGCGCCCAGGAAGAGCCGGGCGGGGGAGAGGCCCAGCGTCAGGGCCGGCAACAGCAGGGCCAGGGCCTGGGTCAGGGCCAGGAGCAAGGCCTCGGAGACCTCGACCTTGACCAGGGGCCAGAAACTGGCGGCGGGCTCCTGGACACTGAGCGTCGATCGGGAGGCCGCGACGGACATGGGCCCCGGTGCGGTGGGCCGCTCCAGTTCCTCCGGGCTGACTTCGACGGCCACGGGGGCCACCCGGCCGAGTGCAGGCGCGGTCAGGGCCCTTGGGGGAGGGTCGAAGGCCGCCTGGGCGAGGGCGGAGGCCTGGAAGAGCATGGGCCGTCCCTGCCTGGGCGGAGCCAGGGCCAGGCCGCACTCCGGGCATTCCGCCGCGAGGGGCGAAAGCCGCGAGTGGCAACTGGGGCAGGTGCGCCGGGTCGGGTCAGTCATCGCTCATCACTATCGGACAAAGGGGGTGGATAGAGAACCACCCCGTCCCGGGTCCGGGCCCTGTGGCGTTCCGGCTGGGGCAAAAGACCCGGTTGCCACGGGTCGCGGCCATGGGACCATCGGTGATTCGGGCCTCGAAGGCCTCTGATTCCCATTCCAGCAGGCCAAGGCGAAAAAGGATCCCGCGATGACCACCGAGACCCCAGGGGCCTTCCATCCCAGCACCCGCCTCTACCGGTTCACGATCCTGCTGTTCATCAGCCTGCTGGTCTTCGGCAGCTACTTCGCCTATGACAGCATCGGGGCCCTGGAGACCACGCTGATGCGCGAGCTGCACCTGGACCGCAGCGCCATCGGCAACCTCTACACCGCCTATTCCGTGGCGGCCATCGCCATCGTCTTCTTCGGGGGCATGCTGTACGACAAGCTCGGCCCCCGCAGGGCCAGCCTCCTATTCAGCAGCCTCATCTTCCTGGGCGCCGTGATGGTGGCCATGGCCAAGAGCAAGTGGATGCTCTTCGGTGGCCGCCTCATCTTCGGGGCGGGCTCCGAGTCCCTCATCGTGGTCCAGAGCGCCATCATCAGCCGCTGGTTCAAGGGCAAGGAGATGGCCATGGCCTTCGGCATCGCCCTCACCATCAGTCGCGTCGGCACCCTCTTCAGCTTCAACACGGAAGAGCTCATCGCCAGCTACTCGGGCAACTTCCGGACAGCCCTCTGGGCCGCGGCCCTCCTGTGCCTGTTCTCGGTGCTCTGCAACCTGGTCTTCAACCTCATGGATCGGCACGGAGAGAAAGTCCTGGCGCTGCCCAGGCCCCAGGCCGGGGACATGATCGTCTTTTCCGACATCAAGAAGTTCACCTCCTCCTTCTGGTTCGTGGTGCTGCTCTGCGTGACGTTCTACAGCGCCATCTTCCCCTTCACCGCCCTGGCCACGGACATGTTCCACGACAAGTGGGGCTTGCCCCTCGTGAGCGCCAGTTCCGGCAGCTTCCTGTCCCAGGTGTTCTTCAACTTCACCCACATGTTCAGCACGGCGCCGGGCATCACCAGCATCGTCATCGCGGCCTCCATGATCTTCGCCCCCTTCGCCGGGGATCTGGTGGACCGCATCGGCCGGCGCGCCTCCCTCATGGTGCTGGGCTCCCTCATCCTGATTCCGGCCCACCTGTTGATGGGCATCACCCACTGGAGCCCCATCCCCATGATGATCATGCTGGGCGCGGCCTTCGTCCTGGTACCGGCGGCCATGTGGCCGTCGGTACCCCTGGTGGTGGACGAGAAGCGGGTGGGCACCGCCTTTGGCCTCATGACGGCCATCCAGAACATGGGTCTCGGTCTCTTCCCCTACCTGAACGGGAAGCTGCGGGACCTCACGGGCAGCTACACCGCCACCCAGGTGATGTTCGCGGGGCTGGGCATTGCCGGGCTCATCTTCGCCTTCCTGCTCCTCCGTTCCGACAAGCGCCTGGGTGGGGTGCTGGAGGCCGGGCACGCGAAGGAATCCTGAGGGGCTACACTGCTCTCGAACGGAGGATGCATGATCCGCTGGCGGAGGGTCCTGGCGAGCTTGGCCTCGGCCTTGCTCTGCCTCCTGAGCCTGCTGCCCCTGTCGGCCTGCGGGCCCGGGCCGGGGGTCCCCGCTCCACCCCCGGCCCAGGCGACTCCCCAGGATCCGATCCCGGCCCAGGCCCGGGAAACCTTGGCCTACATCCGGCAGCACGGCTACGCCCCGCCTGGCTACGTGGGCGGGCGAGTCTTCGGGAACTATGAGGGGCTGCTGCCCCGCTACGACGCGCGCCGACGGCGCCTCGAGTACCGGGAGTGGGATGTCCGCCCCATGGGAGAGAACCACAACCGCGGCGCCGCGCGCCTGGTCACGGGCAGCGATGGCCGGGCCTGGTACTCCGCCGACCACTACCGCAGCTTCGTGGAAGCGAAATGACCGGGCCCCCCCCGATCCGTCCCTTCCGCGGCAGCGCGGAGGACCTGATCGAAGGGGCCCTGGGCGGCCTCCCGGCGCCCATCAGGTGGTTGCGGGGATCCCGCATGCGCACGCAGCGGGGGCTGATGGATGAGTGGGCCGCTGTTGCCCAGTTCCCGCCCTACTTCGGGGGCACCTGGGATGCCCTGCGGGACGCCCTCTCCGACCTGCGGGAAGGTGGGACCTTCCTGGTCCTGGAGGCGGACCAGCTGCTGCAGGAGGCGCCACCCGAGGATGGGGCAACCCTGCTCGCCATCCTGCGGGACGTCCACGGTGACCAGGCCCCCCGTCCCTTCGGCCTGGTATTCCAGGCCGAGGCCGAGCGTTTTGACACGCTCGTCCAGGGCCTCCGGGCCATGGGCCTGGAATAGCGGGCCAGGGCCTTGGCCGGGACCCTTAAAACTGCGCCTTGAAAGCCTCAAAGGCCTGGCGCAGCTGCGCGAGTTCTTCGCGGAGGGAGGTCAGGTCCGATTCCAGCTGATCCAGCCGCCCCGGACGGGCGGGCGTGGCTTCGGACGGCGTGGTGGCCGCCACCAGGGACCCCGAGAGCAGGTGCGCGACACGGGCTTCGCGCGCGCCCGGGGCCCGCGCCAGGCGGACCACCAGGGGCGGTTCGGCCTCCAACAGCACGGCCAGGCAGCCCTCCACCTCAGCCAGGTCAGGGAAGGCGTACATGCGCCGGGTGTTGGTGCGCAGCTCGCCCGGGGTCTGGGGGCCCCGCAGCAGCAGCTCCGCCAGCAGGGCAGCCTCCTGCACCGAGAGGTTCCAGGCGGGCTTGGCGCAGTGGGCGAGCTTCAGCACCCGGCCCGGCCAGGGTTCGGCGAGCTGGCGGGCGATGAGCGTGTCCACAGCCTCCAGGACCTCGGGTTCCGTCACGGACCAGACGGGATCCCGGTTGCTGGACTGGTTGCAGGCGTTCACCAGCGTGTTCATGGAGAGGGGGTAGACGTCCGGGGTGCTCAGCTGCTTTTCCAGCAGGCAGCCCAGGATGCGGCATTCCAGGGGGGCGAGGTCGAAATCGGGCATGGGGGCATTATCCCCCAGGGGATCCTCCGCCGGGCCCGGCCTCGCGGGCCGGAGGCACAGGCCCCCCTTGAACTGTTGACGATCGTCACATCGCCAATCGAGGCTTCAACCCATAGTGGTTCACGTCCAGATGATGCTCTCCACGGCCAGGGCCACACGACTGGTGCCCGAGCCACCGACCCCAGGTTCACAGGAGGAACAACGTCATGACCACCTTTGCCCCCGAGGCCCTGAAGGGCCTCATCGACTCCACGCCCAACGTGGCGGTACTACTCAATCTGCCCGACTACTACGCCCATCGGGCGCTTCCCGACAAGGGGGTGGACAGCGAGGTGGTGTTCGAGGCCCCGCGCACCCAAATGATGGTCCGGACCGCCGTGAAAGGCACCACCATCGGCCACCATTTCCACACGGTCTGTGACGAATATGTAATCGTGGTGGGCGGCCGGGGCGAGATCCTGGTCAACGGTGCGTGGCAGCCGGTGAAGGCCGGCGACGTTCACGTCTGCCCCCGGGGGATCGTCCATGACACCCGGGCCCTGGAGGAGGACCTCCAGTACCTGTCCATCTTCACCCCCCATCTCCCCGCTGGCACCGACATCAACTGGCTCTGAGCACATCCTGAGGAGGATCCGACATGACCGCACTGCTTCCCAACATCGACCCGGATGGCCTGCTGGAATTCTCCGTGGTCTACACAGACCGCGCGCTCAACCACATGTCCAAGCGCTTCCAGCAGGTGATGCGGGAGATGAACCGCATCCTCAAGCAGGTCTACCACGCCCAGGGGGCCGTGCTGGTGCCCGGCAGCGGCACCTTCGGCATGGAGGCCGTGGCGCGGCAGTTCGCCACGGGCAAGAAGGCCCTGGTGATCCGGGACGGCTTCTTCAGCTACCGCTGGTCCCAGATCTTCGACATGGGGGGGATCCCCGCCTCCCACACGGTGCTCAAGGCGCGGCGCACCGGCACGGACCGGCAGTCGCCCTGGGTGCCCACGCCCATCGCCGAGGTGGTGGCAGCCATCGCCGCGGAGAAGCCCGACCTGGTGATCGCCCCCCACGTGGAGACCGCCTCCGGCATCATGCTTCCGGACGACTACCTGAAGGCGGTGGCCCAGGCCACCCATGCCGCCGGTGGCCTGTTCGTGCTGGACTGCGTCGCCTCGGGTTGCATGTGGGTGGACATGCAGGCCATCGGCGTGGACGTGATCGTGACGGCCCCCCAGAAGGGCTGGAGCGGCACGCCCTGCTGCGCCATGGTCATGCTGTCCGAAAAGGCCGCGGCGGTGATGGAAGGCACCACCAGCACCAGCTTCGCCTGCGACCTCAAGAAGTGGTCCCAGATCATGGATGCCTACCTGAAGGGCGGCCACGCCTACCACGCCACCATGCCCACGGACTCCCTGGCCCGGGTGTGCGCCGTGATGCATGAAATGGAGGCCTATGGCTTCGAAAAGCTGAGGTCCGAGCAGGCGGAACTGGGCGCCAAGGCCCGCGCCCTGCTGGAGAGTTGCGGGTTGCCCAGCGTGGCCGCCGCGGGCTTCAAGGCCCCCGGCGTGGTGGTGAGCTACACCACGGACCCCGACGTCCAGTCCGGCAAGAAGTTCCTGGCCGCGGGGCTGCAGGTCGCCGCGGGCGTGCCCCTGCAGTGTGACGAGCCTGCGGATTTCATGACCTTCCGGATCGGCCTCTTCGGGCTGGACAAGCTGCACCAGGTGGACCGCACCGTGGCCCACCTGGCCACCGCCCTCTCGGAGGTTGGCCTTCGGGAGACGGCCAGCGCACGCTGAGGACAGGTACCCTGCTGCAGAAGCGCCCGGCGGAGGCCGGGCGCTGTCTTTGTGGATTCACCGGGAGGCCAGGCCCTACTTGCCGATGACTCCGGACAGGGGACTGCTGGCACTGGCGTAGAGCCGCTTGGGCATGCGGCCGCTTTCAAAGGCGAGTCGGCCTGCCTGCACGGCCAGGTCCATGGCCTGGGCCATCCGGGTGGGCTCGCCGGCCTCAGCCACGGCGGTATTCAGGAGCACGCCGTCGGCGCCCAGCTCCATGGCCAGGGCGGCGTCCGAGGCGGTTCCCACGCCCGCGTCCACGATCATGGGCAGCTGGAAGGCCTCGACCACCTCCTTGATGAGCAGCAGGGTCATGGGGTTCTGCACGCCCAGCCCCGAGCCGATGGCGCTGCCCAGGGGCATGACGGCCGCGCAGCCCACGTCGCAGAGCTTCTTGGCGAGGATGGGATCGGCGTTCACGTAGGGCAGCACGATGAAACCCTCCTTCACGAGGATTTTCGCGGCCTCCAGGGTCTCCTCGTTGTCGGGGTAGAGGCTCTTGGCGTCCCCGATGACCTCGAGCTTCACCCAGTCCGTGTGCAGGGCCTCCCGGGCCAGCCGGGCCACGCGCAGGGCGTCCTCCCGGGTGTAGCAGCCGGCGGTGTTGGGCAGCAGGGCGATGTCCTTGGGAATCCAGTTCAGGATGTTGTCCTCACCCTTGGCATCCAGGTCGAAGCGCCGCACGGCCAGAGTAACCATGTCCACGCGTGCGGCCCGGTAGCAGGCCTGCATGGTGGCGAAGTCCTTGTACTTCCCCGTTCCGAGGACGAGGCGGTTGTGGAAGGTCTTGCCGGCGATGACGAGGGACATGGGCGCTCCGGACTCTAAGTGTAGCCCTGCCTGGGAGGACCAGACTCGGGGGAGTCCCCCGGTCCCGGGGCTCGTCCGCCAGCGTGGCCCGCCCTGGCCCGACGGAGTTGCGCCCGGAGCCCCATCGTGGGAAGGTGGTAGTTCCGATGGAGGAGCGGTTCCCATCAGTACCGACGGCGAGGGTGATGAACCCGATGACCCGGCGGGAAAGGGGAGGATCGCCGAAGGGATCGCGGATCATCAACGCGCCCCCTGGACGTCGAGGCGAAAGCCCGGCGGCTGTCGTGCCGGTCACCCGGTGCGGAGGGCCTGAGGCGCGGCGGCGGAATGCTATCCACCGCGTTCCTGAAGGCACCGTCGGCCCGCCGAGGTTTCCATGAACGCAACCCCCGCAGACCTTCGACGCTGGCTCACCGCCCGCCTGATGGCCCTCTGCGCCGCGGAGACCACGTCGGGCCAGGAAGATGCCGGACTACCGGTGCTGCGGGAGTTGCTGCGGGAGCTCGGCGCAACGGTGGTGGAACAGCCGGTGGCGGAGGGCCGCACCAATATGCTGGCCCTGTGGGGCAGGCCGCGGGTGCTCTTCTCCACCCACCTCGATACCGTGCCGCCCTATTTCCTGCCTCGCATCGAGGGCGAAGTCCTGATCGGAAGGGGTACCTGCGATGCCAAGGGGCAGCTCGTCGCACAACTGGCGGCAGTGAAGACGCTGCGCGATGAAGGCCGGGACGGGCTGGCTTGGCTGGGTGTGGTGGGCGAGGAAACGGATAGTGCCGGTGCCAAGGCGGCGCTGGGTCTGGCGGGTCACCTGCCGGAATTGAAGGCGCTCATCAACGGCGAGCCAACGGACCTGAAGCTCGCCACCGGCCAGCGCGGGGTACAGCAGGTCTGCCTCCGCT
>CAIMBM010000254.1 GCA_903839205.1 uncultured Holophagaceae bacterium | reverse complement strand
TCGGCCTGCGCATCCGGCGCAGCCAGACCGAGATCCCCCAGGCCGTCACCAAGACGGTCGTGTCCGCCCTGGTGGCGGTCTTCGCCCTGGACGGCCTCATCGCCGCCCTCTTCTACTTCTGAGCCGGGATCGGCCGATGATCGAAGTCCACGACCTCGCCTTGGATGCCCCGGATGGCCGGCTGCTGCTGGAGGGGCTCGAGCTGACCGTGCCCAGGGGCGGCAACCAGCTGGTGATAGGCCCCAGCGGCAGTGGGAAGAGCCGTCTGCTAAAAGTGGTCGCCGGAACGGAGCGCCCCAGGCGGGGCCGGGTCCGGATCGGCGGTCGGGACATCTGGCCCGGTGGCGGAGTTCTCGCCCTGATCGGCCAGGTCCGGCTGGGCTTTGCCTTTGCTTCCGGTGGGCTGCTCTCGAACCTCAGCCTGCGGGAGAACATCGCCCTTCCTCTGAGGTTCCTAGGCGTGCCTGAAGCGCAGGTGGGCCACCGCACGGAACAGGTCCTGGCGCACCTGGACCTGGAGGCCGTGGCGGGTCTCCGCCCGCACACTGTGAGCGCTTCCGCCCGCAAGCATGCGAACCTCGCGCGGGTGCTGGCCCTGGAGCCGGAACTCATCCTGCTGGATGATCCGCTGGAGGGACTGGATACGGCGGACCGGGCCATTGTCCAGGATCTGATCCGGGCCTGGGGTGCGGACAGCTCCTGCACCCTGGTGATCGCGGCCGAAGAGGCCGATGCCTTCACCGGGCTCGAGGCCGCACGCCTCCAGCTTTCCCACGCGCCGATCACCGTGGAGTTTCCATGAATTTCGAGAAACAGGATGCCCGTCTCGGCCTGCTGGTCCTGGTCGCCCTGGCCCTCTTCGTGGGTCTGGTGGCCTACAAGAACGCGGGGGTGGTGACGGAGCGGACCTATCCGCTGGTGGTGCGCCTTGAGCAGATGGAGGGCCTGGCCCCAGGCGCAGACGTGCAGCTCAAGGGCTACCGCGTGGGGTCGGTGGAGCGGGTGGATATGCGGCAGGAGGGACAGGACTACCACTTCCTGGCCCGCATCGCCGTGCGGGACGACATCAAGCTCTGGCGGGGCACCCGGGCGAACCTGGCCCCCAAGGGCGTGGGCAGCGTGCTGCTGGACCTGCGGCTGCCGGACCTCGCGGAGCGGGTGGTGCCCCTTGCTCCCGGGGACGAGATCCCGGGGGATTCCGGTGTGTCCATCGCCGGGGTCCTGGAGCGGGCGGACCACCTCTTGGCCAGCCTTCAGGCAGGCGTGGACGGCCTGCGGACCCGCATCGAGCGCCGGGGCCTGGGCGACGTGCTGGACCACCCTTCGGTGCATCAGGCGCTGGTGTCGCTGGATGGCACCCTGCGCGAGTTCCAGTCGCTGGCCAAGGACAGCCGTGGCCTGGTGGGCCATGCCGACCGCAGCATGGGTGAGGCGGACAAGGCCCTGGCCTCCCTTGATCAGAGCCTCTCCGCAGTGCGGACCCTCATGGACAAGCGTGGCCCCGAACTGGACCAGATCCTCGTGAGCCTGGCCGCCACATTGAAGCAGGCCGAGGCCTTCATGGGCCGCTTCGCCGACCAGGACCACCCCGAGCTGGCGCAGAGCCTCAAGAGCCTGCGCCGCTCCCTGGCCTCCGTCGAGGAGCTGCTGGAGATCCTCAAGCAGAAACCCAGTCGCGTGGTCTGGGGCACGCCCAGCGACGCCGAGCGCGAGAAGGCGAAGAAGAACGTGGAGACCGGGAAGCAGGCACCACCCAAGCCCTGACGGTGTTCATTCGGTTCAGCGGATCAGGCCTCCCGTCCACACCACAGGACCAGATGGTTGGCGATGGCCTGAAGGGGGGCCTGCTCTTCGACGGCGCCACGCATGAAGGCGGCGCGGGGCATGCCGTAGACCACGCAGGTGGCCTCATCCTGGCCCAGGGTGCGGGCGCCCTTCTGGCGCATCAGCAGGAGACCGCGGGCGCCGTCGTCGCCCATGCCCGTGAGGATGACACCCAGGGCATGGGGGCCGCAGACCTCGGCGACGGACTGGAACAGCACGTCCACGGAAGGCAGATGGCGGGACACCCGCTCCCCGGGTTGAAGC
>CAIMBM010000253.1 GCA_903839205.1 uncultured Holophagaceae bacterium | reverse complement strand
TAACCCTCCGCTCAACTCGGACCCCGCCCGCACTGTCTCCCGCTCTTTCTCTTTATTCCGCTTCCTCGGCTCCGCTCATCGCCTCGGTGCAGGCGGGGCCGGTTAGCTTCATTCGTTAGGCCTCACCGAGTCACGGAGATCCTGTGAGTACTCATCCCCTGGTCGAACAGTTTTACCAACGAATCTGGAACTCAGGCGATGAGAATGTCGGCACTCTCCTGACAACAGACTTCACCTTTCGCGGGTCCCTTGGAACGCCTGCACAAGGTCATCCCGAATTTCTGAAATACGTTCGATCAGTTAGAGAAAGTCTATCCAACTACAACTGCCAAATCCTGGATTGTGTCACCGAATTTCCAAGGGCATTTGCACGCATGCAATTTTCCGGAACTCACGTCTCCGACTTCCGAGGCTACAAACAGACAGGGAAGTTTGTTCAATGGAATGGGGCCGCGCTATTTACCTTTCGCGGCAACTTGATCAGTGAACTTTGGGTCCTTGGTGATTTGATGGGCCTAGATGCCCTCCTAAGAACAAACGCGAGCGAGTAGTCGTATGCTTCGAGCAATCTGTGTGCCCATTCTCATCACTCCGAAGGGCCTAACCCTCCGCTCAACTCGGGCCCCGCCCGCACTGTCTTCCGTTCTTTCGTGTCCTTCCGGTAAGCCTGCCCGAAAGGACATGTTCTTTCAAAGAACCGAAAATTCCCCCATGTGTAATGCCTTCCATACCATAAGCGGCTTCAAGATCTGAAGGCTTCCGCTACACTGGGCGTCCTCTCAATTCCACGAGTTGTTTGGGCTCAGCGTCTCGTAAGGTTGCCGTCGCCGTAATTGCCGATCCATACGTTCCGGCCATCGAAGGCCGCGCCATAGTTGGTGTTTCCTACGGGATATTTCCCCACATAACTTCCATCACTCGCCTTCAGCTTCCACACATAGCCGCTGCCCGCCGCCCAGATATAGGTACCGTCGAATACGATCGCTTGGGAATTACTTCCGATGGTGTAGGATCCGACCACGCTGCCATCGCTGGCCTTCAACTTGAGCACCCGGGCCCCACTCCGGTCAGGGACCCAGATGTTGCTGCCGTCGAAGGCCAAGACATGGGCCTGGTAGCCGCTGGCGTAGGTTCCGATCACGGCCCCGGTGCTGCCATTGAGCTTGGTCACGTTGTTGGAGCCCAGGTTCGAGACCCAGATATTCGTCCCGTCGAAGGCGATGCCGGCGGGTTGCGTGCCGGATCCGATGCTATAGGTCCCAACGAGAGAGCCATCGCTCGCGTTGAGCTCGGTTACGGAGTTGCTGCCGACGTTGGCCACCCAGATATGCGAGCCATCGAAGGCCACACCATGAGGATTGCTGCCGACCGGGTAGGATCCGACCGCGATGCCAGTGCTGACATTCAGCTTGGTTACCGTGCCAGTCCCGTTTGTGACCCAGAGGTAGGTGCCATCGAAGGCCACGCCCCAAGGACTGGATACGCCAGTGGGGCTGTAGGAGGTGACCGAACCATCGCTGACACTGACCTTCGAGACACCCGGATTGAAATTGGCCGCCCAGATGTTGGTGCCATCAAAGGCCAGCCCGACCGGGCCCCCAACGATCGTGATCGTCGGCGTGTTCAGATTCGCGTCGTACCAGGCCAGGGTCGCAATCTGCTGGGGCGTCCTTGGTACGACGATGGGGACGATGATACCCCCCGTTGCGGTATCCACATAGGCCTTGGTGGCGGCGTCCGTGCCTGAGGTCGGAGTGGCCAGACTGGTGATGCGTGTGGAGCCAACGTCCACGGTACCGGAGCCCTGGGGCACAAGGTTGATGTTGGTACTGCTGCCGCCCGCCGTGAAGGTGAGCGCCCCGGTGCCCGTGATGGAGCCGGAGGTGCTGCCCGTGCCGCCGTTGGCGACACCCACTGTCCCCGTGACATTTGCGGCATTGCCCGAAATGTTGCCGGAAATCTTCGACCCCGCAAGACTGGTGATCCATAAGGGGTCGGCGTAGCTTCCGGTGTTCACCACACCATTGGTCACGCTACTCGCTGATGTGGCGGTAGCAGCATTGCCGGTGATGTTGCCCGGGTAGGTGAGGACGCCACCTGTGGCAGAGATCTGGCCGATCTGAGAACCGCCAACATAGAAAGAGATGAAGGTGTTATCCGACGCGCCTGCTGGCTTGGACAAATTCAGAGGGGAGCCGGCATTTCTTTGAGCCGAGATCCACCTGTCTGTTCCGGATCCACCGACTTCCACACCATCCACGGTCGAAGTGCCATTCCAGATGGTCCCCGTCCCGGTCCCGGCGGTAATGGAAAGCAGGTTGCCTGGTGCGGTGGTGCCGAGGCCCACATGCCCGTTCAGGAGGGTGTAGCCGGTGCCGCTGGGCATGAGGGTCACGTTCTGATTGCTGCCGCCCGCCGTGAAGGTGAGCGCCCCGGTGCCAGTGATGGAGCCGGAGGTGCTGCCCGTGCCGCCGTTGGCGACAGCCAGGGTGCCGCCCAGGGTGATGTTGCCGCTGGTGGTGATGGCGCCGCTCGCCGTTAGTCCCGTGGTCCCTGGATCAATGCCCACGCTGGTGACGGTACCGTAACCCTTGGCGGCAAAGGTGGTGAAGTCCGCCGCGGCCAGGTAGCCGTCGGTGCTGGCGGTGGCCTTACTGATCCCAATGGTGCCACTGCCGGTAATGGGCCCGCCGGTGAGCGGACCCGAGGTGGCGATGCTGGTGACGGTGCCGGTGGAACTGCTGGTGCCGAAGGGGCCCACCCAGGAGGGCGCACCGGGAGTCCCCGCGTTGTAGTAGAAACCGGGTGTACCGTCCGTCTGGAACACCAACAGGGCGGTGGCGGGCGTGGTTATGGCGCTCCGCTGAGTTGCGGTCATGCGCGGAGCCAGCAAGCCTTTAGTGGTGCTGGTGAGGTCCAGCAGGGCGCTGGCGTCAAGTGTAGTGGTACCGATGGCCAGAGAGCCGGCGGTGTAGATCGCATCGGACCCATTCAAGGAAAAGGGGCTGGCGCCAGTTGGGCCGGCAGGCCCCTGGGATCCGGTCGCACCCGTTAGTCCTGGAAGTCCCTGGGGGCCGACGAATCCCTGGACGCCGGTCGCGCCTGTGGCTCCGGTAGGGCCCTGGGGCCCCGTGGCACCGGTAGCCCCGGTGGGACCCTGGGAGCCAGTCGCTCCCGTGGCCCCCGTTGGTCCCTGCGGGCCGGCCGCGCCTTGCAGCCCCGCGGGCCCCGGAACGCCGGCGACGGTCCCCGCGGTCCATTTGGTGCCGTTGAACACCAGGGCCTGGCCGGTGCTTGGCGGCGTGGTGGTCAGATCCAGGGGAATGCCCTGGAGACTCGCCACCAGGGTCTGGTTCTGGGTCCCTGTCAGATCCCCACCGAAAGCCCCCACCAACTCCCAGGCGCTCCGGGCCTGGAAAGCCGGCAGGATGTCCACATCTGGGCTCAGAGGCGTCCCGCCAATGGTCACATGCAGCAGGAGCCCGCTCGTGGCCAGCACGCTGGCCGGGATCGGCGGCATGGCAGAGGAACCCAGCACCATCGCGTAGAGGCCCGCATCGACCAGGAGGGTCTGGTTCCCGGAGTTCCACAACTCATTCCCGGAGGAATCCAGGATGCTGAAGGTGAACACCCTCGCCCCGGTGACGGCCACGCCGGCCTCGATCAGGCGTCCCTGGTAGGCCACCTGGGGCAGCGGCGTGGGATTAGACACCTGCTGAGCGGTGGCTGGTCTTGAAGTCACAGCGCCCAGCGCAATGATCATGGCCATGGTGGGGGACAGGAATGGATGTCGCATGGATGCCTACCTAGTGGTGAAAGGTGCAAATGAAGGAATGGAACCAATAGGAATGGGTGAGTTCAGTTGGGGACCGGAGGGTCGAAGCCATGGCGTACCTGCTCTGTGCCACTGGGCGTGGCGGCGGTCCGGGCGGGAATGGCCTCGCCGATCACGGGTGTACTTCGGGTTGTGCCGCTGCTTGAGGTCTGCAGGATTCCCGAGGTCTGCACCAGGCTGGGATTGATCTGGGCGGGCGCCGGAGACGCCACTACCGAGACCGAAGCAGTGGCCGTATAGCGCACGTCGCTGTTCCACATGGCCACGATCTGGCACTGGCCCATCGTGGCGGAGGCGGTGAAAGTCCCATTGGCGGTGATGCTGCCCGCACTGGCAGGCAATACGGACCAGGTCGCACCACCACCCCAGGGACTGCTCGCCGAGAACTGCTGGGTCTGGCCAGCAATGACCGTGGCGCTGGCAGGGGTGATGGCCAACGGGCCGTTCACCTGGCCGGCGTGATCACCGGTGCCCCGGTTGCCGCCGCCGAAACAGCCGAGGCCACCAAGCACCATCAGCAAGGTCGCGCAGAGGAGGATGAAAGGCCTGGAGGCTGGCCGGAATGGCGTGGTGATGGGGTGGACGTGCCGACACATGGGATTCCTTGTGTGCTAGAAGTGCCAGAGCAGGCCAATGGTGCCGAAGCGGGCGGGCAGGTTCTCATAGCCGTAATGGCTGGCGATCCAGCGGGCCTCAGCTTCCAACCGCGGAGTGAGCCGGTAGCTACTCACCAGACCGTAACCCATCCGTGTCCAGTGGCTGGTGCCCGAAGCCTGGGTCGAGCCTGCTCCTGGCAGGCCCACTTGATTGGTGCTGTCCACGGACCAGCGGATCAGGTAGACGCCGGCACCCACAGCCCAGGGGCCGTTACGCGGCTCGACGCGGCTGGAATCTCCCACGTGGTAGAGGAATTCGGTGCCCAAGGAGAGGCCCTGGACCTTGGTGTCCAGGTGCTGCACCAGGGGCGTCAAGGCATCCTGATGGCCGCCAGAAAAAGTCAGAAGGTCGAGCCTGGGCCTGATGTCCTCGCTTCTATTGAACTGCCAGGTAGCATGGACACCGAGGTCAAGGTTGAGGCCTGAACCGGTAGTGAGTTTCAGGTCCTCGCCCGAGGGGATGGACATTCCTCCCTGCACCCCAAGACTTGGTCCGCCGGGCCGGTCTATCGCCCTGAGGTTAACTCCCACAAGCAGAAGTCCCAAAGTTCCTGCCCAAGCTGTCTTTGTCACAGGGTTCCCCAGGAAGGCCGAAGAGAAAAAATGGTTGGCGGGTTCGTACTCCCCTTACACTCGGGTCCTGGAGGCGGCGGGATAAGAATTGAACCCTCCGCTGAATATTCAGATGACACATGAAGGCTGAGCCCAGGCTCCCCTGCGCATCGGGATCGCTGACTCCTGCGACAGATGGACTGCGTGTTTGCTTAGAGCAGGCAGGTTTTGCCCTTAAATGACCACCAAGTCATGATGTCACAACGTCCCGTGCCTAACTTGCAAGATCAAGACCAGTAACGGTGTCGCCATAGTTCCAAGGCATCCACTCCTCCGGGTTCTCCTCCACAAGGGCGCGGTTCCGTTGAATGGCAACCAGGTAGTCAAAAGGCTGTGCCCCGTTCAACTCCGCCGTGTGGATCAGGCTCATGAAGGAATCCCCCGTCCGGGCACCTGTCTCCGTTTTGTAGAAGAGGGAATTCTTGCGATGCATGATCGCCCGCTTGATCACTCGTTCCGCTGCAGTGTTGTCGAGGGGTGCCCCTGGCTGATGCAGGAACAGAGTCAGTTCCTTCCAGTGCTTCCGCATGTAGGTGATAGCCTGTCCCAGTCCTGAATTGGGTTCTACCTTCCGCTCCTCGATCTGGTCCCTGAGCCAGGTTTCCAGATCCTTCACGACAGGTCCGCTTTCCTGCTGGTGAAAGTTCAACCTGGCCGGAGGATCCATGCCCTCCTGGTTGGCCCGAGCATCATTCCTGTAGACCACCTTCAGAGATTCCAGCAGGTGCCGGACCTCCTCGGGGAACCGCCCCTCCACTTCCACGAACCTTCGCCGGGCATGAGTCAGGCAGTGGGCCAGGATGGTGTCTAGTTCCCCTGCCTCGCCCATGCTGTTGGCGGCAAGCGCATCGCACATCTGGATCGGGGCGGCCAGGTCCTCGGCCCGGTGCCGAAGGACCGCTTCCAGGTTCTCGCCTGCATGGTTGTGGCCAGTGAGGAAGAGAGCGATCCGGTGGTTCCCATGGTTGGAGAGGATGGCGCTGGTGTAGATGCCCTTCCGCCCTTCCTTCTGGTTCGTGGTCCCGCCCAGGATCCGCATGGTGGTGTCGTCGTTGTGAATGACTTCGCCCTGGGCAGCCTGTCTGACCAGTTCCTCATAAGCAGGCAACAGGAGTTCGGCAGCCTCCAGGAGGATCTCCCACTGGGTCGAGACCGGAAGGGGGATGCGAAAACCCTGCTGGAGCTTCTCGATCCGGTGCATGGGGAGTCCCGAACCGTACCTTAGCATTCCGAGCATGGCGGCCACGGTCTCGCCGTACTTCTCCGAGCCCACGCCATCAGGTGCCGGGGCCGTGAACACCTCCCCGCACAGGTTGCAGCGCCAGCGTTCCAGTTCGTAGACCGTGGCCGCAAAGGGTGCCACGCCCTTCACGCGCACCAGCGTGGCAGGCTCCCTCTGGGGGTAGACCTTGCCGTTAGGGCATTCCGGGCAGGGAGCCCCACTCTCCATCCCTGCCAGGGTCACACGCACGTGATCAGCGCCAGGGTAGTTCCTTGCGCCATTTCGCCCATGTCCAGGGACCTTCTCCTTTGGCTGCGGCTCCTTCGGTTGCTGCGTCTCCTGCTCCCCGTCCGTTGCGCCTACGGAGGAATCAACCTGACCGGGTTTTTGTGGATCCTGGCCGGGAGTTTGTCCGCAGACCGCCTCCGTGGATTCCGTTTTGGGGCCGAACAGCATGAACTTCAACCGCTGGATGGAGGTCTGCTTTGATTCCAGTTCCTGGGTCACGAAGGCCAGGGTGTCCACTGCTGTCCGAAGGTCCTCATAGCCTTCCTCGCCCAGAGCTTCCCGCGCACGGTCCAGATGGCCGTGAAGCACTTTGGCACTGACCTCCTTATGTCGCAGGTCCGGGCGCGGAGATGGAGGGGTGATTTTCCTTTGCTGCTTGGTGCATGCCATCGTTCAGAATGTGCCCGGAGCCGTGCCTGAGTACAAGCGAGTAAAAAGCGAATATTATCAATTACTTACATTTTTCAAAAATCACGTTGGTGGGGTGACGGACCGCCACGCCACAGGCACCCTGGTGCCGCCAGGATCACCACCGCAGATAAGGATCTGGAGTTCATGGGCCAGGAGCCGAGCGGAAGGTTCGTCCTGGTTGGTGGGCCACCAGCGGAACCTACCTTTCGAAAGCCTTTTCTGACAGAGCCAGTACCCTCCACCATCGTGGGCTAAAACGCGCAGGGATGCCCCCGAACGGCTACGGAACACGAACAGCGTGCCCGAGAAGGGGTCGGCCCCTAGGGTGACGCGGCAGAGTTGAGCCAACCCGTCGATCCCACGGCGGAAATCAACCGCCTCCACTGCCACCAGGATCCGCATCTGGGGCGTGATCTGGATCATCCCCGGCAGCCGAGGAAGGCAGTCATCAGGCTGGCAAGGTCCACGGAACTCCCAGAGGGAAGGCGGAGTACGATGCGCATGCCATCCGGTGTGCTGACCTCCAGCACCGGCCCGGCCTGGATCCCCCCCAGCAAGCTATCGCCACCGAGTTCGACAAAGGTCGGAGCCATGGGCTTCGATTGCGGAGTTTCGTGCTGCTTTGACACGGAGGGCTTCAGGCCGTGACGCTTGCCCATGCAGGTTTTCAGGGCAGCGTAGCTCAGCCCCATGTGATGGCAGATGGGGTTTATGCCGAACCGCGAGGCAAGTTCAGCCGCCTCGGCCCAGAGCTTCTCCGGCATCGGACCGAGGCATTTCCGCTGCTGCCGCCACCGTTCAATCCTGGCTCTGACCTCTTCCACTTCCACTGGCAGTGACGCTCGACCACTTCGTACCATGGGGCCTCCTCTCATCAAGGCCCTGAGGCTATCTCACTGGAATTCAGGATTCACGCATGCTCACCGGAAGGACACAGTGCTCCCTCAAGGCCTTGATTGTCGCCCCATCAGCCTCTTGCCCCCACGGACAGTCTTGGCCTGGCGATGGACACGACCTTAGTAGCCTTGCATTCCGTCTTGGGCAGATGGCCGCATCTCGAAGACCCGGTTTCAAACGGAACGTTTCCATCCAGCTATTAATTGCCATCAAAGGTGCATTGACAGGAGCACCCAACTGGCACCCGCGCATGCGGTACGAGTCCTCTTGCTCTACGACGGAAGTGGTGGCAAAGAGGTGGTGGGAAATCGCTAAGCGTGCCTTTGGAGGGTTGGCCAAGCCTTTCAGTACTGGAGGCGTTTAATGAAAGGGCAGGACATTCGCCATCTCGACGAAGCCCGGGATCGATTGATCACAGGGTTGAAAGGAGGATGGAAGAAACTAAATGTGAAACGCATTCTAATCATCGAAGACGCGTTCGGCCGATTCTCACTTGGCGTGTGGGGACCACAGTCTTCAATGAATTCTCTGAAAAAGATCATGATGGGTATAGCACCGTTCGATTCCGGGTCGATCTTCTCGCCTCCTGT
>CAIMBM010000252.1 GCA_903839205.1 uncultured Holophagaceae bacterium | reverse complement strand
TAGGGCGCCACAGGCGATGAAAACAAAGCAGGCGGCCCAGCCTGCGGCCCTCAGGTGAGAATCATGGATGCCCAATTGGAAGAAGCCGTAGCGGTAGGCCAGGATGGCCGGGGCCATCCCGAAGCTGACCACGTCGGCCAGGCTGTCCAACTGCACGCCGAATTCCGTGGCCGTGTTGGTGGCCCTGGCCACGCGGCCGTCCAGTCCGTCGAAGACGCCCGCCAGCACGAGAAGCCCGGCCGCCCACAGGAAATAATGCTCAGGTGTGGCCCCGGCGGCGTTGATGGACATGACCACGCTGGAGAAGCCGCAGAACACCGAGGCCATGGTGATGCTGGAGGGCAGGACGAACATGGAGCGGCGCACCACGCGCTTCCGCCGGGCGCGGCGTTCTTCGGGACTCAGACGGGGTCGCATGGCGACAGTTTCTCATATCCCGGGCACCTGGGGGTGGCCCCGTGCCAGGGGGTATTCTGGCGGAGGCGGGAGGCCTCGATTCCCGGGTTCAGTTTCGACGAGGAAGGATGGCGATGAAGCAGGTGGTGGTGATCGGCGGCGGACATGGCGGAATCGTCCCGACTCCGCGGTGCGGCGAAGCGGAGCGCGATAGGAGGGAGACCTCGATTCCCAGGGTCAGGGCGGACGAGGAAGGATGGCGATGAAGCAGCTGGTGGTGATCGGCGGCGGACATGCGGGAATCGTCCCGACTCCGCGCTGCGGCGAAGCGGAGCGCGGGAGCGGGGGACTGGATGTCCCCCGCGATAGGAGGGAGGCCTCGATTCCCAGGGTCAGGGCGGACGAGGAAGGATGGCGATGAAGCAGGTGGTGGTGATCGGCGGCGGACATGCCGGAATCGAGGCCGCCCATATTGCAGCCCGGATGGGCATGGCGACGACCCTGCTCACGATGAACCTCGACCAGATCGGCCAGATGAGCTGCAATCCCAGCATCGGGGGGGTCGGGAAGGGCCACATGGTGCGCGAATTGGACGCCCTGGGTGGGGCCATGGGGCGGCTCATCGATGCCACCGGAATCCATTTCCGGATCCTGAATGAAAGCCGCGGCGTGGCGGTGCGCGGCCCCCGGGCCCAGGCTGACAAGGTGAAGTACCGGATCGCCGCCAGGCGGCTGCTGGAACGCACCGAACACCTGAAGCTCCGGCAGGGAACCGCAGCCTGTCTGCGCTGGCAGGAAGGAACCAGGATCTTGACCGGGGTGGAACTGCTGGATGGATCGGTGCTGCCCTGCGATGCGGTCGTGGTCACCAGTGGCACCTTCCTCCATGGCCGGATCCTCATCGGCGATCGCAGCCTGGAGGCAGGCCGGGCCGGTGAGCCCGCCAGCACCCATCTTGCGGAGCAGTTCCAGGCGCTCGGCCTGCGTCGACGTCGGTTGAAAACGGGCACGAGCCCGCGTCTGGCCCGGGCGAGCATCGATTTCTCGAGGCTTCAGGTCCAGCCGGGCGACGATCCCCCGAGGCCCTTCAGCTTTTTCAGTGGGGGGATTCCGCAGCCCCAGGTGCCCTGCCATATCGTCCACACCACCCCGGAAACCGAATCCACCGTGAGGGACAACCTCTCGAAATCGAGCCTGTACGGGGGCCACATCGAGGGGATCGGGCCGCGCTACTGTCCCTCCATCGAGGACAAATTCGTGAAATTCCCCGACAAGGGCAGGCACCAGATCTTCGTGGAACCCGAGAGCCTGGAGACGGAAGAGATCTACTTGGCGGGCTTTTCCACGTCCATGCCCACGGACATTCAGCTCCGGATGGTGCGGACGCTGCCGGGCTTCGAGGCGGCGGAGATCCTGAGGCCCGGCTATGCGATCGAGTACGACAGCTTCGACCCCCTGCAACTCCGCCGCGACCTTTCCCTGGAGGGTCTGGACGGGGTCTGGTTTGCGGGCCAGATCAATGGCACCACAGGCTATGAGGAGGCTGCCGGCCAGGGCCTCCTGGCCGGGATCAACGCGGTGCAGTGGCTTCGGGAACGGGACCCCGTCGTCCTGGGTCGTGACCAGGCCTACATTGGCGTGATGATCGATGACCTGGTCACCAAGGGCACCGACGAGCCCTACCGGATGCTCACGGCCCGGGCCGAACACCGGCTTGGACTGGCCTGCGACCTCGCCGACGGTCGCCTGCTGGCCGTGGCTCGCGAAGTGGGAGCCCTCGATCCCGCGGAACTTTCGCAGTCAGCGGCCAAGGCGGCCCGCCGGGAACGGGTCAAGGAGCAGTGCGGCGAGGCCTGGGTGGCCCAATCCAGCCCATTCGGGCCCATCGCAGCCAGGGCAGGGATCCGGATGGAGGCGGGCATGTCCCTGGCGGAGCTGTTCCGCCGCCAGCAGATCGGCATCCCCGAGGCGGAGGCCTGCCTGGCCCTCCTGGAGGGATGGGACGCGGCCCAACCCGGCTGGGACCCCCCCCGGGAGCGGGATCTGCTGCTCTTCGACCTCCGGTATGCCCCCTACCGGGACCGGGAGGCCAAACTCCTGGAGGGCCATCGGGCCTGGGACCATGTGCGGATCCCCTCAGACTTCCGGGTGGAGCAGATGCGCGGGCTTTCAAGGGAAATCATGGAAAAATTGACCTTGCATCGACCCGAGACCCTGGGCCAGGCCAGTCGGATCCCGGGGGTCACCCCCGCGGCGGTGACTTTGCTCCACTTGCTGATACATCGCCATCAGGGCATATGATTCAGTGGTTATTATTCCTTGAACTTCCATGTAACTGGAAGCTTATCCTTGAGCCTCCGGTACCGTGGAGACACCCATGCCACTTCCACCCGTTTTGCCAGACAAGGCTCAGCCCTTCGTTCGGATGCTGAAGATCGGGCAGCTGGCCTCCCGGTCTGGCCTCACGGCCCGCAACCTGCGCTTCTACGCCGATGCGGGTGTGTTCGGCGAATTGCCGCGGTCCCCGAAGGGCTACCGGCTCTTCCCTTCCGAAGCGGTGCACTGGGTCAGGATCCTCCAGGCCTCCCAGGCCGCGGGATTCAGCCTGGATGAAATCCAGGAATTGCTCAGGGCCCTCCGCCAGGACAGCGTGCCCTGCCAGCACGTCCGGGAGGCCCTGGAGAACAAGCTTGGCGCCCTGGAGACCAAGCTGACCGAGATCCAATTGCTGGTGGAAATCCTGCGCACCACCCTCGGCACGCCTGATGGCCAGAGCAGCGAGCTCGGCTGCAACCTCATGGACATCCTTCTGGCTGAGGCGACGCGCCTGCCGGCCCTGGCAAGACATCGGGCCTGAGGCCCCTGGAGGCAGTGATGACAGACCTGGTCTATCGCGTGAACGGCATGACCTGCGGTGGTTGTGCCAAGCATGTGGAGAAGGCGCTACGGGCCGTGGCTGGGGTGACCACCGTGAGGGTGGATCTGGCCCAGGGCACCGCCACGGTGGAGGGGGCGGTCACCTTCGAGGCCTTGGCCACCAGCGTGGGCGCCGCTGGTTATGAACTGATCGCCCCGGCCTAAACCGCCGCGGGAAGGAGTGTCGGGTGAGCCAGCAGACCTATACGGTGTCAGGCATGACCTGCGCTGCCTGCGTGCGCCACGTAGAGAAGGCCCTCGCCGCTGTTCCAGGCGTCACCACCGTCTCGGTAAACCTAGCCACCTCCCGGGTGCGGGTGGAGGGAACAGCCGCCTTTGAGGCCATGGCGATCCAGGTCGAGGACGCGGGCTATGGCCTGGGCCGGATCGAGGCGGAACCTCCGGGAAGCGAGGACCTGCAGCCAGCTCTGCGCCGGATGTGGCTCGCCCTGGTCCTCACCACGCCCCTGCTGGTGGCGATGGTTCCGGGACACAGCCTGCGCCTTCCGGGGTGGCTGCAGGCCGTGCTGGCCACGCCAGTGGTGTTCGGCGCGGGGCTCGGGTTCTTCAGGCGGGCCGGGCGCCAGGCCCTGCACGGGCAGGCGTCCATGGACACACTGGTCGCGCTCGGAGCTGGCATCGCCTGGGCCTTTGCCGTCGGTGAGTGGTGGGGTGGCGCCAACCATCTGAGTTTCGAAACCGCCTCAGCCCTGGTGGCCTTCCTCTTGACTGGGAAGTATCTCGAGGCCCGGGCCAAGTCGCATGCGACCGATGCGTTACGGGCGCTCCTTGCGCTTGCTCCACCCACGGCCCTTCGGATCGGGGCGGATGGTTCCCTGCTGGAGGTGCCGGTCGCCCGGTTGCAGCCCGGGGACCGCGTCTGGGTCCGTCCAGGGCAGGCGGTCCCCGCCGACGGCCGTGTTGTCGCCGGCCAGGCCGAGGTGGACGAATCCATGCTGACCGGTGAACCGATGCCCGTGCCGAAGGGTTCCGGAGATCCCCTTGTGGCGGGGACAGTGGTCCACGGCTCCATGCTGGAGCAGGAGATTCAGGCCGTGGGGGCCGAAACGCAGCTGGCGCGCATGGCGGCCATGGTGGCCGAGGCCCAGGGTTCCAAGGCACCGGCTCAGGAACTGGCCGACCGGATCAGCGCCGTATTCGTGCCGATCATTCTCACGCTTGCCTTGGCGACCTTCGCGGGCTGGTGGTGGCAGGGGGGTGGTTTCGCGCATGCCTGGCGTCCCGCGGTGACCCTGCTGGTGATCGCCTGCCCCTGCGCGTTGGGCCTGGCCACCCCGGTGGCAGTGATGGTGGGTCTCGGTGCGGCCGCCCGGAAGGGTGTCCTCGTGCGGGATGCGGGCGCCCTCGAGGCCCTGGGCCAGGCCACGGATCTGGTCTTCGATAAAACGGGAACCCTCACGGAAGGCAGGCCCTCCCTGAGGCGTGTGGTCTCCACCGGATTCCTGTCCGAGGCAGACCTGCTGGGGGTGGCGGCCAGTCTGGAGCGGGATTCGGAACACCCCATCGCCCGGGGGATCCGGGCCGCACATCAGGGGCCGACCGCGGCGGTTGAGGGCTTCCGCACCCACCCCGGCGGAGGCATCACCGGCCGAGTAGAGGGGCGGTCCTGGCGCCTGGGGAGCGCGGCCTTTCTGGGCCTCACAAGCCCGTTCCCCGAAGAAGAAGGTGGCATCTCAGTGGGACTCGCGGACGAGCAAGGTCTCCAGGGCGTCCTGATCCTGGGGGACCGCTTGCGGGAAGAGGCTGCAAGGGTGGCGGGGGAGTTGCGAGGGCAAGGACTGAAGCTCCACCTGCTGACCGGAGACCGGCGAGCCCCTGCCCTCGCCATGGCGGCTGCTGCGGGCATCCTGGAGGTGATTGCCGAAGTGCTGCCTGAGGGGAAACTGGCCCAGGTGAGGGCGATGCAGGCGCGGGGACTGGTGGTCGGCTTCGTGGGCGATGGGGTTAATGACGCCCCGGCCTTGGCGCAGGCGAATTGCGGCATCGCCATGGGCTCCGGGCCGGGCCAGAGGAGTACCGGTGCTGCCATGGCGGCGGCACCGATCGTTCTGCTGCGCCCGGGGTTGGAGCCCATTCTCGAGGCCAGGAAGCTGGCCCTGCGCATCCATCGCGTGATCCGGCAGAACCTGGCCTGGGCCTTCGGATACAACCTGGTGCTGGTGCCCCTGGCGGCCTTCGGGCAGCTGGAGCGGTTTGGCGGCCCCATGCTCGCCGGAGTGGCCATGGGACTGAGTTCCCTGACGGTGGTGCTGAATGCCCTACGGTTGCGGCGCTAAAGGCCGCGGCAGAGCTCCTTCAGGTAGAGGGTGAGATCGGCCCGCAGGTCCTCCCGCTTGAGGGCGAATTCCACGTTGGCCTTCAGGTAGTCCAGCTTGTTGCCCGTATCGTAGCGCTTGGCCGGGATCTCCGCGGCCACCAGTCTGCCCTCCAGGGCGAGGGCGGCCAGAGCGTCCGTGAGCTGGTACTCCCCGCCCACGCCGGGTTCGAGGGCGGCCAGATGGTCGAACACGCGGGGTTCCAGCACGTAGCGGCCCACCACGGCCCATCGGCTGGGGGTATCGGATGGTTTCGGTTTTTCGACAATGGTTGTCACATCCCAGGCGTTCCTTCTGCTGGCTGGGGCGTTGACAATGCCGTAGCGCGATACCTGTTCCAGGGGCACTTCCTGCACGCCAACTACGGATTTGCCGGTGGTGTGGTAGGCGGAGATGAGGGACTCGAGTGCCGAGTCGCGCTCATCGAAGACATCATCACCCAGGAGCAGGGCGAAGGGCTCGTCCCCCACGGTGTGGCGGGCACAAAGCACCGCGTGTCCAAGTCCGAGTGGCTCTCCCTGGCGAACGTAGGCGAACTGGGCCAGGTGGCTGATGCCCTGCACCAGGTCGAGGTCCTCCTGCTTGCCCCTGCGGCGGAGGGTGTCCTCCAGTTCAAACGAAACATCGAAATGGTTCTCGATGGCAGCCTTGCCGCGCCCCGTGACCAGCACCAGGCTCTCAACGCCGGCACGGATGGCCTCCTCGACGACGTACTGGATGACGGGGGTGTCCACGAGGGGGAGCATTTCCTTCGGCTGGGCCTTGGTGGCCGGCAGGAACCGGGTGCCCAGACCCGCGACGGGGATCACGGCTTTGCGAATCGTCTTCATGGCCTCTCCGATGGGCCATGATGGCCTAAGAAATGGGGCCAGATGAAGCTTTGGGGCCCTCTGCGTAAATTTTCTCTTGCATGGAAGCGTGTGGATGTTAGTCTGGATGTCCTGCGCAGTTGAGGCTGCGGGGTGCTGAGGAGGCTGAAAGGCAGCTTCGGGCCATGCGGAGAGCATGGGGGCGTCTTTGAAAACCGGATAGAAGATAGGAAGCCTTTGAGGGTTCTGTGGGGCGTCTAAGGATGTCTTATGGAATTCAGAACAATTTTTCGACCAGAGCATTTTTTCCAAGTCTTAGGATTTGGGATGAGAGTTCAGAATGAAACTTGAGAGTTTGATCCTGGCTCAGAATGAACGCTGGCGGCGTGCCTAACACATGCAAGTCGGATGTGCCGCAAGGTGCATGGCAGACGGG
>CAIMBM010000251.1 GCA_903839205.1 uncultured Holophagaceae bacterium | reverse complement strand
CACAGTCTTCAGGCTCTCCTGTCTGTTGGAATCTCACGGCGGATCCACACGACCCTGGGCGGATCGGCTGGCCACCATCCCGTCGGCTCGATTAGCACGGCCCCACAGTCATCACAGAGCAAGCGCGGGGAAGGGATCCCGTCCTCGACGCTGGTGTTGGGATGGAGACAGGCCATGCCCCAAAGGATAGCTTTCCCCGAAAGCTAGCAAGGGCCAACCCGAGCCAGCCCGAGCCAACCCAATGCACACCGGATCGGCGCACACGGTGCACACGACGCACACTGCACGCACACACCACGGGAAACGTCTGTCAATTCCAGGGCACTTAGGTGCGCATCGGTGTACATGGGGCAGCATGATTGGCCTTCATTGAAAAAGCCCGAAACCTAGTGGTGACGGGCCTTTTCATTGGAGCCAACTACAGGATTCGAACCTGCGACCTGCTGATTACGAATCAGCTGCTCTACCAACTGAGCTAAGTTGGCGCTCAGCTTTCAGTTTGCCCTGGGAGGGCGCTGGAATCAACCGAGAGCTCACCACGATGCCCGCCGCCCCGCGCGGCGCCGTGGGGGGTCGTGTGAGCTCTACAGCTCTACCGGCCGAACCCGGCGGGCAGCTTCATGGCCAGGTTCTTGACCAGGAAGGCCCACTCGTCGGCGCGTTCGGCGATCTGCTTGGCGGTGGGCTTGCCGGCGCCGTGGCCAGCGTTGGTCTCGATGCGGGTGAGCACGGGGCCGGGACCGGCCTGGTCGGCCTGGAGGGTGGCGATGAACTTGTGGCTGTGGGCGGGCACCACGCGGTCATCGTGGTCCCCGGTGGTCACCAGGGTCGGTGGATATTTCACGCCGGGCTTCAGGTTCTGGAGGGGGCTGTAGGTCATGAGGTACCTGAAGCCGTCCGGATCGTCGGAGCAGTCGTAGTCGCTCTTCCACATCCAGCCGATGGTGAACCGGTGGTAGCGCAGCATGTCCATGACGCCCACGGCGGGCAGCGCCGCGCCGAAGAGGTCGGGCCGCTGGGTGAGGCAGGCCCCCACGAGGAGTCCGCCGTTGGAGCCGCCGTGGATGGCCAGCCTGGGGGTGGATGTGTACTTCTCCTGGATGAGCCACTCGGCGGCGGCGATGAAGTCGTCGAAGACGTTCTGCTTGTGGCGCAGCCTGCCTGCGTCGTACCAGTCGCGGCCGTACTCGCTGCCCCCGCGCAGGCAGGCCTCCGCGTAGATTCCGCCCATCTCCAGCCAGGCCACGGTGGCAGGGCTGAACCGGGGGCTGGCGGAAATGTTGAAGCCGCCGTAGCCGTAAAGCAGGGTGGGATTCTGGCCGTCGAGCTTGAGGCCCTTCCGGTAGGCCAGGAAGAGGGGGATCCTGGTGCCGTCCTTGCTGGGGTAGAAGACTTCCTTCACCTCGAAGGCGGCGGGGTCGAAGGCCACCTTGGCCTGGCGGAAGACCTCGCTCCTGCCGCTGGCGAAGTCGTAGTGATAGAGGGTCGTGGGAAGGTTGTAGCTGGTGAACCCGTAGAAGGCCTCGGTGTCCTCGCGGCGGCCGCCGAAGCCGGCGAGGGAGCCCACGCCCGGCAGGGCGATCTCGCGCTCCTGCTTGCCGTTCAGGTCGTAGAGACGCACTGTATTCAAGGCATCGATGCGCCAGGTGGCGGCAAAGCGGTTCGCCACGAGGTTCACGCCCGCCAGCACGTCCCGGCCGGGGGCCTCGGGGATCAGGGTCTTCCAGTCCTTCGGCTCGGGCCTGCCGCGCTCGATGGCCACCAGGCGGCCGCGCGCGGCGCCCTGGTCGGTAAAGACATAGAAGGTGGTGCCGTCGTTGCCCACCACGCGGTAGGTGGCGTCGAACTTGTCCAGCCAGGGCTCGACCTGGGCGTCGGGCCTGGCCAGGTCCTTGAGGAAGATGCGGCTGCGGCGGTCCGTGCCCTGGTTCTGGTAGATCACGAGCCAGCGGCCGTCATCGGTGACGTGGGCGCCGAAGCCCCAGTCCGGCTGGTCGGGCCGCTCGTAGACCACGACATCCTTCGCCACCGGCTCACCCAGCCTGTGGAAGAAGAGCTGCTGGTTCTTGAAGACGCCGGTCAGGGCGCTGCGGTCCTTGGGCAGGGGGTAGCGGGTGTAGTAGAAGCCGCTGCCATCCTTGGCCCAGCCGCCCACGCCGTTGCGGCCCAGGGGCAGTTCGTCGGCCAGGTCCTGGCCGGTTTCCACACTCCGCACCTTCCACACGTTCAGGTCCGCGCCGCCCTTGGACAGGGAGTAGGCCATGAAGCGGCCGTCCTCGGTGAACACCGTGCCGCCCAGGGACACGATGCCATCAGCGCTGAGGGTGTTGGGATCCAGCAACACCCTGCCCTTGTCCTTGAGGTCCGTCGTGACGTAGAGCACGGCCTGGTTCTGGAGTCCGGTGTTGCAGGTGTAGGTGTAGAACTTCCCCCGCTTGCTCGGGGCGCCGTACTTCTCGTAGTCCCACAGCTTCGAGAGCCTGGCCTCGATGGCGCTCCGCTCGGGGATCGCGCCCAGGTAGGCCCGGGTCACCTGATTCTGGGCCTCCACCCAGGCGGCGGTTTCCGCGGAGCGGTCGTCCTCCAGCCAACGGTAGGGATCGGCCACCTTGGTGCCGTGGTAGTCGTCCACCACGTCCCCCTTGCGGGTGGCGGGATAGGTCAGGGGCGCCTGGGCCAGGAGGGCCGGGACGGCGAGGACCAGCAGACAGGATCGGAATGGGGCCAACTTCATGCGGAAGCCTCCTGAATGGGGACGATCCCCAAGGATACCTCGTAACACAAGGTCAATCAGGTCTCAGGGTTTCATGCCCAGGTTCTTCACCAGGAAGGCCAGGACATCGGCCCGCTCGGCGATGGCCTTGTCCGTGGGCTTGCCGGCGCCGTGGCCGGCGCTCACCTCGATGCGGGTGAGGATGGGCGCGGGCCCGGCCTGGGCAGCCTGCAGTGTGGCCGTGAACTTGTGGCTGTGGGCAGGCACCACGCGGTCGTCGTGGTCGCCGGTGGTAACCAGGGTGGGCGGATAGCTCACGCCGGGCTTGATGGTGTGCAGGGGCGAGTACTTCATGAGGGTGTCGAAGCCCTCCTTGGTCTCGCTGCTGCCGTAGTCGCTCTTCCAGCCCCAGCCGAGGGTGAACCTGTGGAAGCGCAGCATGTCCATGACCCCCACCTCGGGCACCGCCGCGCCGAAGAGGTCGGGCCGCTGGGTGAGGCAGGCCCCCACCAGCAGGCCGCCATTGCTGCCGCCGTTGATGGCGAGTTTCGGGGTCGAAGTCACCTTGTGCGCGATGAGCCACTCGGCGGCGGCGATGAAGTCGTCGAAGACGTTCTGCTTCTTCTCCTTCCGACCCGCGTCGTACCAGTCCAGGCCGTACTCGCCGCCCCCCCGCAGGTTGGCCATGGCGTAGACGCCCCCCATTTCCAGCCAGACCATGCGGGAGACGGAAAAACTCGGCGTCAGCGGCACGTTGAAGCCGCCGTAGCCGTAAAGCAGGGTGGGGTTCCGGCCGTCCAGCTTCAGGCCTTTCCTGTGGACCAGGAACATCGGGACCTTCGTACCGTCCTTGCTCGGGTAGAAGACCTGCTTCACCTCGTAGTCCGCCGGTTCGAAGGCCACCTTCGGGGTGCGGAAGACGGAGCTCTTCCCCGATTTCAGGTCCAGCCGGTAGATGGTGCCGGGATAGGTGAAGCTGCCGAAGGTGTAGAAGGTCTCGGTGTCCTCGCGCCGGCCCCCGAACCCGCCGGCCGTGCCCAGGGCCGGCAGGGCGAGCGAACCGGTCGCCCTGCCCTTCAGATCGTAGAACTCCACGGCGGAGTGGGCATCCCGCATCCAGGTGGCCACGAAGCGCCCGCCCACCAGGGACACGGATTCCAGCACGTCCTTGCCCTTGGCCTGGGGGATGAGCTCGGTCCACTGGGCGGGATCGGTCTCGCCCTTGCGGATGGCCACCAGCCGGTTGCGCGGGGCGCCCTGGTTGGTGCTCACGAAGAACCGGTCGCCCTCGTTGTCCACCACATTGTAGGTGGCGTCCATCTTGTCGAGGAAGGGCTCCACGGGGCTGTCCGGCCTGGACAGGTCCTTGAGATACAGGCTGCTCTCGGGATTGGTCCCCTTGCCGCAGGAGATGACCAGCCAGCGGCCGTCGTCGGTGACCGATCCGCCCAGGTACCACTCGGGCTGGTCGGGACGCTGGTAGACGAGGATGTCCTTGGCCTGGGGCGTGCCCAGCCTGTGGAAGCAGAGCTGGTGGTTGTTGTTCACCCCCGTGAGGGCCCCGCCGCCCCTGGGGGCCTCGTAGCGGCTGTAGTAGAACCCGCTGCCATCCTTGAGCCAGGAGGCGCCGCTGGCCTTGGACCACTGGATCTCATCAGAAAGGTCCTTGCCGGTGGCCACGTCCCGGACCTTCCAGGTCTGCCAGTCGGACCCGGCCACGGAGATGGAGTAGGCCATGAGGCTGCCATCCTCCGTCATGCTCACCCCGCTGAGCGCCACCGTGCCGTCCTTGCTCAGCGTGTTGGGGTCGAGAAGGATCCGGCCCTTGGCCTTGGGATCCTCCGTGACGTAGAGCACCGCCTGGTTCTGCAGGCCCGAGTTGTAGGAATAGAAGTAGCGCTTCCCGCGCTTGAAGGGGGCGCTGTACTTCTCGAAATCCCAGAGCTTGGTGATGCGTTCCCGGATCTTCTCCCGCTGGGGGATCTGCGCGAGGTAGGCGAAGGTGACCTGGTTTTGGGCCTCCACCCAGGCCTTGGTCTCGGCGCTGTTGTCGTCCTCCAGCCAGCGGTAGGGGTCGGCCACCGGGGTGCCGAAGAAGTCGTCCACCACGTCGCCCTTCCGGGTCGGCGGATAGCGGAGGGGGGCCTGGGCGGCGAGGGCGGTGGTGATGGCAAGGGCCATGGCGAGGATCCTCATGCAAGAGCCTCCGGGGGGAGCCATTCTCACATCGATCCGTGGATGAATCCCAGCCGTGCAAGGGCGGCCGCTTGGTGGTAGGGTGCGGGCAGCTTCGGAGTGTGTCCCAGGAGGTTCGATTTGGTCCCGCCATCCAGCAAGAAGGTCTTCGTCCTCGATACGAACGTCCT
>CAIMBM010000250.1 GCA_903839205.1 uncultured Holophagaceae bacterium | reverse complement strand
TTCTTCTTCTTGGGCTTGCCCTTCTTGGCATCGGCGCGGCGCTTCATCCCATCACCTCTTCAGCGGAACGTTCCTTGATGCCAGCCTGGGCCTTGCGCTTGGCTTCGCGCTCGATGCGCTGCTTGGTGCGGCCCGCGGCCTTCTCGGCCTCGTCCATGCGGACGCTCAGGTACTTGATGACGGCGTCGTTGTTGCGGAAACGGCGCTCCAGCTCGGCGATGAGGTTCGGACCCGCGTTCATCTCGAACAGGGTGTAGTAGCCCTCGCTGAACTTCTGGACTTCGTAGGCCAGCTTCTTGCGGCCCCACTTGTCGGTCTTGAGCAGTTCGCCACCCTGCTCGGCAATGATCCCCTCGTACTGCTTGACGAGCTCATCGCTCTGCTCGTCCGTCAGCGTGGGGGAGGCGATGAAGATGGTCTCGTAGCGACGCATCTGTCCTCCTTGTGGATGTGAAGCCCCCTTTGGATTCCAGGGAGCAAGGAAGAGCCCTCCAACGGAGGACGCGAATGGCTAGTTTCGCCCGGAAAGCCTCGAAAATCAAGGCAAAGTCTGGCCCTGGTCCCTCCAGAACCCCGCGGGATTGACCTTGTCGGGCAACCCATCCAGGTCCTCGGTGCCGGCCAGAATCTCGAGGAACCGGGCGAAGGGGGCGTCCAGGGCGTCGAGCTGGTCCCACTCGGGATCGGTCCAGGGTCCCAGCACGAAGTCGGCCAGAGGCCGCTGAAAGGGGCCGATGCCCAGGCGGAGGCGGGCGACCTCCTGGGTGCCCAGACACTCGAACACGGAGCGCAGGCCGTTGTGGCCGCCGTCCGAACCGTTCAGCCGGAAGCGGCCCGTGCCCAGGGGAAGGTCCTTGTAATCGAAGAGGATTACCATCCGCCTGGGGTACAGCCCTGCGGCCGAGGCCTGGGCGCAGGCCTCCCCGGAGAGGTTCATGTAGGTCGCGGGCACCAGGGCCTGCAGCCGGTCCGTCAGCGGGTAGAGCGTGCCGGACGGGAACCGCCTCCTGGGGGCAGGAGCCAGACCTCGCTCCGCCATCCAGCGCTGGAGCATCAGGCGGCCGAGGTTGTGGCGAGTGTCCTGGTACTCGGTCCCCGGGTTCCCTAGAGGTACCAATGTCCACATGGTTCCAGCCTAACGCGCGCAGGTCCGGCCCGCGCGTCAACGACAAACGCGGCCAAGGCCGCGTTTGTCGACGGATGAATGAAGGGTTGCGCGCTACTTCTTCTCGTCCTTTTTGCCCTTCTTGGCGACTTCCGGCTCGGGGGCGGCGGCGGGGGCAGCGACTTCTTCCTCGGCGGCCTTGCCATGGACCGAGCAGACCACCTGGTGGGCATCGCCGGTGAAGACGATGTTGGCGCCCAGCGTGAGCTGCTCGAAGCGGATGCTGTCGCCCACGCCCAGGTTGGAGATGTCCACGTCGATGTGGGCCGGGATGATGCTGGGCAGGCATTCAATCTCGATCTCGCGGTGGGCGAAGTCGAGCACACCACCCATCGCCTTCACGCCGATGGAAGTGCCCACGAGGCGCACTGGCACCTTGACGCGCACCTTGAGGGTCATGTCCACGCGCATGAAGTCCACATGGCGCAGGCGGCTGGTGATGGGGTCGCGCTGGAGGTCCTTGATGATGACGTGGCGCTTGATGTCCGTGCCTTCGCGCTGCAGGAACATCACAGAGTTCATGCCGGAATCACTGGCGAGGACGCGGGCGACCGCCTTGGGGCTGATGGCGATGGCCACGGGGGCCTCCTTCAAGCCATAGACCACGGCGGGGATCAGGCCGCTCTTCTTGAGGTCGCGGACGGCGGCCTTGCCGAAGGTCTCGCGCTTGGGAACGATGAAGACTTCCTGGGACATGGGGTTCCTCCTACCTGGCAGCCAGTTGCTGCCCTCTCGTTGGGATGGGTCCGGGCGGACCACTCGGGCCCACCCTGTGGCGGGCCGAACCATCGATTCTGCCCTGAAACCCCTCGAATGCCAAGGAAGTTCTGCGGATTGCACAGTCCATCGCCTGTACCATCAGTCTGTTACGCCAAGGCGTTAAGATCCGACCACCGAGGTCCCCCCTGTGTTCCACCCCATCCCACGTCCTGAGGAACTGCTCAACCGCGAGCTGAGCTGGCTGGACTTCAATGCCCGGGTCATGGAGGAGGCCGAGGATTCTTCCGTGCCGCTGCTGGAGCGGGTGAAGTTCCTCAGCATCGTCTCCAGCAATTGGGATGAGTTCTTCATGGTGCGTGTGGCGGGGATCTGGCGCCAGATCGATGCCGGCATCACCCAGCCGGGGCCCGACGGCCTGACCCCACGCCAGCTGCTGGAGCGGGTGTCATCCAGAATCCACGACTACTCGACCCGGCAGCACGAGCTGTTCCACGCCATCCTCGAGCCCCAGCTGGAGGCCGCAGGCATCACCATCCTGGATCCCAGTGACCTGGACGAGGCCCAGAGGGCCTTCGCCCTGGACTATTTCGAGCGGAGCCTGCTGCCGCTGATCACGCCGCTGGCAGTGGACACGGGCCACCCCTTCCCCCGCCTGGGCAACCGGGCCCTGGTGCTGGTGGTGGAGCTGGTGCCGGACGAGGACCTGCTGGACGGGGACCTGCCGGCCTCGGAGCTCTCCTTCATCCACGTGCCCACGGGGCTGGCCTCGCGCTTCCTCCGGGTGCCCTCTGCCTCGGGGGCGCACGCCTTCGTGATGCTCGAGGACGTGGTGCGGCACCACCTCTCCCGGCTCTTCCTTGGCTACACGATCAAGAGCTGCCAGGCCATCCGCGTCACCCGGGATTCGGACCTGCCCGTGGAGGAGGACCCTTCCGAGGACCTCCTGAAGACCGTGGAGGAAAGCCTCCGCGACCGCCGCCGCGGCGCGGTGGTCCGCCTCCAGTACGAGCGGGGTCTGTCGGCCAACGTCCTGGACCTGCTCATCGAGGAGATGGAGCTGAGTCCCGAGGACCTCTATCCCTGCTCTGGCCTCACGGCCTTCTCGGACCTGATGCAGCTCTACACCCAGCTCGACCTGCCGGGCCTCAAGGACACGCCGCTGCCGCCCCTGCCCGTTCCCCAGCTCGACCAGGTCGGCAGCCTCTTCGACATCATCTCCCGCAACGACATCCTGCTGAACCATCCCTACCAGAGCTTCGATGACAGCGTGGTGCGCTTCGTGCGCGAGGCGGCCGAGGATCCGAAGGTCCTCGCCATCAAGATGACCCTCTACCGCGTGACGGCCAACAGCCCGGTGGCCGCGGCCCTGGAGCGCGCCGCCGAGCGGGGCAAGCAGGTGGCCGCCATCGTAGAGTTGCGGGCCCGCTTCGACGAGGCCGCCAACATCGCCTGGGCCCGGCGCCTCGAGAAGACCGGCGCCCACGTGGTCTACGGCCTGCCCAACCACAAGATCCACTGCAAGGCCTGCCTCGTGGTCCGCCAGGAAGCCAGCGGTATCAAGCGCTACTGCCACCTCGGCACCGGCAACTACAACGAGCGGACCAGCCGGCTCTATTCGGATGTGGGCCTCCTCACGGCGAGGCCCGAGTTCGGCGAGGACCTCTCGAACCTCTTCAACATGCTCACGGGCTACACCCGGCCCCCCCGGTTCCACCGCCTGCTCCTGGCGCCACAGCACCTGAAGAAAGGCCTCAAGGCGCGCATCCAGCGGGAGATCGGCCATGCCCGGGAGGGACGGGCCGCCCGCATGGTCCTGAAGATGAATGCGCTGGTGGATCCCCAGCTGATCCAGATGCTCTACGAGGCCAGCCGGGAGGGCGTGAAGGTGGACCTCATCGTGCGGGGCACCTGCTGCCTGCGTCCTGGCGTCCCGGGGCTGTCGGAGAACATCCGCGCCCTGTCCATCATCGACCGCTTCCTGGAACACGCGCGGATCTACCACTTTGCCAACGATGGCCAGCCGGAGACGCTCCTCTCGAGTGCCGACCTCATGCCCAGGAATCTCGACCGTCGCGTGGAGCTGGCCTTCCCCCTGGTGGACCCGCTCCTGGCGGCCCAGGTCATGGAAATGGTCGAGCTGCAGCTGCATGACACCCTGAAGGGCCGGGTCCTGGGGGCCGAAGGCGAAGTGATCCGCCGGGGGCTGGACCCGCAGGACCCGCCCCTCCGCAGCCAGCTCCGCGTCTACGAGCACACCCTCCTGGCCAGTGGCGTGGGCGCCCTGACCCAGAAACTCGGACCCCTGGACTCGGACATCTGAAGCCGGCTCCTTCGACGGTTCCGGAATGCCGCGGACCCAGGGGGCGGGTCTGGGAAGCAGCCTGGCTAGCCCGGCCCTGGAGCCTCAGGCGCAGGGTCGGCTTCTCCCGATTCCGCGCCAGCTGGCCAGGGCCCTGTGTGCAAGGGGATCTCGAAGGCGAAGGTCGCGCCGCGGTCCGGGTCCCCGTCGATCCAGGTGCGCCCGCTATGCAGCGCCACCATCTGCTTGACGATGGAGAGCCCCAGGCCGGTGCTGTATTCCCCCCCCGTGGGCTTGGCCGAAAGCCGCTGGAAAACGCCGAAGGCCTTGTCCTTGTCCTCTTGGGAAAGTCCGGGACCCTGGTCCGTCACCTTGATCTCCATCCAAGCCTGGCCCTCCTCGACCCTCGAGGTGGACGTGACGTGCACCTCGGTGCCGGGGGGGGAGTACTTGATGGCGTTGTTCACGAGATTGTCCACCGCCCGCCTGAGACAGACCTCGTCCACCAGGCCCCGGGCTCCCCCCCCGAGGGATTCTCGATAGCTGAGCTTGATGGCTTTGCCGGCGGCATACTCGTGGTTGGCGGCAACCACCTGCTGAACCAGTTCAGGAATGCTGAGCTCCTTGGGGCAGAGGGTCACATCCTGCGCCTCCTGAACGGCGGTATCCAGGAGGCCATTGATGATCAGCAGCATCTGCTGACCTATTTTATGGAGGCGCTTGGCCTGGGATTCGAGCTTCGGCTGGGAGGCGCCAGCCTCCTTTTCGATCAGCTCGGCCAGCAGAAGGATCCCGCCCAGTGGGTTCTTGAGGTCGTGTGCCGTGATGGCGAGAAAGCGGCTCTTGAACTGGTTGGCCTGCGTCAGATCCTGGTTGGCCTCCCGCAGGTCCCGGGTTCGGGCAGCGACCGTTTCCTGCAGAAGGCGATTCTGCCGGCGGAGGGCCCGGTATCTCAGGGCGATCGCCCCATAGACCCCGACCAGTCCGATGGCCAGGAACAGGGTGATGGCCCACCAGGTCTGCCACCACAGAGGCAGAACCCGGAATGCCAGGTTCTGGATGGGCCCTGGAGGGCCCCCCTCCCGGCGAAGCCGGGCCTCCAGCTGGTAGTTTCCATCGGGTACAGCGCCATAGACCACGTAGGTGCTGTCCAACCGGACCCAGTCCCGATCCACGCCCGAAAGGCGCACCTCCACGCCCAGCGTGTCGGGCGCAAGGAAACAGGGGACCGCGAAGCGGGCCTCCAGGCGCTCCCGGGGCTCAAGCCGGGGCGGTGGGCCGTTGAGCGGCTGTAGCTTGCCGCGAACCCCCAGACCCAGCAGCAGGGGTCGAGGAAGGGGCGGCTCGCCGCCCTCCGCAGCCGAGCGAAAGCATCCCAATCCCGAACTGGTACCCAACCAGAGGTCCCCATTCGGCTCGAGCCGAAGCCCCTGGGTCGTGGCATCGGCTCCGGGGAGGCCATCTCCAGGCCTGAACCAGGCTTCCCGGGTGCGGGCGCCGGGGTCCAGGCGCCCAAGCCCCTGGCTGGTACCCACCCAGAGGCGTCCGGAAGGCGTCCCGGCCAGGGAGAACACGACCAGGCCATCTTTGTCAGGGAAGGGCCACCATTCCCCGACCTGCCTCCAGACGCCACCCTGGAAACGATGGTGGGTGAGGACCGGGCGGTCCAGGTAGGCCACCCAGATGTCCCCCCCTACCATGCGCTGGGCGCTGAGGGGCGTGTAGGGCAGGGTAGCGCCGAGGGACTCCCAGCGGCCTCCTGAGCGCAGGTAGACCGCCGACTTCGTGGGAAGGTAGACCGAACCGGTACTGTCCTGAACCACTTCGAACAGGCCCTCAGGTGCTTGGCCGTTGATGGTTCCAGGTTTCCAGGCCCAGCTGCCGGCCACCCGTACCCCCTGCGCGAGGCGATGGCGGTAGTCGGAAATCCAGACCGTGCCGTCAGCCTCGACCCCAAGTCCCCTGGAAACATCGGTGGGTTCCATGCAGGTGGCCCGGTGCCCCAGCACCCCCAGGGACAGCGGGTTGACCGTGTAGACCGTGCCACCGGGGCTTCCCACCGCGAGAATGGTGCCGTCCGGGTGGACCCGCACCCGGGAAAACTGTCCCCTGGCGACCACTTTCCAGCCGCCTGCCCCAAGGACCACGAGGCCGCCATCCGTGGCGGCCCACAGGCGCCCCTGCCGATCCCGCACCGTGGTCCAGACCACATTGCTGGGCAGGCCATCCTCGACATCATGGTTCATCCAGAGGGCGCGTCCGAGAACCTGGGTCACGCCAAGGGAAGCAATCCAGGGCGAACCTTCCTGATCGAGGAAGCCCGTCACGGGCACGTAACCCCTGGGGCCAGCCACCACAGGCAGGACCTCGACCCCCCTGCACCTCAGCAGTCCGGTGGCGGTGTTGATCCAGAGCCATCCGGCGCGGTCGCGGGTGATCCCGAAATGATCCGGGACCGCTTCCGAGAAGGGGCTCCTGAGGCGCGTCCAGGGGCCATTGCCGGGGGCCTGGCGCCAAAAGCTCGACCGGGTCCGGAGCCAGGTGTAGCCGGCCCCGTCCCGCCCGAAGGCCAGGGGCTCATCCTTGGCCAGGATGGGCATCCGGTCCAGGTTCCAGGTCCCCTGGACCGGGTCCAGGGTCCAGACCCCCTGCCTTCCGAGGACCCTGACGTTGGGGTCAGCTGGATCCGTGAAGACCTGAATGATTTCCGGCGCCTTGGGATTCAGGGGGGCGGGCGAGAAGGACCCGCCGGATCGCACGAACAATTCTTCCCCGGCGTGCACCCACAAATTCCCCCGGGCATCGAACCCCGTGGAGTAGACCCGCTGGGAGAGGGGACCCCCTTCCACATGGAATGCCCAGGAGGCATCCAGCCAGCCGAGGCCATTCCGGGTCCCCACCCAGAGTCGACCCTCCTGCCCAGCCAAGAGGGTGGTGATGAACTGGTGGTCAGAGGGCAGGTTGAGGCGCTCGAACCGACGCCCATCGAACCGGAAGAGTCCCCCTTCGGTTCCCGCGTAGATGAGTCCGTCTCCCCCCTGCGCCAGGGCGATGACCGAGGTGTTGGTCAATCCCTCCGCAAAACCGAAGGTCCGACCGGGGAAGTGCCCGGGTTCGAGGCCGCCCATCGCGACCATGGGGAGGAGCATGCCGAGTAGCAGGCTCCAGAGGAAGCGAGGTGAAGGAACGGGAAGCTGGATCATAGGTTCCGGGGAGCGGACAATCCTGCCAGGGGCCAATGCGAGGCTGAATGATCCCCAATGGACCACAGCTACAGATCCTGTTCGGGAATCCCGCCCAGCATGATTAATCGTGTAGAGGAGCCGCCGGGCCGCTGGCCTTCGACCGCCCGCCCTTCTGCATGTTGGCCTCCAGCCGGCCGTGCCAAACTGAGAGGCTGGAGACACGCATGACGAAGATCAGCCGGGCCGCCCTCTTTGAAACCCTGAACGCCTACGTCGTCCCAGGGACCAGCGCCAGCCTCACCACCCTCAAGGCCGTGAAGGGCATCGATGTCTCGGAGGGCAAGGTGACCGTGCTCCTCCAGCTCCTGGAGGCCTACCAGGACCGGGTCCAGGTGATCAAGCAGGCCCTGGAAGAACTGATTCTCAAACAGCCCGGGGTGACTTCGGCGGAGATCGAAATCGGCTGGGAGAAGATGGCCCAGGTGACCTTCAAGAACCTCATTCCCGGCATCAAGCGCTGCGTGGTGGTGGGCTCGGGCAAGGGGGGCGTGGGAAAGAGCACCGTCACCGTGAACCTCGCCATCGCCATGGCCCAGCTGGGACTGAAGGTGGGTCTGCTGGACTCGGACATCTACGGACCCTCCATCCCCATGATGCTGGCCCTGAAGGATTCGCCCCTCGGCACCCCCGAGGGCAAGATCCTGCCGCTGGAGGTGTTCGGGGTGAAGGTCATGTCCATGGGCCTGCTCATCGAGGAGGATCGGCCCGTCATCTGGCGCGGGGCCATGCTCAACAAGGCTCTCCAACAGTTCCTGGGGGACGTGGCCTGGGGCGACCTGGACGTGCTCCTCATCGACCTGCCGCCTGGCACTGGCGACGTTCAGCTCACGCTGATCCAGAATGCGCAGGTGGATGGTGCGGTCATCGTCAGCACGCCCCAGGATGTGGCCTTCCTGGATGCGAAGAAGGCCATCGGGATGTTCGGGACCGTGAAGGTCCCCATCGTCGGCATCATCGAGAACATGAGCAGCTTCATCTGCCCCGGCTGCGGCCAGGAGACGCAGATCTTCGGGCACGGGGGCGTGAAGGCCGCGGCTCTGCGCATGAACCTGCCCTTCCTGGGGGAAGTGCCCATCGACCTGGCCATCCGCGAGGGCGGGGACAGCGGCCAGCCCCTGGTGGCGGCCCACCCGGACAGTCCCCAGACGAAGGTGTTCCAGGAGATGGCGAGCACCCTGAAGGGTGTGCTGAAGCTCTGATCGCCTCCACGCTATTGGGCTGCGTACCGGCTCCCGCCGGATACACTCAAGCATGGCCAAGCCGCAGATCCCAGAGACCCTCGCTCCGGATCTTCTGGAGCGCCTGCGCGCGCGCTTCCACCCCTGGGAACTCATCAAGGACTGGGGGCTCACCATCGAGTCGGTCTCTCCGGGCAGGGCCTGCATGCACCTGGTTCCCACCAAGGCCGTCATCAACGGTTCCCGGGGCACCGTCAATGGCGGGGTCCTGGCCACCATGGCGGACATGGTGGGGGCGCTCGCCCTCAGCACGGCCTTTGATGGCGCCATGCCCTTCGCCACCTCGGACCTGCACATCCGCTACCTGGAGCCCGCCAAGGGCGAGGTGCGGGGTGAAGGAAAGGTGATCCGGTTCTCGGGCCGGGGGGCCATCCTCGAATGCCGCCTCAGCTGTGGTGAGCACCTGGTCGCGCTCTGCACGGCCAACTTTGCCATCAAGCATGGCATTGGCGGCTGACATGCGCATCCACGCCCCGTTCCCCCACGTCGAGGACCACCAGGCCGATGCCCCGCTCCGGCGGTTGCGCTACGCCCTGGTCCTCCTGGCCGCAGTGATCCTCGCGGGGGGCCTGGGGTATCACCTGCTGTCGAGACTGGACACCCTCGACAGCTTTTACATGGCGATCACGACGCTCTTCACGGTGGGCTTCCGGGAACTGGGCGAGGTGAATGCCTGGACGAAGCTCTTCACGATCTTCTATCTCATCATCGGCCTAGGCGTGGCCACCTACGCCATCTCGAACCTCACCGCCCTGCTCCTCGAGGGCGATCTTCGGGGCTATCTCATGGAGCGCCGCATGCAGAAGCGTCTGGACGATCTCAGCGACCACGTCATCGTCTGCGGCTTCGGGAAGATGGGCTTCCAGGCCGCCTGGGAGCTGAAGAAGGCGGGGGTCCCCTTCGTCATCATCGAGCAGGACGAGGCCAAGGGCCGCAGCCCCCGCTTCGCGGGCGAACTGATCCTCTACGGTAATGCCATGGACGACATGATGCTCGAGAGGGCCGGCATCCGGCGGGCGAAGGGCCTCATCACCGCCCTCACCACGGATGCGGACAACGTGCTGGTCACCCTGACGGTCAAGCAGATCCGGCCCGACCTGCCCGTGGTGGCCCGCAGTGCGAAGCTGGGCACGGAGCGGCAGCTGAAGGCGGCCGGAGCCGACCACATCGTGAGCCCCTACGAGATCGGCGGGCGCCGCATGGCGGGCCTGCTGCTCAGGCCCGAGATGATGAACTTCTTCGACATCGTCCTGCAGCAGGAACAACTGGAACTGGGGCTGGAGCGGATCGCCATCTCCAAGGGCAGCGTGCTGGTGGGGAAGACCCTCCGGGAGGTGCGCCGCCACCAGGCCGTCGGGTCGCTGATCGTGGGCCTGACCCACCCCGGGACCGGGCTCCGGTTCAAGCCCTCCGGCGACGAGTGCTTCCAGATCGGCGACGAGCTTCTGATCATGGGCCCCGCCGACGCCCTGGCCGACATGACCCTCATCGCCCGGGGGGAAGGGACCTCGCGGTAGCCCTCACAGGAGCAGGTGTTATTTGCCCTCGGAATGAATGAAATATATGAATTAATGCACTAAATTGCGATCTAAAGCTTTATCAGGCTGAAAGCCTTGCTGTTGGAGTCGATGCCAAGATAGTAAGTCTTGTCGATGTTGGTCACATCACCCCAGAGGGTGGAAGACAGCAGCGAAAAATTCCAGCTTTCGTTGTAGCCAACGCCCCCCGGAGAGGAACCTACATGGAAGGTGAAGGTCTGGACGCCGTTCGCCAAGGTGGGCTTGCTCCCCCACCCCACGCAGAGGGTGGCGGGCTTGGTCGTATCGAGCTGCAGCTGGGTGCAGTAATCGATGGAGGTGGCTGCGAGGGTTGGTTCCGGAGTGCCGGCGAAATTGTCGGCATTCGGGATCTGGGCCTGGGTGACCTCGCTGAAGCCGAACTCGCAGTCCTGGACGAGCAACGTGATGGGGTCGCGCTTGATGACCATCCAGGGCTTTCCCGTGACCTGGACGGCCCTATCGCCATAAATGTTCAAGCTATAATAGGTACAAGCAATCGACCCCTTCCAGAGCTCGTAGGTCGGGGCCGGACCACTGGGTGTGTTAGTGCTGGAAGGGGAGGTGGACCCGCCGCTGCAGCCGATCATTGCAAGGAGTGAGAACGCGCATGAAGCCGCCATGAAAAAGGTCTTAATTTTCATAAGTTATCCTTTATAAAGATAAGTTAGAAAGGATTTTACTGAAGGCTATAGGCCTTCATAATGCTGACGCTACTTGTCAAAATGTTAGAATTGAAATAAAGGACGTTCCCGCTGCCGTCGTTCAAGCAGTAGTTGGCCAGGACGGCACCGAAGGCTGGGTTGACCTGCTGGACGTTCGGGTTGTTCGAAACCCAGAGGTAGCCCCCACCGTAGTCGAGCTTGTTGGCCTGGCCAGCCGTGGTGAGGAGCGCCGGGGACAGGGGGACCTGGGCGCTGGTGGCCGGGTTGAACTTGACGATCACGTGCGTGGCGGGCGCGGGGGCGTCGTTCCGGTCGATGGCCGCATAGAGGTTGGTGCCATCGCTGGCCAGACCCTGGAGGATCAGCGTCTCCCCGGCGAGGCCTGCGGCGACGGGGATCTGGGCCTCGGAGAGGCCGGAGCTCAGGTTGATCCGGAACACCCCTTGCGGCAGGGACCCGTCCTGGGCGATGTAGCTGCCTGAGGCCCAAAGCGCGCCGTTGTGCCAGGCGATGTCCGCGATGAACTGGATGCCATACAGAGGCGTGCTGGCATTGCTGGCCACGAGTGGGACTGGGGTCGTGCTTAGGATCGTGCCGCTGGTGGGGTCGATCTTGTACAGGGTGCCGAAGGTGGCCAGCACGTCGGTCTGTTTCCAGAGGTAGATCGACGTGCCATCCGTGGCCAGGCTTGGATTCGTATAGGCCTGTCCCAGGTTGAGGCTGAACTGCTTGACCTGCGTGAGGGCGCTGCAGTCGCTGGTAATGAAGCTCCAGGAAAAGGGACTGGCCAGGGCGTTTCCTGCCAGGTCCTTGATGCCGGTGGTGGCGGTAGCGGTGTAAGACAAATTGCTGCCGAGTTTGGCGCTGGGGGTGAAGGTGGCCGTGCTGCCCGAGAAGGCCACGGTTCCGGGGACCGGCGTGCCGGCCTGGGTCAGGGTCAGGGCGGCCGAGGGGGTCGCGGCGGTGATGTTTTCAGAGAAGGTGGCGCTGACCTGGGTGTTGAGGGGAATGCCGCTGTTGAGGTTGGACGGATTGGTGCTCATGAGAACGGGGGGGGTGGTGTCCTGGGACCCGTTCCCCGCGCTTCCGGAGTTGGAGCCACCCCCGCCACCCCCGCAGGAAAGCCACAGGATTGCCGTCAGGGAAGTGCAAACCAGACGCTGGATGTATGTCATGACAGGTCCTTTGTTGTTAAGAACTTGCGAGTCCAATATAGGTTCCATACGCGGCGGACGCCGGACGAAATTTTCGATTCGAAAAGCTACCGCCAGTAAACCTAGCTCTCTCTCCATGCTGCCAGTCCCATGGAACCTTTTAATGGGGTTGACCTGCAAAATGGCTTACGAAGCGAAAGAATGGAGGTAATCTAAGGCTGTTTCGGAAAAACTCGAAATGACGACAGACACCCTCCGCCCCCTCGTGGACACCCTCAAGGCCCTGGCCCACCCCGTGCGCCTGCGCATCCTCGCGCTCCTGCGCAACGGCGAGCTCTGTGTCTGCGAGGTGGCCGGCGTGCTGGGACTGGCGCCCTCCACCGTGTCCGAGCACCTCACCGACCTGCGTCGCACGGGGCTGGTGCGGGAGTGGAAGGTCGGCCGCTGGGTCCATGTGGCCCTTTCGGACGAAGCCACGACCCGGCCTGTCCTGGAATCCCTCTGGCCCCTCATGACCGCCGCGGAAACCGAACTGGGCAGGGACCTCGCCCAGGCCAGGGCCCTGCGCTGCGAAACCTGCGACCCCTCCGGTTGTTCCACCCTCACTGCCGCCAATACGTGAATCCCACCCCTCATCCCTTTCCAAGGAGCGCCCATGACAACCCAGACCGATCCCCAGCTTGAGACCGGACTCAGCGAGATCACCCTCAACCTCGTGGCGCTGGGCGCGGCCATCGGCGCCAACGCCGAGCGCGCCTTCCGGGCCCACCAGTCTCGGCTCGAGGCCCTCGGCGTGTCCAAGGAAGCCATGATCGAGGCCGTGAACATGGCCCTGCGGGTGAAGGGCGATCCCCACGCCATCATGATGGCCCTGGCGGAATCCACCCTCACCGAGGGCGGTGGCTGCTGCGGTGGCGCCTGCGCCTGCGAGGCCGAGGGCAAGGCGAAGGGCGACTGCGGCGACGACTGCGACTGCCGGTAGGCACGAGCATGCCCACGGGCCGGCTCTCCTTCCTGGATCGCTACCTGACCCTGTGGATCTTCCTGGCCATGGCAGCGGGCATCCTGCTGGGCCGCTTCGCACCGGGCTTCAACGGGGCCCTCAACGCCTGGAACGTGGGCACTACCAGCGTGCCCCTGGCCGTGGGCCTCATCGTGATGATGTATCCGCCCCTGGCCAAGGTGCGCTACGAGGAACTGCACCTGGTCTTCGAAAACCGCAAGGTGCTGGGGCTGTCGCTGGTGCAGAACTGGATCATCGGGCCCCTGCTGATGACGGGGCTGGCCATCCTCTTCCTGCGGGGCCGGCCCGAGCTCATGGTGGGCCTCATCCTCATCGGCCTGGCCCGCTGCATCGCCATGGTCATCGTGTGGAACGACCTGGCGAAGGGCGATACCGAGTACTGCGCGGGCCTGGTGGCCTTCAACTCCATCTTCCAGGTGCTGTTCTTCAGCGTGTACGCCTGGTTCTTCATCACGGTGCTGCCGCCCCTGTTGGGCCTCCGGGGCGCCCAGGTGGCCATCACCATCCGGCAGATCGCCCTAAGTGTCTTCATCTACCTGGGGATTCCCTTCCTGGCGGGGTTCCTGTCCCGGAAGATCCTGGGCGGGATCAAGGGCCTGGACTGGTACCACCGGGTCTTCGTGCCGAGGATCAGCCCCGTGACGCTCGTGGCCCTGCTCTTCACCATCGTGGCGATGTTCAGCCTCCAGGGTCGCCAGATCCTGGCGCGGCCCACGGACGTGCTGCGGGTGGCCCTGCCGCTGCTGATCTACTTCCTCCTGATGTTCCTGGTGAGCTTCGGGCTCTCGAAGAAGGCCGGGGCCAACTACGCCCAGAGCGCCACACTCAGCTTCACGGCCGCCAGCAACAACTTCGAGCTGGCCATCGCCGTGGCGGTCGCCACCTTCGGTCTGGGCAGCGGCGCCGCCTTCGCCGCGGTCATCGGCCCCCTGGTGGAAGTGCCCGTCCTTATCGGGCTGGTGAACGTGTCGCTCTGGCTGAAGCGGCGCTGGTTCCCGGGTGATACCGGGGACCTCGCAGGGGCCACCTGCTGTCCGGCGGTCGACCCCGGACCCCGTCCCTAGAGGAACCCCATGCTCCGACCCGTGCAGCCGACCGACGCCCAGGCCCTGGTGGACATCTACAACCCCTTCATCCGGGACACCATCATCACCTTCGAGGAAGAGCTTATCTCCGCAGAGGAGATGGCTTCGCGCATCGCCAAGGTGACGGCCGCCTATCCCTGGCTCGTGTGGGAGGAGGAGGGTGAGGTCCTGGGCTACGCCTACGGATCCACCTGGCGAACCCGCCACGCCTACCGCTACGCCGTGGAGACCACCGTCTACCTCGCCATGGGCCAGCAGGGGAGGGGCGTCGGCGCTCAGCTCTACGAGGCCCTGCTGGCGGAGCTGCGAGGGCGGGGGTTCCACTCGGCGCTGGGCTGCCTCTCCCTGCCCAACGAACCCAGCGTGCGGCTCCACGAGAAGCTCGGGTTCCAGAAGGTGGGACACATGCGGGAGGCCGGCTGGAAGTTCGGCGCCTGGGTGGACGTGGGGTTCTGGGAACGCATGCTCTGAACGCGGCTTCAACGGAGGCAACCGCATGGCGTCCATCCTCTTCCTGTGCGTGGCCAACAGCGCCCGGTCCCAGCTGGGTGAGGGCCTGGCCCGCCACCTCTTCCCCGGCCTCCGCATCCAGAGCGCGGGCAGCCGGCCCAGCACCGTGAACCCTTATGCCATCGAGGCCCTGGAGGACCTGGGCATCGACGCCTCCGCGCAGTCCTCGAAATCCGTGGTGGACATCGACCCCGCTGCGGTGGACCTGGTCATCACCCTCTGTGCCGAAGAGGTCTGCCCCGCCTTTCTCGGGAAGGCGGAGCGGCTGCACTGGCCCATTCCCGACCCGGCCAGCGACGATCCGGCCCTCTCGCAGGAAGACCTGCGCCGGCGGTTTCGAACGGCCCGGGAGGCGATCCGCCACCGCCTTGAGGCTCTGGGACTGGAGCGGGGCTGGATTATTTAATTTCGAGTTAATTCGAAATTAGGTCTTGCATAATATTTCGACAATTTTAGAATTATGCCAGGAGGAAGCCATGACGGGGCAGCTGCAACAGGCGGCAGGACGGCTGAAGGCCCTCGGGCATCCCGTGCGCCTGTCCATCCTGCGCCGGGTGGTGCAGGGACCCGAGGCGGGGACGCCCGCCGGGGAACTGCAGACGCGCCTGGACATTCCGGCCTCCACCCTGAGCCACCACCTGGCAACCCTCTCCGACGCGGGGTTGGTCCTGGTCGCCCGGGAAGGGACCACCCTCCGCTATCGCGCCGATTTCGGCGTGCTGCACGCCCTTACCGAGTACCTCTGGCAGGACTGCTGCTCCGGTGGCACGGAGCCCAAGCCCGAACCCGACCCCTCACCCTGCTGCCGCAGGGACTGACCTTCCACTTCCCTGGGACCTGGATGCCTCTGCGTCCCTGTGATCCTCCGTCTTGAAAGGCCCACCCATGGACTCCCAAACCATCAAAGCCGCCGTCCGCGACCGCTACGCCCACGTCGTCACCCACAACCAGAACTGCTGTGGTCCCACCTCGTCCTGCAGTTGCACGGCGGAGGACCCGAGTCTCAGCCTGGGCTACGCGACCCAGGACCTCCAGGCCGTACCCGAAGGCGCCAATCTTGGCCTGGGCTGCGGCAACCCCGTGGCCCTGGCCTCCCTGGAACCGGGAGAGACCGTGCTCGACCTGGGCTCCGGCGCGGGGTTCGACGCCTTCCTGGCCTCGAAGCGGGTGGGCCCCGAAGGCCGGGTAATCGGGGTGGACCTGACGCCGGCGATGATCGCGCGGGCCACCACCCTGGCGAGGGCCCACGGGTACGCCAACGTCGAGTTCCGCCTGGGCGATATCGAGGCGCTGCCCGTGGCTGACGCCTCCGTGGACGCCATCATCTCGAACTGTGTCGTGAACCTCTGCACCGACAAGGGCCGTGCCTTCCGCGAGGCTTTCCGCGTGCTGAAACCCGGCGGGCGGCTCATGGTCTCGGACATTGTGCTCGAGCGGCCCCTCCCTGAAGCCATCCGCCAGGACCTGGATGCCTACGGAGCCTGCATCGGGGGCGCCCTGCTGAAGTCCGACTACCTGGCCGCCATCGAGGCCGCCGGCTTCACGGGCCTGGGCATCGTTGGGGAACGGCGCCATGGCCTCGATTTCTATTCGCCGGATCTCCTGGAAGCGGCCCGCCACAGATATCCGGAACTGGACCCTGCGGAATTGGAGGCCGCAGCAGGGACCGTGCTGAGCCTCCAGATCGAGGCGAAGAAGGCTCCTCGGGCCTGTGGCTGCGCCCCCACCTGCTGCGGAGGATGAGACTGTGACCCTGGAATCGAATGGCTGTGCCTGCTCGACCCCGACCCCCGCTCCGGGCCCGGGGTTCTGGAAATCCGGGGGCTGGCTGCTGGCCGCCCTTCCGGCCTGGGTGGCGCTCTACCTGGGCCTGAAGCCCCTGGCGGACTGGCTGGCCTTCCGGGTCCTGGGCCTCCAGCCGGGCAGCCGCCTGGGGGAGGCCGTGGCCTTCTTCGCCTATGACGGACCCAAGGTGCTCCTGCTCCTCGGGTTCGTGGTACTGGGCGTGAGCTTCGTGCAGACCTTCATCAGTCCGGAACGCACCCGCGACCTGTTGGCCAAGCGCACGGGCGCCTGGGGCAACCTGCTGGCGGCCCTGCTGGGCATCGCCACCCCCTTCTGCTCCTGCTCCGCCGTGCCCCTCTTCATCGGCTTCGTGCGGGTGGGAGTGCCCCTGGGCGCCACCTTCAGCTTCCTCGTCTCGGCACCCATGGTGAACGAGGTCGCGCTGTTCCTGCTGCTCAGCCTCTTCGGCTGGCGCATCGCCCTCATCTACACCGCCACCGGCGTGGCCGTGGCCTTCCTGTCGGGTTGGATCATCGGGAGACTCAGGATGGAAGGCCATCTGGAGCCCTGGGTGATGGACATCCCCTTCGAGGCCAGTGTGGCCACCGGGGGTCCCTCCGGCCTGCCCGCCCGGTTGGCCGTCTCCGTCGAGGGCGTCCGGGACATCGTCGGAAAGGTGTGGATCTACATCCTCCTGGGCATCGCCGTAGGGGCCTTCCTGCATGGCTATGTCCCGGCCGAATTCATGGTGCGGTTCATGGGCCGGTCGGCCTGGTGGAGCGTGCCGCTGGCGGTCCTGATCGGTGTCCCGCTCTACGCCAACGCCGCGGGCATCATCCCCATCGTGCAGGTGCTCCTCGCCAAGGGCGCCGCCCTGGGCACGACCCTGGCCTTCATGATGGCCGTCACCGGACTGTCGCTGCCCGAAAGCGTGATCCTGCGCAAGGTCATGCGTCCTTCCCTGCTGGCCGTCTTCCTCGGCGTCGTCGCGGCCGGCATCGTGCTGGTGGGGTACCTTTTCAACCTGCTGATGTAGGAGCGGACATGAAGATCGAGGTGCTGGGCAGCGGCTGCAGCAAGTGCAAGCTGCTGGCGGAACGGACCGAAGAGGCCGCGAAAGGCCTGGGACTGGCCTTCACCCTGGTGAAGGTCACCGAGTACCCCGACATCGTGGTGCGAGGCGTCATGACCACGCCAGGGCTGGTGGTCGACGGCATCCTGAAGTGCCAGGGCCATGTGCCCACGGTGAAGGCCATCCAGGACTTCCTGCGGTAGGATGGCCCCTTAACGCTGGAGTGGTTCCATGGGCATCGGCATCCTGGGTCATGGCCGTTTCGGGAGGGCGCTGGGGGCGCTGCTCCTGGAGGCCGGGCACGGCTACCGGGCCTGGGATCCGATCGCAGAGATTCCCGCGGAACATCGGGTCGCCGGTCCCCGCGACCTGATCGACGGCAGCGAGGTCCTGGTGCTGGCCATGCCCGTGCCTGCCCTCTCCGGCGTCCTGGTCGGACTCCGGCCCATGCTGCGGCCCGATCACCTGGTGATCGATGTCTGCAGCGTGAAAGTCGGTCCCTGCGCTCTGCTGGAGGAGCACCTGGGCGCCGCCATCCCCCATGCGGGGACCCATCCGCTCTTCGGGCCCGTGAGCCTGGCCCGGGCGGAGCGGCCCCTCCGGGTGGTGCTCTGCGCCTCGCCCCGGCACCCCGCCGCCGCGCAGCGCACCGAGGAGCTGTTCCGGAGCCTGGGCTGCGAGGTGCTGCGCCAGAGCCCCGAGGACCATGACCGGGTGATGGCCACCACCCATGCCCTCACGTTCTTCATCGCCAAGGGGCTCCTGGCCGTGGGCGCCGGGGCCGAACTGCCCTTCACCCCCCCCTCCTTCCATGCCATCGCCCGCACCCTGGAATCCGTCCGGGAGGACGCGGGCCATCTGTTCGCGGCCCTGCAGAACGAGAATCCCTTTGCGAGCGGGGCCCGGGAGGGCCTGCTGGAGGCCCTGTCCGCCATCCACCGGAGCCTGGCAGAGGCCGCCGCGACGGGTGGGGGCGAACAGCTGTCCATTCCGGACCTGGGCGCGCGGTCTCCCGCCCTGCAGGAGGCGAGGGATCACATCGATGTCCTGGACCGGGAGCTCGTGGGCCTCCTGGCCCGCCGGAAGGAACTCGTCCTTCGGGCCGGCCGCGCCAAGGCCGAGCTCAACCTCCCGGTGCACGACCCCGAGCGCGAAGCCTCCCAGCTCCAGGCCCGGCGGGCCTGGGCCGACGAGGCTGGCCTCGAGGCCCAGGGGGTGGAAGAGGTCTTCCGGGCCGTGCTGAGGTCTTCCCGCTCCGCTCAGGGGAGCGCGAGCTGATCCTGGGGCGGCTGCCAGCTGACCAGTCCCGGCGCCGAAGGCCCGTCGGCTGAGCGGGTATCGCTGGTGATGCGGAGCTCCAGGGGCCAGGCTTCGACGAGTCCGGTCCCCTCGAGAATCTGGAGGACCCTGCCATCACGGTCGGGCCCCTGCAGGTCCAGGTGCCGCCATCCCCGGGCGTTCCGAAGCCAGAGCACGTAGTGGGCCCCGGGGGGCGGGACGGGGAAGCGCGTCAAGGTCAGCACGGCGAGGTCCGAGCCGAGGGCTCCCCGGAAGGTGGCGTGTATGCCGGTCTCCGAAGGGGCAGGGGCCTTCCCGGGAACCAGACGCAGGGCCCTCGTCTGGCTGTCCGCCAGCAGGTGCAGGGCCCGTCCCGCCTGGAGGTCCCTGGTGGCATGCCGCTGATAGAGCCAGGACCCCGAGCCGACGAGGGCCAGGGTGAGAACCGCTACCAGCTTGCCCAGATGTCGCTCCAGGTGCCTCAGTCCGGTGCGGATCCGGGTCTTGGCCGTACCCAGCGGCACCTGGAGGGCCCTGGCCACTTCCTCGTGGGTGAGGTCCGCGAAGAAGGCCAGCCGCAAGGCCGCGCGCTGGGGTTCAGGCAGGGCCGCCAGGGCTTCGGAGACCGCGTCCTGCTGGTATTGCACCCAGAGCGTCTCGTCCGGATGGGGTTCTTCGGCCGACAGGGTGCTCAGGTCCAGGAGCTGTTCCCCGGAGGCCTGGGGGCGCCGGGACCGGGACCGCAGCTCATCCAGCATCCGGTGGCGGCCGATGGAGAGCAGCCAGGTTCGCAGGGAGCCCTTGGCGGGATCAAAATCAGCCGCCCTGCGCCAGACGGCGAGGAAGGTGTCCTGCACGATCTCCTCGGCGGCGGCTCGGTCGAGGCTGCGGCAGGCCAGGTGGAAGACCAGCGGGGCATAGCGCCGGTGCAGCAGCTGGAGGGCCTCCTCCTCCCCCTGTCGGATCCGCTCCGCAAGCAGGAGATCGTCTTCCGCTGAGGGACCGGAAGCACCGGAAGGAGTGGTTGTGGCCATGGTGGTTCCATCCTGGCTGCGGGAGGCGCGGCTGCCAATCCCTTGGGGGCCGCCGGTAAGTTCAGATCCGCGTCTCGGGGGAGACCGTGGTGGCAATGTCCACCTGCAGCAGGCCCGTAGGTTCCATAGCCTTCACCTCCAGGTGGCGCAGGGGCAGCTTGGCCGGTCCCTCGGTGACCTCCCCCTGGAAGTCGTAGGCGCTGTCATGGCAGGGACAGCCGAAGCCCGTCGGGCCCTCCGAAAGGACGAGGCAGCCCCGGTGGGTGCAGACGGCCGTCAGGGCGAAGATGCCACGGTCGTCCGCCGCGAGGTAGAAGGCTCCCAGCTTTCGGTAGTCCACCACCCTGCCCGGCGTCATCTCGGCCCGGGTGATGTCGGTGAGCTTCAAGGGCTGCGGATCGGGCTCCTTCCCGGGGAAGGGCGGAGTTTGAGCCCGCCCTCGCAGGGCGGCCGCCGCGAGCACCGCACAGAGGGAGGTGCAGAAAGTGCGTCGGGATGAATGGGTGGACTGAGTCGCAGCGGGGGATTGTTCCAGGATCATGCCGGAGTCCCCGAACCTTTCAGGGACTCCGCCAGGGCCAGCTCGCCTAGGGCCAGGAAACTCTGTCCCTCGCCCACCTTCAACTGGGCGCGCTGGGTGTGGATCTGGCGGAAGCCGAGGCCCCGATAGGGGTGGGCCGGATCCCAGGGGATCGGAGCCCGCCTGGGCACAGACCCCGGGGCCGGCAGCGGGAAGATCAGCGAGGTGGCCGAGTGGTGCGCGATGGGACCGGTTCGGTGATGGTGTTCCTGGTGAATGTGTCCGTAGAACACCGTCACGAAGCGGTGGCCCCTGAGGAGGTCGATGGCCTTCTGTCCGTCCGAAGTGGTCCAGTCCCAGTCGGGGTAGAGTTCGAAGAGCGGGCGGTGCGCGAAGACCACCAGGGGTTCCTGCTTGGGCACCTGGTCCAGCTCAGCGGCCAGCCACTTCAGCTGGTCCTCTCCGAGGATGGACCCCTGCTGGGAGACATTGTCCAGGGCGATGAAGTGGACGCCTTTGTGGGCAAAGGCATAGCGGGAGGTGCCGAAGAATTCCCGGTAGGCCGCGCCGAAATCGTCCCCCGCGTCGTGCTCGCCGGGCAGGAAGCGCACCTGCTTGGCCCTGAGCCGACCCGCCTGGATCTTGAATTCCTCCATCCGCTTGCGACGCAGGGTGGGGTCATCGGTGATGTGGGTGAGATCTCCCGTGAAGACGACGAAATCCGGCTGCGGATCGAGGGCATTCACCGCGTCGATGGCTTTGCCCAGGGTGCCCGTCGCGTCCGGGTTGGCCTTGGGCCCCTCAAAACCCCAGTGGGTATCCGTCAGCTGGACGAAGTAGAAATCCGAAGCCTTCGCCCCGGCCTTGGGACCGAGGGCCTCGGCAAACCCGGGCAGCCCCGTGGCGAACACCGCGCCGCCGAGGCCCATGACCTTCAAGAACGTCAGCCGATCCATCGGCGTGCCCATGCAGCCCTCCTCCCGGGCATGGCCCGGACCCATCTGTGTCCACCCAAGGGGGGACACAGATGGATACGCCGGGGCCTGGGGTTTGGATGTCGGATCGGGAATCGAGTGATCCGGTCTACCAGGGCAAACCCAGCGCCTTGCAAAGGAAGGCAACCAGGGGGGCCGCCCGCCGGCAGGCTCCGGCCACCTGGTCAATAAAATCAGGCGCGAGCACCTGAGCATTCGTGAAGCTGCTGGTGACGTAGAAGTCCTTGAACTTGAGATCCTCGGCGCAGGGGTGATCGGGGGCGAAACCCTGCGGAACCCGCTTGAGCGCCTCGCCTTCGATCTCCAGACCCGATTTCTTAAGGGCCCTCCAGGCTGCAGATTTGGCGACGATGGCCTGGCGGACCTTAAACAAGGAACCGGGATCCGGGTGCCAGAGGCCGCCCCCGGCGAAGCTGCCGCCGGGCTCCAGATGGAGGTAGAAACCGGGCCCATGAACGCCGCCTGCCTCGATGGCGCGGTGGGGAAAGTGGGCCGCGAGGTGGGTCTTGTAGGGCGTTTTATCTTTCGAGAACCGCGTGTCTCGGTAGATACGGAACATGGACCCGCCCGAGGGACGCGGGTCGGCGATGAAGTGGTGGCTGATGGACGACAGCGGACCACTGAAGGCGCCGATGAACCGCAGCATGGCATCGCGGGCTTCGGTTTCGTACCGCGCCTTGTTCTCGCTGAACCACTCGCGGTCGTTATGCGCCTTCAGGTCCTTGAGAAAACGGAAGAGGCCGGGTTCCAGCAGGCCTTGTGCTTCCGCCGATTTCCCTTTCAGTTGCACGGGCCCTCCCGAGAAGAATCTTCCTTTGTATTACGCCAGGGGATCTCGTGTGTGGATGGGACTACTGGATTCGGGCAGGGCCAAGCAGGGCCTTGTCCAGCTTCGCGGCCACGCCCAGGTTGCGTCCAGCCAGATTGACCACGATCTGGGCGCGTTCCAAAAGGATAAGGGCCCGGTCCCGAAAGGCATCTATGTGTTTGGCGCGGGCGACCCGTCCGTGAAGCCGAGCGAAGCAATGGCTTAACGGAAGCAGGCCCCGCGCGGGGCCTGCTTCCAGGGGACGACGATATTTGTCCGCGCCCTATTTTCCGAAACGCTTGCTGACTTCGCTCCATTTGATGTTCTCGACGAAGGCATCGAGGTACTTTGCGCGGGCGGTGCCGTAATCCACCATGAACGCATGCTCCCAGGAGTCCAGCACCAGGAGCAGGTCCTGCTCGATGGGCAGACCCAGGTGGTGCTCGGCAACGAAGTAGGTGTGCAGCTTGCCGTCACGGCGGTTGCGGGTGAGCAGGGCCCAGCCGGGGCCGCCCATGGCGGTGGCCTTGAGGTCGGCGAGGACCTTGGCCTGGCCACCGGCGGCCTCCAGGGCAGCCTTGAGGCCCGCGCTGACGTCCCCATCGGCACCCAGGTTCTCGAAGTAGAGCTCATGGAGGAAGGAGCCGTTGAAGGCCACGGCCTCGCGGCGCTTCAGCTCGCTGAACTCGTTGAACGAGTAGTTGGGCTTGGTGTTGTCCGCCGTCGCCAGCCGTTCCTCGATCTCGTTCAGCTTGGTCACGTAGCCCTTGTAGAGGCCGAAATGCTGGTCCAGCTGGGAATCGCTGAGCCCCTTCAGGGCGCCGCCCTTCAGGTGTTCATAGGACTTGGCAGTGTAGGCCATGGTCATCTCCTCAGGTGCGCAGGGCGCGTTCAAGTAGTTTACCAAAAAAGTCAGGTATATAGACTGCTTTGCCGAATAATTCCGGAGTTCCGGGCCAGGTGGCTCACCCATCAGTCTTCGAGCAGGCTCCGAAGCATCCACGCGTTTTTTTCATGGAGCTGCATGCGCTGGGTGAGCAGGTCGGCCGTGGCCTCGTCCCCGACCTTGTCCGCCAGGGGGAAGATGGAGCGGGCGGTGCGAACCACGGCCTCCTGGCCTTCGACCAGTTCCCGGATCATGGCCGTGGCCTTGGGTACGCCCTTGGGTTCGGGGATGCTGGAGAGCTTTGCGAATTCCGCATAGGTGCCGGGGGCCGGATAGTCCAGGGCGCGGATCCGCTCGGCCACCAGGTCCACGGCCAGGGCCAGTTCGGTGTACTGGGTTTCGAACAGGAGGTGGAGGGTCTGGAACATGGGCCCCTTCACGTTCCAGTGGAAATTGTGGGTCTTCAGATAGAGGGTGTAGCTGTCCGCGAGCAGGCGCGAAAGGCCATCGGCGATGGCTTTGCGATCCGCGGGGGGGATTCCGGTATTGATCTCCATAAGGCGCTCCTCAGGAAGGCCAGGCCGCCCAGGCGACAGGCGCGGCCCACCGGCCGGGAGCCTCGGCATGGTTGGACACGAGGGCGGCGATCGATTTGCCGTCCGGAATGAAGTAGCGGAGGGCCAGCACCGAGGGCAGGCGGTCGTCGGGACCCGCGGCGCCCCGGTCCACGGCGGGCATGGCGAAGGTCCCGTCGCTCAGCTCCAGCCGGAGCTGGTCGGGGAAGCGCTGGAGGGCGCCCAGGCGGGCGTCCCGGATCGCGTCCGGAAAGCCCAGGAAGAGGGTGGCGACCAGACTCAGCCCCCCGGGTTCCCGGCAGGGCCCCAGCACGGCAAAGGAGGCCCGGGCCTCGGCCACATCCTCGGCCGGGGCACTCTCCAGGGTCATGCCTTCGGCCCAGAGCGTCTCGATGACCTGATCCTCAACGCTTTCCGCGGTCTCCGGCTGGAAGGTGATGCCCTGGGCCAGGTCCAGGCGCAGGGCCGCCTGGCGGGCCAGGAAGGCCTGGCGGGCCACATAGCGGCTGTGTTCCGTGGCGGGGTCGAAGGCCATGAGCATGGCGCACCTCAGATGTGCTTGGCGATGTCGGCGTCCGGGGCCGCGATGGCGCCGGACTGCAACCTGGTGAGGGCGTCCTGGAAGCGGCCCGCATGGAAGCGCTCCACCTTGGCCAAGGTCTCGAACCAGGCTGCGATCTCGGCATAGCCCTCTTCCCGGGCCAGGCGCGCGAATTCGGGGTACATGTCCGTGTACTCGTAGGTCTCGCCGGCCACCGCGGACTTCAGGTTGGTCAGCGAGTCGCCCAGGGGCAGGCCCGTGGCCGGGTCGCCGGCCTGGGCGGCCAGGAACATGAGGTGCTTCAGGGCGTGACCGGTCTCCCCGTCGGCGCTGTGCTTGAAGAGCGCCGCCACTTCCGGAAGCCCTTCCTTCTCGGCGACCTGGGCCATCCAGGTGTAGCGGCGGTTGGCCTGGCTCTCACCGGCAAAGGCGGCCTTGAGATTCTGGTGGGTCTTCGATTCGGTGAAGGACATGGGGTCTCCTGTGGGCCGCGAAGGGCGGCCTCAAGGTAGAGCCATCTGCAGATGAATGCAATAAGTCAAATCATTGAACAAATTCAGATATTGAATGGCGTAAGTACCCCAGTGCTTTTCGGCAAGTCTGGTTAGTATAAATCGATGTACAAGCATGGATTTCGTTGAAAATACAGGTACACTTCATTCGGTCGACCATCACCTGCGTGGGGGATCCCGTGAATCTGCCCAGCGATTTGCGAGCCAGCGAGCGAATTCCCATCGGGCATAGGGTGAAGGTGGTCCCCAAGGGCCGAAGGGCCGCCTTGGCCTTCGCGGTGAACCTCAGCCTGGGAGGGGTGCTGCTGGGAGCCGCGACGGTGCCCCTGCCGGTGGGCACAGGCTGCGAGGTGGCGATCCTGGTGCCCGGCGCCCGGTTGGGACAGGCGATCAAGGTCGCTGGCACGGTGGTGCGCAGCGATGCCCAGGGCACGGCGATCCGGTTTGGCCAGCCCCTGGGACCCGGGGTGGTGCAGACCGTGCTTCGGGCTGGGGGATCCTGGCGCAGCTTCCCGGTGATCCGGGCCTACGCGGACTACTTCCAGGTCAGCCAGAGCGAGGATGCCACCGACAGCGAGGCGTTGCTCGGTGTGAGCCGTGGCACCCTGCGG
>CAIMBM010000249.1 GCA_903839205.1 uncultured Holophagaceae bacterium | reverse complement strand
CTCACTGGCTCCCTTTGGCTGGAGAAAACCGGGCAGAAGGTCTTCGCAGAGGAGCGCATCGCCCTGCTGGAGAAGATCGGTGAGCTGGGCAGCATCACCAAGGCTGCCAGGGCCGTCGGGATCAGCTACAAGACCGCCTGGGACCAGGTGGACCTCATGAACAACCTGGCCGACAAACCTCTGGTAGAACGCAGTGCCGGCGGCAAGGGAGGCGGGGGGACCGCACTCACCGCTGCCGGTGCGAAAGTCGTGGAGCAGTTCCACATCTTCGAGGAGGAGCACCGGCGGTTCCTCGAGAACATCGGCAGCCGCCTCGCGGCCGGGGACGAGCTGTATGCGTTTCTCCGCCGGATGTCTCTGAAGGTCAGTGCCCGCAACATCTTTGCCGGGACGGTCACAGAGGTCACGCGGGGCGCTGTCAATGCCATGGTGGTGCTCACATTGAAGGGTGGGGCCTCCATCACTGCGACCGTCACCAAGGCCAGTGCCGATGGGCTGGGCCTGACGGTGGGCAGGGAGGCCTATGCCATCGTGAAGGCCAGCTCCGTCATCCTCGGAACCGACCTGCACACCCTCAAGACCAGCGCCCGCAACCTCCTGTGCGGCTCCGTGATGAAGATCATCGACGGCCCGGTCAATGCCGAGGTCAGTGTGGATCTAGGGGAGGGGAATTCCATCAGTGCGGTCATCACCCATGACAGCGTTTCAGAGATGGGGTTCAGCGCGGGGTCCCATGCCTGTGCCCTTTTCAAGGCTTCCAGTGTCATCCTCGGTGTGGTCTAGGATCCCCCGCCACCTGCCGTTCCGATCCCATTCCCCGGAGGGACCCATGCGACCGCGCTACCTGTTCCTGCTTGTCCTCCTGGCGCTATCGTCCCTGGGGCTCCAGGGCCAGACCCTGGTCATCGCGGCGGCGGCCAACCTCAAGACGGCCATGGAGGTCCTGGGACCCGCCTTCGAGGCCAGGCATCCTGGGGCAAGGCTGCAGGTGAGCCTGGGCGCCTCGGGCAGCCTCGTGACCCAGATCCAGCAGGGGGCACCCTTCGACGTGTTCCTGGCGGCGGACGCGGACTTTCCCGCGAGACTCGTGGCCGCGGGGCTCGCCGCCGGCCCCAGCTTTCCCTACGCCACGGGGCGCCTGGTGCTGTGGGTCCGGCGGGATGTGGGCCTCGATCCGGGCAGGGACGGGTTCAAGGTGCTTCTCCAGCCCGCGGTGAAACGCATCTCCATCGGCAATTTTGCCCTCGCACCCTTCGGCCGCAGCGCCGAGGCGGCGCTGAAGGCGGCGGGGCTCTTCGAGGCCGTGCAGGCGAAACTGGTCTTCGGCGAGAACATCGCCCAGGCCGCCCAGTACCTCCAGAGCGGTGCTGCCGAAGCGGGCCTCATCAGCTCGCCCCAGGCGCTGGCGCCCGTCCTTGCGGGGGGCCTGGTCTGGACCGTGCCCCAGGCACTCTACCCGGTACAGAAGCAGTGCGGCGTCCTCCTCAAGCGCAGCCCCCAGCCCGTTCTGGCGGCGGCCTTCCAGGCCTACCTCTTGGGTCCAGAGGCCCAGGCCACGCTTGCCAGGCTGGGCTACGGAGCACCATGATGCAGAGTCCCGGACTGACTGCATGAACCCTGCCGCCCCTTGGATGGACTGGAGCGCCGCCGCGCTCAGCGTGAGGCTCGCCCTGAGCGCGGTGGCCCTGCTGACGCCCCTGGGCATCGCCCTGGCCTGGCCCCTGGCCTACGGCCGGTTCCGGGGGAAGGTGGTCCTGGAGGCGGCCCTGCTGATGCCGCTGGTGCTGCCGCCCACCGTGCTGGGCTTCTACCTGCTGCAGTCCTTCGGGCCCCGCAGCCCCCTGGGCCAGGCCTGGGGCTTCCTCACGGGCGGCACACTGGTCTTCTCCTTCTCCGGACTGCTCATCGCCACCCTCCTGATCAACCTCCCCTTCTTCCTGCAGCCCCTGGTGGCGTCCCTGGGCGGCGTGGACCGGCGTCTGCTGGAGGCTTCGTCCACCCTGGGACACGGGCGAATCAGCACCTACCTCCGGGTGGCCCTGCCGCTGTCCTGGCGCGGGCTCCTGGCGGGCGCCATCCTGGCCTTCGCCCATGGCATGGGCGAGTTCGGCGTGGTCCTGATGGTGGGCGGCAACCTGCCCGGCCGCACCCGCACCCTGTCCATCGCCCTCTTCGACCAGGTCCAGGCCTTCGACATGGAGGCGGCCCACCGCACCGCCTTCGCGCTGCTGGCGTTTGCCTTCCTCGTGCTGCTCTCCACCGCCTGGCTCCGGGCCCGGGAGCCGCGATGAAATTGACAGTGGATGTCCATAGGCAGTTCGCCAATGGCCCCTTGATCCAGGCGGCCCTGGAGGTGGATCTGGACCGGTTCGGGATCACCGTGCTGTTCGGCCCCTCAGGTTGCGGCAAGACCACCCTGTTGCGGCTCATCGCCGGCCTCGAGCGGCCCGACGGGGGACTCATCGGCCTGGAGGGGGGGGACTGGTTCAAGGGATCGGAGCGGGTCCCCGCCCACCATCGGCACGTGGGCTATGTCTTCCAGGAAGGGGCGCTCTTTCCCCACCTGAGCGTGGCCGCCAACCTCGGGTTCGGGTTGGGGCGGGGCCCAGTCCGGGCCGGCCGCATCGCGGAGCTGGTCCAGCGCTTCGGCCTGGCGGGTCTGGAGCACCGCCGTCCAGGCGAACTCTCCGGGGGGCAGAAGCAGCGGGTCGCCCTGGCCCGGGCCCTGGCGCCGCGACCGAGGCTGGTCCTGCTGGACGAGCCCTTCGCCTCCCTGGATCGTCCGGCGGCGGAGGAACTGCGCCATGAGCTGCGGGCCATGCTGAAGGCCGATGGGATCCCCGCCGTCCTGGTGACCCACGATCGGGGCGAGGCCCTGAGTCTGGGGGACCGGATGCTCAGGATGGAGGCGGGCCGCATCGTCCAGGAGGGTCGTCCCGAGGACGTCCTGACCGGCGGCCCCAGGGAGCCGGACTACGCCGGGACGGAATCCGTGGTCCTGGCCCGGGTGGTGGGACGGCGGGAAGGCCTGCTCTGCCTGGAGGTGGGCAGCACCCTGCTCTTCGCGCCGGACCCCGGCGGCGACTTCCGCCAGGCCCGACTCTGCATCCGAAGCGAGGGGGTCAGCCTGGACCACGCGAGCGGCGCGCCCGGCAGCTCCCGCAACCACCTCGCGGGCCGGATCGTGGCGCTGGAGATTCAGGGTGCCCTCGCCCGGGTTCGCCTGGACTGCGGGTTCGCCCTGGAAGCCCTGGTCACGGCCTGGGCCTGCCGGGATCTGGGTCTCGGCGTGGGGGACACGGTCACGGCCCTGGTGAAGGCCACCGCCATCCAGGTCATTCCCGTGGACGGAGACGCCTGATTCCTCCGGGAACCAATGCCTCGTCAACCTCACCCCTGAATCGGGGTCTGTACCAGCATCCGGAGGGGCCATGCCGCGGGGCACCTTGAAATCGTCACTGCTGCTGGTGGGCACCCTGGGCATGGTCGAGGTGCCCGAAGAAAATGCCCTCAGGCACGCGGCCCTGTCCTGCCAGCCGGCCCCCCCCACCCAGGGCATCGCCTCGGTGGTCCAGCTCTGGGCTGCGGCCTGGCTCGAAGGCAACACAGAGGCCATGTTCGCCTGCCTCCATCCGGGTCTCGCCAAGCACATCCTGGGCCTGGCGACCCCGTCCAGTTCCGAGGCCCTGCAGCAGATCCTCGGGGTCCAATCCCTGCTTGGGAAGGCCGTCTGGGACCGGGTGTCCGAAGCCGACGTCTGGGTGCTGGATGTCCAGGGCCGCAGCGGCAGCGCCCGGGTGGACCTGGGTCCCTGGACCGCCTTCATCCACCTCGCGGCCCACCGGGGGAACTGGGCCATCGCCAACGTGCTTTGGGAGTGGCGGAGTCCGGCCGGCTGATTTCCGGTGGCGTGAAACCAAGGGGCCGGGAGGCGCATGCTGAGGTCGGGAGGGGACATGGGCCGATTCGCACGGCAGGGGGTGGTGTCTTTGCTGTGCCTCATGGCAGGTGCGGCCGCCCGGGGTCAGGCGCTTCCGCATTCGAAGCCCCTCCTGGCCGGAGCTCTCGGCGGAAATGCCATCCAGAAGTTGAACGCCGAGATGGCCCAGATCCTGGCCCAGGTCTCCCCGGCGGTGGTGCAGATCCGGGTGGTGGGCTTCGGCCTGTCCGAGGGCGGCAACCGGACCGAGGCCGCGGTGGTGGAGCGCCAGCACAGCCTCGGCTCGGGAATCATCGTGGATCCCACCGGCTACATCCTCACCAACGAGCATGTGATCCATGGCGCCCAGCGGGTCAGCGTCCTGCTTCCCGCGGTGCCGGGCACCAGCCCTTCGGCCACCGATTCCACGCGCAGGAGGATCTTCGAGGCGAAGGTGGTCGGCAGCCAGCCCGACGTGGACCTGGCCCTGCTGAAGATCGAGGCCACCGGCCTCCCGGTCCTGTCCCTGGAGCGGGCCCGCCTGCCCAGACAGGGGGAGTTGGTGCTCGCCATCGGCAGCCCCAGCGGGCTGGACAGTTCCGTGACCATGGGGGTCGTCAGCGCCACCGAGCGCCAGGTGGAGAATGCCTTCCCCATGGGGTTCATCCAGACCGACGCCCCCATCAACCCGGGCAACAGCGGCGGTCCCCTGGTGGGCGCCGAAGGGGCGCTCCTGGGCATCAACGCCTTCATCCTGACCCATTCCGGGGGCAGCGAGGGCCTGGGGTTTGCCATCCCGGTCGAGACCGTGAAGTTCGTCTACGAAAGCCTCCGCAAATACGGCCGGGTGCGCCGCATCGAGGTGGGGATCCTCTCCCAGCCCGTCTCCCCGGAACTGGCGGCGGGGCTCCGCCTCCCCCGGGACTGGGGCGTGGTCATCTCCGACGTGGACCCGGACGGGGCCGCCAAGGCCGCGGGCGTGGAGCCCGGGGACATCATCGACGCCTTCGACGGTCAGCCCATCTACAGCCTGGCCGGACTCATGAAATCCGTGTTCGTCCACCCCATCGAACAGACTGTGACCCTCAAGCTGCTGCACGGGGATGAAACCTACACCTTGGAGATCCAGGCCAGGGAATCCTCCCGCCCCGCGGACCGGCTTGGCGAGTTGGCCATGTCCGACAAGGGCCTGGTCCGCCGGCTCGGCATCATCGGAGTGGACCTCGACGACAAGATCCGCGGCATCCTTCCCCACCTGCGGAGCGGGCTCGGCGTGGTGGTGGGGGCCCGCATCCAGGAGGCGACCTCCGCCGATTCCGGCCTCCAGGCGGGGGATGTCATCCGGACGCTCAACCGGACCCCGATCGATTCCGTCGAGACCCTCCGGAAGGTGGTGCGCACCCTCAAGGTGGGGGAGGCCGTGGCCCTCCAGGTCGAGCGCGAGGGGAAACTGACCTATCTATCCTTTGAAATGGAATAGGCGCCCGGCCATCCCGGCCCCGAAGGCACGGGGGCCTTCGATCCAGCGTTTCCGGGGATGTAACCTATCCGGCCCCGCCGGTGTCTAATGCAGCAGGAGGTGCAGCCATGACGACCCTGAAGAGCACCCTGGTTTTGATGACGACGCTTGCGAGCCTGTCGGTGGCCCTGGGGGCCCAGGAACCGGACCGGACTCCGGTCAAGACCAGTTCCCAGGCCCCGCCGGTCGATCCCGCCACGGCGCCCCCCACCAACCCGCCGCCCCCGCCCCCGGCTGTCCTGCCCAAGCCCCCCTCGGAGCAGCCCCAGGGGGCGCCCCAGCAGAAGCCGGCCGAGGACGGTCAGTGGGTCTACACCGCCCAGTACGGCTGGGTGTGGATGCCCTACGGGGACAAGTACACGCACCTGCCGCCGGACGGTTCCCCCCCGAACATGTACGTCTACTACCCGGAGGCCGGATGGTGCTGGGTGGTGGCGCCCTGGCTCTGGGGCTGGGGACCGATGCCGTATTTCGGCCTCTGGGGCCCGCGGTACTATGGCTGGTTCGGCGTCGGGCTGGGCCACTGGTACGGCTTCGGCGGTCCCTACCGGCACTATGGCTGGGGCGGCAGGGCATACTGGGGCGGCGGGCGCTGGAACGGCGTCAGCCGCTCCTACGAGGGCTTCCGGGGCGGCGGTGGCTTCCGGGGCGGGGCTGGATTTTCCAGGGGCCTTGGCTCTGGCTGGCACCGGTAGGTCCCCCGGGAACGAATAGCCGCATCGAGCCTCTGCTTTCGGAGCAGCCTCTTCACCTTCACGCACCTGCGCCACTTGACCCGAGGGGGCCCCGATGGGCTTGGTTCACCGGATCGTCCTGCCTTGCCTGATCGGCGGCTCCCTGGGCTTCACCCCGCTGGGTTGCTCGGGACATTCCACCAACCCACCCTCCCTCGCATCCTTTTCACCCAGCCAGGTCGCCGCCCCTGGATCTTCCAGCACCAACACCTGTTCGAGCACGTCCTTCACCATCCAGTGAACGAGGGTCCGTGGCCCTCCACCAAGGCCGCGTCCGAAGATCGCCGGGTCCGCCGCGGGGTCCATCCACCATGGGAATTGCCTCCCTCCTATCGCCAGGCGCCCCGGGGGATGATTCCCGTCATTCCCCGGCCGCGATCCTGCTGACCGCCGTGGCGGTGCTGGCGCTGGTCACCACCGTGGATGCCCTCACACCTTATGAACTCGGTTTCTCAGCCTTCTACGTCATTCCCGTGCTGATCGCCACCTGGGGCGTGGGCACCTCCCGGGGCCTGGCCTTCGCCCTTCTGTCCGCCTGCTGCTGGTACGTGACGGACCTGACCTCGGGGCGGCCCCTGACCCATGAGTTCTACCGGTTCTGGGACACATTCAACCACCTCCTGTCCTTCTCGCTCATCGCGGTGCTCACGGGGCGGTTGAAGCTGCTCTTCAAGCGGGAGCAGGAGCTGCGCGAGAACCTCGACCGGACCCTGCAGAACGTCCGGGAACTGGAGGGCCTGCTCCCGGTATGCGCCTGGTGCAAGAAGATCCGGAACGATGAGGGCTACTGGCAGGAACTGGAGGCCTACCTGCAGCCCAGGTCCAAGGCCGCCTTCAGCCACGGCATCTGTCCCGAGTGCGCGGCCCGGCTGAGCGCTGATAATGAGTTGCCGGCCTGAGCCTACGGCAGCCGCTATGCGTGAATCTGGACGGCCAGGTCTTCCAGGCTGGCCACGGTCAGGGTCGGCTCGGGGCCCCAGGGGTCGAAGGGGGCCTCCGGCGAGCGCCTGACCCAGGCGGCGTGCAGGCCCGCCGCGAGGGCGCCGAGCACATCGAAGGGGTTGCTGGAAACCATCCAGGCGGCGCTGCCCGGGACCCCGGCCCGGCCCAGGAAATGGGCGTACACGGCGGGATCCGGCTTGAAGGACTGCACCTCGTCCACACTCACCACCTCCAGGAAGAAGTCCCGGAGACCCGCCTGCTCGAGCAGGGAGCTCACCGTCTCGGCACGGCCATTGGAGAAGGCGAACAGCCTGAAGCCGGCCTCCCGGGCCCGGGCCAGCCCCGGGCGGGCGTCCTCGAAGGCCGGCAGGCTCCGGTAGGCGGCGAGGAGCCTCTCCCGCCCCGCAGGGTCGAGGCGCAGGCCGAACTGCGAACAGGTGTGGTCCAGGGCCTGGCCGGTGCAGACGGCGAAGCTTTCGTACTGCCGCATCAGGCCCCGTCGGAAGGAATACTCCAGCTGCTTGTCCCGCCAGGCCCGCGAGAACTCCAGGGCCCGGGGACCCAGCTGCGGTGGCAGGAGGGCGGCGATCCCGTGGGTATCGATCAGGGTGCCGTAGACATCGAAGGCGAGGGTGGTGGCCATGGTGGAGCTCCTTCTCGATTTGCCATTGTCCCCGGGGCTGATCCTTGATTTCATCATCATCTTCCAGTGTCAGGCGCCATGGCCCCCCTTCCCAACCTCAGCAGACTCCGCTTCACCGATGACCTGGGCCTCGGCACCCGGAGCGGGCCCGGCCGCAGCGTCAACAAGGACGGCACCTTCAACGTGCGGCGCCTGGGGGTGCCGGCCTTCCGGAGCTACGAGCTCTACCACAACCTCATCACCATGGGCGGCTTCCGCTTCCTGGGCCTGCTCTTCCTGGGTTTCCTCATCACCAATGCCCTGTTCGCCGCCGTCTACGCGGGCATCGGCATGGACCAGTTCGTCCGGACGGGGGGCAATTCCCCTCTGGACCGCGGGCTGGACGCCTTCTTCTTCAGCGCGCAGACCCTCACCACCGTGGGCTACGGCCACATCAGTCCCAACAGCCACCTGGTCAGCGCCGTGGCGGCCCTGGAATCGCTGCTGGGCCTCCTCAGTTTCGCCCTGGCCACCGGCCTGCTCTACGGCCGCTTTTCCAGGCCCCATGCCCAGATGTGCTTCAGCCGGAACGGCTTGGTGGCGCCCTTCCGCGGGAGCACGGCCTTCATGTTCCGGTTCGTCAACCGGCGCAGCAACCAGCTCATCGAGGTCGAGGCCACGGTGGTCTTCACCTTCCTGGATGTCGAGAGCGGCTCCCGTCGCTTCGTCACGCTGGCTCTGGAGCGGAGCAAGATCAACCTCTTTCCCACCAGCTGGACCGTGGTGCATCCCATCGACGAGGCGAGCCCGCTCTTCGGCCTGAAGGACGAGGACCTGCGGAAGGCCCAGGCGGAGTTCATCGTCCTCATCAAGGCCTTCGATGACACCTTCGCCCAGAGCATCTACCAGCGCACCTCCTACACCGCCGACGAGGTGCTGTGGGGCCTCCGCTTCAAGCCCATGTCCACCTTGAGGGCGGATGGCACCATGGAAATGGATGTGGACCTGGTGGGGGCCACGGAGGAGGCCGTGGAGCCATAGTCGCCTCCGCCTAGGCCGGGCTTCGTCGGTCCGGCCTGGGCCTGCGTATGATCGAGCAGGACGGGCGCATGAACCTGGTACTGGTGGCCATTCACCTCGAAGTCTCCCCCCGGGCCGTGCCGCTGGGCCCGGCCTTGCTGGCCTCGGCCCTGAGGCGCGCCCATCCGGCCATCCAGACCCGGATTCTGGACCTCTTCCTCCAGCAGTCGGCCGAGGCCTGCGCCGAGCAGATCCTGGCCCAGGATCCCCAGTGGGTGGGCTTCTCCGTCTATGTGTGGAACCGTCCCCTGACCCGCGAGATCGGCCGGATCCTGCGCCTCCGGAACCCGCAGGTCCTGCTCTTCGCCGGGGGTTCTGAAGCCACTGCGGACCCGGCGGGCATGCTGGAAGAAGGCTGGCTGGACCTCGTGCTGCCGGGCGAGGGCGAGGAGCTCATCGTGGACGTCCTGGGCAGCCTGCTGGCGGGGACGCCGGTGGAGACCCTCCGGCGGTCCATCCGGCCCTCGGTCGTGAAGGACCTGGCCACGCTGCCTTCGCCCCACCTGGACGGCAGCCTGGATCCCTCCGCCTATCCGGGCATGCTCTGGGAGCTGTCCCGGGGCTGCCCCTTCCGTTGCGATTTCTGCTTCGAGTCCCGCGGAACCTCGGGCATCCGGCGGGTCCCCATGTCCCGGGTGAAGGCGGAGCTGCGACACTTCGAGGCCTGCGGGGTGGCCCAGGTCTTCGTGCTGGATCCCACCTTCAACTTCGACAAGAAGCAGGCCAAGGCCATCCTCCGCCTCATCGCCAGGGAGGCCCCGGCCATCCAGTTCTTCTTCGAGATCCGGAGCGAATTCATCGATGCGGAGCTGGCCCGGCTCTTTGCCGCCCTCCGGTGTTCCCTCCAGATCGGCCTGCAGAGCGCCGACGATGCGGTGCTGCGCCGGATCAACCGGAGCATCGACCGGTCGGACTTCGAGGCCAAGGTCCTCCTCCTGCACCGGGCCGGAGCCACCTACGGGTTCGACCTCATCTACGGGCTGCCGGGGGACACGCTGGAGGGCTTCCAGGCCAGCCTCGATTTCGCCCTCGGCCTCGCCCCCAACCACCTGGACATCTTCCCCCTGTCGGTCCTGCCCGGCACGCGGCTGCACGAGACGGCCCCGGAGTTCGGGCTGCGGCACCGGGAGGGCAGCCCCTACACGGTCCTCGCCTCGCCCACGTTCACCGAAGCCGACATGGCCGCGGCCTCCCGCCTGGCCGCGGCCTGCGACCGCATGTACAACCAGGGAAAGGCGGTGCCGTGGTTCGCCCTGCTCCTGGAGGCCCTGGCCCTGACGCCCTCTGAACTGCTCGGCCGTTTCGCGGACTTCCTGGAGACCCACTCCGAGCCCGACACCACGGCGCTCCAGACGGCCTTCTTCGCGACCTGCTTCCGGGAGCCGGAGCGGGCCGCCCTGGCCGCCGACCTCGTCACCTACTTTGGCCGCTCCGGGGAGCTGCTGGAGGCCATGGCCCTGGAGCCCGGGGGTCCACGCAGCTGCGTGGCCGCGTTCCACCATGACCCCTGGCTGCTGCTGGAGCACCTGGAGGCGGGCATCACGGACCTGGAATCCCTGGCCGCCCTGCTGCCCGGGCGCCCCTGCCGGGCCCACCTCTGCGGGGAAGGGGGCGAGGTCCACCTGCGAGTCCTCGAGGCGGGGGTGGCCGATACCCTCGAGGGCCTTCCGTTCGGCGGGAGTGCCTAGGCGGAGTTAGCCCTCCACCCGCAGGCGGTAGCCCACGCCGGGTTCGGTCTGGAGGTACCGGGGCCTGGAGGGCTCCTCTTCGAGCTTGTGGCGGAGCTGGGTCATGTAGACGCGAAGGTAGAGCGGCTGGGCGCCGGCGGCCCCGCCCCAGACTTCCTTCAGCAGCTGCCGGTGAGTGACCACCTTGCCGGCGTGGTGGATGAGGGTCGTGAAGAGGCTGTACTCCAGGGGCGTGAGGTGGACCTCCCGGTTGTCCACGAGCACCTGCCGCTTGGCCAGGTCCACCCGCCATCGCCCCAGGACGAACACCGGGTCCTCCGCGGCCTCGGGATCGGCATGCCGGAGGGCCACGCGGATGCGGGCAAGCAGCTCGCTGGTGCCGAAGGGCTTGGTGAGGTAGTCGTCGGCACCCGCATCCAGGGCGCCCACCTTGTCGCTCTCCTGGCCCCGGGCCGAGATCACGATGACCGGGGTCCGGCTCCATTCCCGGAGGCTCGCCATCAGGGCCAGACCATCCATGTCCGGGAGCCCCAGGTCGAGCAGGATCGCCTCGGGCCGGTGCTGCACGGCCAGGACGAGCCCTTCCTGGCCCGTGGCGGCCTCCAGGTAGCGGTAGCCGCTGCCCTCCAGGGCCACCCGCAGGAAGCGCCGCATCTGCGGCTCATCCTCGATCAGCAGGATCAGGGGGGCCGGGCCGCTCAAGTCGCCTCCTGCGGCATCGGCGGCGGCGTGCCCAGGGGGAGGGTCACGAGGAACTGGGCCCCGCCCTGGGGATGGTTGACGGCCTGGATGCTGCCGCCGTGGGCCGTGGCGATGCCCTTGCAGATGGCGAGGCCCAGGCCGGCCCCGGGACGGTTGGAGGCGGCCTGGCCCCGGGCCAGCTTCTCGAAGATCCGCTCCTCCTCTCCGGCCGGGATGCCCGGCCCCTGGTCGGAGATGGACAGGGTGAGGGACTTCCCGACCGCCCAGGCCTTGATGTCCACGGGCGAGCTTGGCGGGGAGTATTTCAAGGCATTGTCCAGGAGGTTCAGGAGCAGCTGCTCCATGAGCACGCCATCCATGGCCACCAGGGGCAGGTCCTCGGGCAGGGAAACCCGCACCCGGTGGGCCTCCGGGGCCAGCTCCTTGCGATTGAGGGCCGCCCCCACCACCTCTTCCAGGGGGGTCCATTCCGTCCGGAGATCCAGGGAGCCCGCCTCGAGCCGCGTGATGTCGAGCAGGTTGCTGACCAGGCGGTGGAGGCGCTGGGCCTCCTCCTGGGCCGACTGCAGCAGTTCCCGGCGGGCGGGTTCGGCGAGGTCCGGCGTCTCGAGCGCCGTGCTCACGGCGCCCGTGATGACGCCGAGGGGGGTGCGGAGGTCGTGCGAGACCGAGCTGAGCAGGGCATTGCGCAGGCGCTCCTCGTCGGCCCGGCGGCGGTCAAGGGCACTCTGCTCCGCCAGCTGGGTGCGCTCCAGGGCCAGGGCGGTCTGGGTGGCGAAGGCCTCCAGCAGCTGCCGCTGGTCGGGCTCGGCCCACCGGGGCGCCCCCTCCGGCAGCACCCCCATGACGCCGATGGGCCGGTGCACGCCATTGAGCGGCAGGTAGGTGGCCCGGGCGCCGGGCAGGGTGAGCGTGCCCAGGCCCGCAGGCTCCGCATGGTCGAAGACCCACTGGGCCACCCCCAGCTCCTGCTCGTTGAGCGGGAAGGCCAACGGATGGTCCGGCCTCTGGAGGCGGCCGTGCTCATCGGGCAGGAGGACCACGCCCTGGCTCTGGAACTGGGTGGTCACGTTCTGGATGGCCGAGGCCACGAGGGCCGCGGAGCCCGCGCTGCGGGCCAGCTCCTGGCCCAGGCGGTAGAGGGCGTGGGTGCGCTGCTCCCGGCCCCGGGCCAGGCGGGCCTGGGCCCGGACGCGCTCCGTGAGGTTGCCGATCACCACCCCCACCAGGAGCATGACGGCGAAGGTGCCAATATGGCGGAGATCCGTGACCGCGAAGGAGAATCGCGGGGGGATGAAAAAGAAGTCGAGGGCCAGCACGCTGAGGATGGATGCAAGCAGCGAAGGCCCCCGGCCGATCCGGGTGGCCACGACCAGGATGCCGAGGAGGTACACCATGACGACGTCCGCCAGGTCTGCCCGGCGGAACAGGAGGATGGCCACACCGCTGGCGAGGGCCACCGTCATGGCCGCGAGCAGGTAGTTCTGCACGGGACTCGTGATGGGCCGCCGGATGAGGGGGGCCGCCGGTTCCTTGCCAGGCTCGCCGGTGATCACGTAGACATCGATGTCCCCGCTGTGGCGGATGAGATCGTCCACGGTGGACCCCATCGCCAGCTCCATCCAGCGGGGACGCGAGGGCTTGCCCACCACGATCTTGGTGATGTTCCGGTCCTGGGCGAAGGTGAGGATGTCCTCGTGCAGGTTCCCGGCCCCCTCGATGACCGCGGTCTCGCCCCCGAGTTTTTCCACGAGGCGCAGGTTGTTTTCAATCCGGGCCCGGTCATCCTCGGTGAACTTGAGGTGCTTGCGGGATTCCACGGAGAGGGCCAACCAGGGGGCCCCCAGGGCCCCGGCCATGCGGCGGGTGCCCCGGATCAGGCGCTCGGAGAGTTCGCCGGGCCCCACGCACACCAGCAGGCGGTCCCCGGCCGCCCAGGTCTTGTGGATGCCCTCGGAGGCCATGTAGCGCCGCATCTGGGCGTCCACGCTCTCGGCCGTGTGGCGCAGGGCCAGCTCGCGCAGGGCAAGCTGGTTGCCCTTGCGGAAGAAGTGGTCCCGGGCATGCCGGGCCTGGTCCGGCAGGTAGACCTTCCCCTCCTTGAGGCGCACCAGCAGGTCGTCCGGCGAAAGGTCCACCAGCTCCACTTCGTCGGCCCTCTCCAGGACCGTGTCGGGTACGTTCTCGCGCACGATCACGCCCGTGATCTGGGCCACCACGTCCCGGAGGCTCTCCAGGTGCTGGACATTCAGCGTGGTGTGGACATCGATGCCCGCGTCCAGCAGCTCCATCACGTCCTGCCAGCGCTTGGCGTGCCGGGAACCCATCACGTTCGAGTGGGCCAGTTCGTCCATGAGGATGAGGGCGGGCCGCCGCTTCAGTGCCGCATCCAGGTCGAACTCCGGAAGGAACTGGCCTGCGTAGGCCAGCTCCCTCCGCGGGAGGACCTCCAGCCCTTCGAGGAGGGCGCCGGTCTCGGAGCGGCCGTGGGTCTCCACGACGCCGACCAGGACGTCGAGCCCCTCGGCCCGCCGCTCCCGGGCCTCGGAGAGCATGGCGAAGGTCTTCCCCACGCCGGGTGCGGCGCCAAAGAAGATCTTCAGCTTGGCCCGCTTGGCGCGGACCTCCTCCTCCTGCACCTGGCGGAGCAGCTGATCGGGATCGGGGCGGTGGTTGTTCACGCGCCCAGGCTAGCGCAGCTGGTCGAGGGCGAGGTTCAACTTCAGCACATTCACGCGGGATTCGCCGAGCACGCCGAGCTGGGGCCCTTCGATGTGAGCCGCCACCAGGTCGCGCACCCTGGCTTCGTCCAGGCCCCGGGCCTTGGCCACGCGGTGGACCTGGTAGGCGGCTGAGGCGGGGCTGATGTGCGGGTCCAGGCCGCTGCCGGAGGCGGTGACGAGGTCCACGGGCACCGGGCCCCTCGCCTCCGGGTCCGCGGTGCGCAGGGCGGCGATGCGGTCCTGGACAGCCTTGTGGAGGTCCGGGTTGCTGGGAGCGAGGTTGGAGCCGCCACTGTTGACCCCGTTGTAGGGCAGCGGCTTGTTGTCGGCGTCGACCGTGGCCGAGGGGCGGCCCCAGAAGTCCTTGGGGGCTGTGAAGGGCTGCCCGATCCACTCCGAGCCGATCACCTTGCCGTCCTTTAGGATGAGGCTGCCCCCGGCCTGGCGGGGGAAGATGAGCTTTGACAGGCCCGTGATAACGAAGGGATAGGCCAGACCCGTGAGGGCGCTGATCGCGAGGAAGGAGACGAGGGCGGGACGGAGTTGCAAGTTCATCGTAGAAGTTCCTTTTTGAACATTTCGTTTAATCGAACAACAAACTGATTCACCACCAAGACACGAAGACACCAAGCAAAATAAAACAAAAGTATCTATGCAGTTCTTGGCGCCTTGGTGTCTTGGTGGTATTCATTTTTCCCTCATTTTTCAAGCGGCCAGATGCAGACTAACGAGGAGCCAGTCGATGGCCTTGATGCCCACGAAGGGCACGATGAGGCCGCCAACGCCGTACCAGAGCAGGTTCCGTTGCAGGAGCAGGGCGGCGCCCACGGGCCGGTACTTCACGCCACGCAGGGCCAGGGGAATGAGAACGACGATGATGAGGGCGTTGAAGATCACCGCCGACAGGATGGCGCTCTCGGGGCTGTGGAGGCCCATGACGTTCAGGGCGCCCAGAGCCGGGTAGGTGGCCACGAAGGCCGCGGGCAGGATGGCGAAATACTTGGCCACGTCGTTGGCGATGCTGAAGGTCGTGAGCGACCCGCGGGTCATGAGCATCTGTTTGCCGATCTCCACGATCTCGATGAGCTTGGTGGGGTTGGAGTCCAGGTCCACCATGTTCCCGGCCTCCTTGGCGGCCTGGGTGCCGCTGTTCATGGCCACGGCGACGTCGGCCTGAGCCAGGGCCGGGGCATCGTTGGTGCCGTCCCCGGTCATGGCCACGAGGCGGCCCCCGGCCTGGTACTCGCGGATCAGCTTGAGCTTGGCTTCGGGGGTGGCCTGGGCCAGGAAATCGTCCACGCCCGCTTCGGCGGCGATGGCGGCGGCGGTTAGGGGATTGTCGCCGGTGATCATCACGGTCTTGATGCCCATGCCCCGCAGCTCGGCGAAGCGCTCCTTGATGCCGCCCTTCACGATGTCCTTGAGCTGGATGACCCCGAGGGCGTGGGCGCCTTCGGCCACCACCAGCGGCGTTCCGCCCGCCGTGGCGATCTGATCCACGGTACGGCGGAGATCATCGGGGAACTTGCCGCCCTGGGACTGGACGTAGTCCTCAATGGCAGAGGCGGCGCCCTTGCGGATCTGGCGCTCGCCCAGGTTGACGCCGCTCATGCGGGTCTGGGCGGTGAAGGGGACGAAGTGGGCATCCAGAGCGTGGATGTCCCGCTCGCGGAGGTCGTACTGCTCCTTGGCCAGCACCACGATGCTGCGGCCTTCGGGGGTTTCATCCGATAGGGAGGAGAGTTGGGCGGCGTCCGCCAGCCGCTTGATGTCGATGCCTTCCGCGGGCAGGAAGGCCACGGCCTGGCGGTTGCCCAGGGTGATGGTGCCCGTCTTGTCCAGGAGCAGCACGTCCACGTCGCCCGCGGCCTCCACGGCCCGACCCGAGGTGGCGATGACGTTGGCCTGGATCATGCGATCCATGCCGGCGATGCCGATGGCGCTGAGGAGGCCGCCAATGGTGGTGGGGATGAGGCAGACCAGGAGGGACACCAGCACCACCAGGGTGACCGGGTGACCCTGATTCGCAGCCTTCACGCTGAAGATGGAGAACGGAAGCAGTGTGGCCGTGGCCAGCAGGAAGATGATGGTGAGGCCCGCCAGGAGGATGTCCAGGGCGATCTCGTTGGGCGTCTTCTGGCGCTTGGCGCCTTCCACCATGGCGATCATGCGGTCGAGAAAACTCTCACCGGGGTTGGAGGCGATCCGGATCACCAGCCAGTCGGACAGCACCAGGGTGCCGCCGGTGACGGCGGAGCGGTCGCCGCCGCTTTCGCGGATGACGGGGGCGCTTTCGCCGGTGATGGCGCTTTCATTCACCGAGGCCACGCCCTCGACCACTTCGCCGTCCCCGGGGATGGTCTCCCCGGCCTCCACCAGCACCAGGTCGTTGATGCGCAGGTCGGGGGCATCGACGATTTGAAAGGGGCCCAGACGATCCATTCCGGACAATCGCTTGGCTTTCACGTCCCGCTTGGACCTGCGGAGGGAGTCCGCCTGGGCCTTGCCCCGGCCCTCGGCCATGGCCTCGGCGAAGTTGGCGAAGAGCAGGGTGAACCAGAGCCACAGGGCGATGGCGAGGATGAAGGTGGGTCTGGCCTCGCCCTGTCCGGCGAGCGCCTGGACCCATAGCCCGGTCGTGAAGACGCTGCAGATCCACACCGTGAACATCACGGGATTCCGGAGCTGGTGCAGGGGATTCAGCTTGCGGAAGGAGTCAAGCACCGCGCGGCGCACGATGCCGGGTTCGAAGAGGGGGCGGGCCTGGAGGTCCTGCCGGGAGTGGGGAACCATGGTGTGCTCCTGGATCAGCGCAGGGCCAGGTGCTCGGCGATGGGGCCGAGCGCCAGGGCGGGGATGAAGGTGAGGGCGCCCACCAGGAGCACCACGCCCACGAGGACGCCGATGAAGAGGGGGGTGTGAGTGGGCAGGGTGCCCAGTCCCTCGGGCGTGTACTTCTTCTTCACGAGAGAGCCCGCCAGGGCCAGCACGGGCCAGAACACGCCAAAGCGGCCCAGGAGCATGGCGATGGCCAGACCGTAGTTGTAGAAGCGCGTGTTGACGTTGAGCCCCCCGAAGGCGCTGCCGTTGTTGTTGGCGCAGCTGCTCCAGGCGTAGAGGATCTGGCTGAAACCGTGGGGCCCCGGATTGCTCACCGAAGCGGCCGTGTTGGCGACCAGGACGGAGACGGCGGTGCCGATCAGCACGGCGGCGCAGGGCAGGAGGATGGCAATGGAGGCCATCTTCATCTCGAAGGCCTCCACCTTCTTGCCCAGGTATTCCGGCGTCCGGCCCACCATGAGGCCACCGATGAAGACGCCGACCAGGGCGAACATGAGCATGCCGTAGAGGCCCGAACCCACGCCGCCGAAAACCACCTCGCCCAGCTGGATGAGCCACAGGGGCACCAGGCCGCCCAGGGGCGTGAAGGAATCGTGCATCGAATTCACGGAGCCGTTCGAAGCCGCCGTGGTGGCCGTGGCCCAGAGCGCCGAGCCGCCGGGGCCAAAGCGCAGCTCCTTGCCCTCCATGTTCCCGCCGGGCTGTTCCAGGCCCGGGACCACACTGGCTACCTGATTGGCGCCCAGGCTGGTGAGGGCGGGATTGCCTTTCACTTCAGCCTGGGTGCAGACGGCCAGGGCCCCCACGAAGATGAAGGTCATGGCGGCCAGCAGGGCCCAGCCCTGGCGGCGGTCTTTCACCATCTGCCCGAAGGTTAGGCAGAGGGCGGCGGGGATGGCGAGGATGCTGAGCATCTGGACAAAGTTGGACAGGGGCGAGCTGTTCTCGAAGGGGTGGGCGCCATTGGCACCGAAGAAGCCGCCGCCGTTGGTGCCCAGCATCTTGATGGCGATCTGCGAGGCGGCCGGGCCCATGGCAATGACCTGCCCGCCCGCCGTGTGGACATAGGCCGAGAGGTTCTGGATCAGGCCCTGGGACACGAGGAAGAGGGCGAGGACGAAGGACAGGGGCAGCAGGATGTAGAGGGTGCTGCGCACCAGGTCCACCCAGGCGTTGCCCAGGCCCGTGGCACTTCGGCGGGTGATGCCCCGGATGAGTGCCACCAGCACGGCGATGCCCGTGGCGGCGGAGATGAAGTTCTGCACCGTGAGGCCCAGCATCTGGGTGAGGTAGCTGAGCGTGGTCTCACCGCTGTAGGCCTGCCAGTTGGTGTTGGTGATGAAGCTCACGGCTGTGTTGAAGGAGAGGTCCGTGGCCACATTGGGCTGGTGCTCCAGGTTGAGGGGAAGGCCCGCCTGCGTCTTCATGAGCAGGAACACTGCCGCCAGGCCCAGCAGCTTGATGAGGGTGATGGACCAGGCATAGGCCTGCCAGCCCATGTCCTCGTCCTCCCGCACGCCCATGAGGCGGTAGAGGCCGCGTTCCAGGGGGCCCAGGACCGGGCGGAGGAGAGTGTGCTCCCCTTCCAGCACCCGGGCCATGTAGGTCCCCAGGGGATAGGCCAGGCCCAGCAGCAGGGCGAGGTAGAGCAGGTTCTGGGTCCAGGTGGCGCTCACTGGAACTTCTCCGGCTTCAGGAGGGCGAAGCTGAGGTAGCCCAGCAGGCCCAGGGCCAGCAGGGACGCGATGAGCAGGGTTGGATTCATGGGTTACTCCCGGAAAGGGTCAGCAGCAGTGACAGCAGGGTCCAGAACAGGGGGCCCCAGGAGAGGACCAGCAGGAAGTACTCGTCCCGCCGGCTGCCCTTGGCGTGGCGCAGGTAGAGGGCAGTCCGTGTTCCCGCCCAGCCCAGCGCGAGGGCCATGGCGAGGAGGGGGAAGTAGATCAACGGCATGGAAATGGAGGCCTCAACGCACCGGAGCACCGACAGATCAGGCCGGCTCCACAGCGTGGCGCCGAGCGCGTTAAGGCAGTGTTAGGACTTGGGGTTCGGGCGTTAAGGCTGCGTTGGGATCCGCGACCGGAAGACCGGCCCTGGGGGCAATTTTTCAAGACATTTACCTGCCTTAACACGCAGAATCGAAGAGGCCCTTGAAGGGGATTCTTCGCATGCGTTCATCCTCCACCCTCGCCCTTGTCCCGGTCCTGCTGGTGGCGGCACCCGCGGCCAAGGCCTGCGCCACCTGCGGCTGCGCCCTTTCCAGCGACGGGGCCACGGGTTTCTGGGCCACGGCCGGCTGGCGGCTGAGCCTCCAGTACGACTTCCTCAACCAGGACCAGCTGCGCTTGGGCACGAGGTCCATCTCCCCAGCGCAGGTGGCCGCGCTCAACACGCCCTTCCCGGGAGCAGGCCAGGAGGTCGAGCACCAGACCATCAATCGCTATCTCACCTTGGGCCTGAGCTACTCACCCGACTCCGAGTGGAATTTCAAGCTGTTGGTCCCCTATATCGATCGCAGCCACACCACCTATGGCCCGGCAAGCAATCCCCTCACCCCTGACCAGCTGAGCGGCGCGACGGTTGCTGGACTGGGCGATGTCAAGTTCATCACCAGCTACCAGGGGCTCCTGGCGGACCACAACCTGGGGATCCAGGTCGGGGTGAAACTTCCGACGGGCCATTATGGCGGACAGAATGCCGATGGCGGCCCCGTCGCGGGTCGCAACCCCGCTTTCTTCGGTCCGTCCGGCAACTCGGGGGGGATGGCCCTCGACACGAGCCTGCAGGCTGGCACCGGGAGCACGGACCTGATCCTGGGCGCCTACTATTTCCGGCCCCTGGGCGCGAACCTCAGTGGTTTCATCAACGTCCAGTTCCAGGCCGCAGTCGCTGGAAAGCTCAACCTGCCTGGGTCGGACTATCGCCCGGGCAACCAGGGCAATCTGAGCCTTGGTCTCCGCTATGAGGCTGATGCCAGCTTCGTTCCGCAACTGCAGCTGAACATCACCCATCGGAGCTCGGACCAGGGCGCCCTGGCCGACATCGCCGATACCTCTGGCACGGTCGTTTACCTGAGCCCCGGCGTGAACTTCGGCCTCTCGGACGGCCTGCGCGGCTTCGCGTTCGTGCAGGTGCCCCTAGCCAGCAACCTGGCCGGCTACCAGCTGTTCCCCCACTGGACGGCCACCGCAGGACTGGCCTACCACTTCTGAACACCGGTCAAGGCTGGAGATGCCCCAGATTCCTTGTAGAATCAAGGGTTCCGATGGAGTTTCCCCATGCCCTTCCAGCCCCTGACCCAGGAACCCGAGATCCAGCGCCGCTGGCTCGAGTCCGGCGCCTTCCGCGCCAAGCGGGCCTCGGAGCTGTTGCCGGGCTCCCGGACCTTCTACATGCTGGTGATGCTGCCCTACCCGTCGGGCCGCATCCACATGGGCCACGTGCGCAACTACACCCTGGGCGACGTCACCGCCCGCTTCCGCCGCATGCGGGGCTACGAAGTCATGCATCCCCTGGGCTGGGACAGCTTCGGCCTCCCCGCTGAGAACGCCGCCATCAAGAACGGCATCCATCCCGCCATCTGGACCCGCAGCAACATCGAGGAGATGAAGGGGCAGATCCAGAAGATGGGCATCAGCTACGACTGGGACCGGGAGGTCGCCAGCTACCAGGACGACTACTACCGGTGGAACCAGTGGCTCTTCCTCAAGATGTGGGAGCGGGGCGACGTCTTCCGCGCCATGCGCACCGTGAACTGGTGCGAGGCCCTGGGCACCGTGCTGGCCAACGAGCAGGTGGTGGACGGCCGGGACGAGCGCACGGGCCATCCGGTCACGCAAAAGCCCCTGGAGCAGTACTTCTTCAAGACGACCAAGTACGCGGACGAGCTGCTGGCCTGCCTGGACGGCCTGGACTGGCCCGAGAACGTGAAGACCATGCAGCGCCACTGGATCGGCCGCTCCGAGGGGGCGCGCCTGGCCTTCGACCTGGAGGGTGGAGGCCAGGTGGAGGTCTTCACCACGCGCCTGGACACGCTCTTCGGGGTCACCTTCATGGCCCTCAGCACCGAGCATCCGGTCATCGAGAAGGCGGCAGAGGCGGATCCCGCCCTCAGGGCCTTCTGCGACCAGGTGGCCTCCCTGAGCCGCGAGGAGCGGCTCACCAGCGACGAGAAGCTGGGCCACCGCACGGCCCTCTCGGTGCTCCATCCCTTCACCGGCGAGCAGGTGCCGGTCTTCGCCGCCAACTACGTGCTCATGGACTACGGCACCGGCGCCGTCATGGGCGTGCCGGCGCACGACGAGCGGGACCACGAGTTCGCCGAGAAGTACGGCCTGGCCATCCCCAAGGTCATCGAGGCCGAGAGCGAGTGGGACCTGGGCACCCTGGTGAACAGCGGCGAGTTCACGGGGCTGAAGAGCGAGGAGGCCGTCGCGGCCATGGTCGCGAAGCTCGGCGACCGTGCCGGGAAGACCACCACCTACAAGCTCAAGGACTGGGGCCTCAGCCGCCAGCGCTACTGGGGCACGCCCATCCCCACGGTGCACTGCGAGGCCTGCGGCGTGGTGCCCGAGAAGGCCGAGCATCTCCCCGTGCGCCTGCCCGAGGACGTGGCCTTCCACGGCGTGGGCCCCTCGCCCCTCACCACCTCCAGGTCCTTCCTCGACTGCGCCTGCCCGGCCTGCGGACGGCCCGCCCGGCGGGAGACGGACACCATGGACACCTTTGTGGACAGCAGCTGGTACTGGCTGCGCTACCTGGATCCCAAGAACACCACGCTGCCGTTCGCCAAGACCGAGAGCGATGCCTGGATGCCCGTGGACCTCTACGTGGGCGGCATCGAACACGCCACCATGCACCTCATCTACGCCCGCTACTTCTACAAGGTGCTCCGGGACCTGGGCCTCGCCTCCGGGCCCGAGCCCTTCCAGAAGCTCATCTGCCAGGGCATGGTGCTGAAGGACGGCTCGAAGATGAGCAAGTCCAAGGGCAACATCGTGGACCCCGACGAGGTCATCTCGAAGTACGGGGCCGACGCCCTGCGCCTCTTCATGATCTTCGCCGCGCCCATCGAGAAGGAGATCGACTGGACGGGTTTCGAGGGCATCGAGGGGGCCAGCCGCTTCCTCAAGCGCATCACGCGCATGGTGGAGGACCATGTCGCCACCACCGGGCCCCTGCCCGCCAGGGACCGGCTCAGTGCCGAGGAGAAGGCCCTCCTCATCAAGCTCAACCAGACCATCCAGCGCCTCACGGACGACCTGGAGCGCCGGTACCAGTTCAACACCGTGGTCTCCGGTCTCATGGAGCTCTCCAACGTCCTGCACGACCTGCCCGCGGCGGCGCCCCACCGGGGGGCCGTGCTGCAGCACGCCCTGGACGCCTTCGTGCGCCTCATGTCGCCGGTGGCCCCCCACCTGGCCGAGCAGCTGTGGAATCAGCTCGGGAACCCGGGCCTCTGCATGCAGGCCGCCTGGCCCGAGGCCGATCCCGCGTTCCTGGAAGCGGACGAGGTGCTGGTGGTGGTGCAGGTGAACGGCAAGGTCCGGGGCCGCATCACCGTGCCCGCCGGCGCCGGCGAGGACCACCGCCGCCAGGCGGCCCTGGCCTGTCCGGAGGCCCAGGCCCACCTCGCCGGCAAGGAGGTCGTGAAGGTCGTCCTGCCCCCCGGCGGCAAGCTGGTGAGCATCGTGGTGAAGGGCTGAGCCGATGAATCCGTTTCCACCGAGTGTGTCTCTGCGCGGGAGCTTCTGATGCGTCTGTCGGCGGGTGATCTGGCGGGGTGCCTTCTGGAGGTGGGCGCGGTGCGCCTCCAGCCCATGAACCCCTTCACCTGGGCCAGCGGGCTGAAGTCGCCGATCTATTGCGACAACCGCCAGCTGCTCGGGTTTCCGATGGTGCGCGACCAGATCGTCGAGGCCCTGACCTCTCTGTCCCTGACCTATCAGCCCACCCTCATCGCCGGCGCCGCCACGGCGGGCGTGCCCTGGGCGGCCATGGTGGCCGACCGCCTGAAGCTCCCCATGGCCTATGTCCGCCCCACCCCCAAGAACCACGGCATGGGCCGCCAGGTGGAGGGACCTCTGGCCGTGGGGCACCGCACCGTCCTCATCGAGGACCTGATCTCCACGGGCATGTCCAGCCTGAGGTGTGCGGAGGCCCTTCGGGCGGAAGGGGCCGCGGTGCCCGCGGTGCTGGCCCTCTTCAGCTACGGCCTGCCCCAGGCGGAGGCGTCCTTTGGCGCCGCCGGCATCCCCCTCGCGGTGCTCAGCTCCTTCGAGGTCCTTTCGGCCGAGGCGAAAACCCGGGGCCTCCTGGACTTCCCGGGCTCCGAGGCCCTGAAGGCCTGGCGGGCCGACACCGTGGCCTGGAGCCGGGCCCACGGCGGGGCGTAGACTTCCCAGGCAGGAGGCCGGCCATGAAGCTCTACACGCGCACGGGCGATGACGGGTCCTCGGGGCTCTTCGGAGGGGACCGGGTGAGCAAGTCGCACCTGCGGCTGGAGGCCTACGGCACCCTGGACGAGCTGAACAGCATCATGGGTCTTCTGCGGCTGCACGCCACCCCCGGCTGTGCGGACGAAGCCACCCTGCAACGCATCCAGCAGGACCTCTTCGTGCTGGGGGCCATCCTTGCCACCCCGGCCCCGCGGCAGGAGTTGCTGGGGGCCCGCATGAGCCGGCCCACCTGGGAACTGGCGGACATGGAGGCCGACATCGACCGCCTCTCGGCCCTGGCGCCACCCATGACCTCCTTCGTGCTGCCCGGGGGCACCGCGGCCTCGGCCCACGCCCACCTGGCCCGCACGGTCTGCCGCCGCGCCGAGCGGGAAGTCGTCACCCTCACCCACGAAGAGCCCATGAACCCCGTGGTGCTCACCTACCTGAACCGCCTCAGCGACTGGCTCTTCGCCCTCGCCCGCGCCGAGAACGCCAGCGCCGGCCTGGCCGACATCCAATGGGAGCCGAAGGGGTGACAGGCTAGATGCCTCCAAGCCCGCCCACGCCAAGGGCCCCTCGCGGGGCCCCTGGTTGAACGATGTGAGGTCTAGAAGGTGACCTTCACGCCCCAGCGATAGCTGCGTCCGGCGAGCCACTGGCTGGCATAGCCGAAAGCAGGGTTCACGGCGTCGGCGGCCGTGGTCGCGTAATCGTCATGAACGGTGGGTGTGCGGGTGTTGGCCGCGTTGAAGATGTCGATGCTCGGCGTCAACTTGACCTTCTTGTTAAACCGGTAGGCGTAGTCGAAGTGCAGGTTGACGATGGTCTGGGTGTTCTCCCGGCCGTTGTTGCCGTACTGGAAGTTCAGGGGGGTGGCATTGCCGTAGCCGCCCCAGTCCAGGCCATTGGCGGTGCCCAGGCCGTTGATGGTGGTGGCCCCGGGGTGGGCGGCGAGGGTGAGGGTGCCGTCGTCGAAGATCGTGCGCGGGGCGCCGGTCAGGACGCTGGCGGAGCCGCCCGCCGAGAAGACCCCTCCCCAGAGGTCCCAGGTGTAGGATCCGTACAGTTTGGCGTTCCAGGTGTGGTCCGTGGGAAGCGGGCCGTTGCCGACATAGGGGGCATAGTCCCAGGTGGAAGTGATGTTGGCGTCCGACTGGCCGTTGCTGGTCTGGCCCACGCCCTCGTAGTTGCCGTAGACGTGGGACCAGGTGAGGCTCGCGCTCAGGGTGTAGCGGTCCGTCTTCTTGTCCAGGGTGAAGTCGAGGGACTCATAGATGTTCTTGGGATCCGGGAACACGGTGTTGGTCCAGGTGTTCAGGTAGCCGGCGGGGTTGGTACCACCCAGGGAGGCGTAGTACTTGTTGTTGTACCACTGGTAGGTCTTGCCGTACTCCGGATTCCAGAGGATGGAGGCGCCGATGCCGTCGATCGCGTTGCCGTTGGCATCCGTGGGCACCGTGTCCTCGATCATGCGCAGCAGCTTCCGGTACTTGCCGTGGAGGCCGGCAGTCCAGCCGCTGGCGAAGGTGTGGTCCGCGCCGAGGATGAACTCGTCCCGCTTGGGCACTTTGAGGCCGCCCAGGGGCTGCGGGTCGTCGCGGAAGTAGCCGGAGTAGTCCGCGGCCAGGTAGGGGGCGAAGTTCGGGTCGTGGGTGTAGTTGCCCGTGGCGGGGTCGTAGGTCGCCACCGTCGGGCCCCCGGAGAACGGGAACCGGTACTGTTTGTAGGTCTCGTTGCCGCCGGTGCGGAGGGCCGCCTGCATGGGGAAGCGCTCATTGTAGATGGCGAAGTTGGCCGAGAGCTTGGTCCTCCCGTCGTTGTTCAGGTCCCAGGTGAGGCCGAGGCGGGGCTGGAACTGGTCCCAGAAGTCCTGGAACTTGAAGATGGTCTGGCCATCCGTGCCCTTCACGGTCTGGTATTCCTCGCGGAAGCCGTAGGAGAAGCGGAGGCCCGGAATGATCTCCCACTGATCCTGGGCGTAGGCGGCGTCATAGGTCAACTTGGCCAAAGAGCCCAGGTTGGCGTACTGGGTGACCGTGATGCGTGTGGGGCTGATGGTCACGCGATCGTCCGCGTTGAGGTAGTCGACGGTCTCGGAGGTCGCCTCGTTGTGGCTGTAGCCGAACTTGAGGGCGTGGTTGCCCAGGAACCAGGAGAGGTCCACGCGGAACTGCTGGTTGTTGGAGTCGTTCGTGTTGTTCCAGTCGCCGGAGCCGCCGCGGTAGTAGATGTTGGTGGGATAGGCGGCGCCATAGGTCGGATCGGTGTGGCCGGGGCCCATGGGGTAGGCGGGGTTGGTGTTGAACCACAGGTAGTCCGAGATGCTGGGGTTCGGCGAGACGGGATTGACATGGGAGTCGCTGACCGAGGCGCCGTACTTGACGCTCAGCAGGACGGCGGGCGTGATGGTCCAGTCGTAGTTCAGGGACCAGTTGGTGACGTTGTTGTCCTGCGAGAAGCCGAAATTGCGGTTGCCGAGGGTGGCCGGGTACAGGACGTCCTGGCTGATGGGATTCTTGGAGTACTGCACGGTGCCCGTGAGCTGCTGGCCCTGGGTGATGAAGTAGTTGAACTTCGCGTAGAAGTTGGAGTTCTTGTTGTCCCGGGCGGAATCCGTCAGGCCGCTCTTGTTGGTCGTGGGGATGCTCTGCTGGTCGATCTGGTCGAAGCCCACGAAATAGAAGAGCTTGTCCGGAAGGATGGCGCCCCCGGCCGTGAAGCCGAAATCATAGCGGTTGGAGGGCGGGGAGTAGATCAAGGGGAGGCTGTTGTAGCCCGCCTGGCCCGGGCCCGGCAGGGTGGCCTGCTTGTAGTAAAGGCCACGTCGCCGATGTCACGACCCTTGGGGATGTCGCTGAGGGTGTCCATGGAGAAGGTGGAGCCGGTGGT
>CAIMBM010000248.1 GCA_903839205.1 uncultured Holophagaceae bacterium | reverse complement strand
GATGAGCTGTCCCGGGTGGCCGAGATCCTCAAGGAGACCTTCCAGAGGTTCAGGCTGCGATAATTCAGGGCCGGCCGGGACTTTCCGGGCGGATCCTGGGGTCAACCATGCGCGCGCCGAACGGCGGATTCCGCCATGTCGAGCAGATCAGGTCTGCGTCGTCTGGACAGACCGTGCTGGCCCATCTGGCGGCCCGTTACCGGATGGCTACCGAGACGGAATGGCTGAACCGGATCGACTCAGGCCAAGTGTTCCTGGGAGATGAACCTGCGCGCTGGAATGACCGCCTCCAGTCCGGTCAACAGCTAAGCTGGATCCGCCCGCCCTGGATCGAGCCCGAGGTGCCGCTTGCCACCGCGATCCTGTTTGAAGACGCGGATCTCCTGGCCGTGGCCAAACCCAGCGGGCTCCCCACCCTGCCCGGGGGCGGCGAATTCCTGGACCACACGCTCCTCACCCTGGTCAGGCGCAGACATCCTGAAGCCGCTCCCATGCACCGGCTGGGCCGGGGCACGTCGGGCATCCTGCTCTTCGCACCCACCGCCAAGGCCCGGAAACCCCTCCAGGCAGCCTTTCAAGATGCCGGAACCCGCAAGGTCTACCGCACCCTGTGCAGCGGGCACCCCGAAGCCGAGGCATTCCAGATCACCGTCCCGATCGGGGAAGTGCCCTACGCCCCGCTGGGGCGGCTCCACGCCGCTCTGGCCGGGGGACGCCCTTCAGAGAGCCGTGTGACCGTGTTGGAGCGTCAGCAAGAGGCCACCCTTGTGGCAGTGGAGATCCGCACAGGCCGCCCCCACCAGATCCGCATTCATCTGGCCTGGGCGAGACATCCGCTGGTGGGTGACCCCCTCTATGGGCCAGGTGGCGTTCCCCTGCCCGGCACTCAAGCCCTGCCCGGCGATTTGGGCTACCTGCTGCATGCCCACCGCCTTGAATTGGCCCATCCCCGCACCGGGGAACGGATCATCATCTGTTGCCAACCACCACCCCTGCTCCGGACTTCCAGGACAGATGATCGCACTCCATGAGCACCGAGATTGGGCGCGGTGGTGCCTCCAGGATTCTAAATAAAGCTGGAACACAGACACGGAATTCCAGGGGGAACCTTGAATTGGCCTAGTTGTGCACACCCGGCGCTTCGCGGCCCATGCGTTCCACGTATTCCGGATAGGAACCCTGGAACACCACAGGGCCTTCGTGTTCCTCGCCGCCCAATTCCAGCACGCGGTTCGCGAGACCGCGCAGGAAGGTCCGGTCGTGGGACACGAAGAGCATGGTGCCTTCGAAGTCCTTCAGCGCCTCGATGAGCATCTCCTTGGTGGCCAGGTCCAGGTGGTTCGTGGGTTCATCCAGCACCAGGAAGTTCGGAGGGTTGAAGAGCATCCGGGCCATGACCAGGCGGGACTTCTCACCTCCCGAGAGGGAGCGGACCTTCTTGTCCACCTCATCGCCCGAGAACTGGAAGGCGCCCAGCAGGTTGCGCAGCACGCCCAGGCCCTCCATCGGGAAATCCTTCTGCATCTGCTCCAGCACCGTGAGCTCTGGGTCCAGCAGATCCAGGGCCTGCTGGGAGAAGTAGCCCAGGCTGAGGCTGGCGCCCAGGCGCACCGTGCCCGCATCCGGCTGGATGGCGCCCGCCACCATCTTCAGCAGGGTGGACTTGCCGGCGCCGTTCTTGCCCATGACGCACCAGCGCTCGCCGCGCCGGATGTGGAAGGCGAACTGGTCGTAGATCCTGCGCCGGCCGTAGGCCTTGGAGACCCCGTCCAGCATGGCCACGTCATCGCCAGAGCGGCCGGGGATGCGGAAATCCCACTTCACCACCTTCCGCTTCTTGGGTAGCTCGATGCGCTCGATCTTGTCCAGGGCCTTCACGCGGCTCTGCACCTGGGCGGCCTTGGCCGCATGGGCGGAAAACCGCTCGATGAAGCGCATCTCCTTGGTCAGCTTGGCCTGCTGCCGGGCGTAGGCGGCCTCCTGGTTGGCGTCCCGCTGCTCCCGCTCCTTCACGTAGAAGTCGTAATTGCCGGTGTAGGTGACGATGTCGCCGCCGTCGATCTCGAGCACCTTGGTCACCACCCGGTTCATGAAGTCCCGGTCGTGGCTGGTCATCAGCAGCGTGGCGGGCACGGCCTTCAGGAAGGTCTCCAGCCAGAGGATGGACTCGATGTCCAGGTGGTTGGTGGGCTCGTCCATGAGCAGCACGTCGAAGTTGCCCAGCAGCACCTTGGCCATGGACACGCGCATCTTCCACCCGCCGGAAAGCGCCCCCACGTCCCCGTCGATCTGCTCGTCCTCGAAGCCCAGGCCGTGCAGGCAGGCCCGGGCCCGGGCTTCCAGTTCGTAGCCGCCCAGGTGCTGGTACTCCTCCTGGACGTGGCCGAAACGGTCGAGGATGGCCTCCAGCTCGTCGCCCCGCTCGGGGTCGGCCATGGCGTGTTCGAGGTCCAGCAGCTCGTGGTGGAGGTCCCCCAGCCGCCCGCTCCCGGCGATGGCCTCGTCCAGTACGGGTCGGCCCGCCATCTCGTCCACCTCCTGGCGGAAGTAGCCCAGGGTGAGCTTCTTCGGCAGGGTGACGGAACCATCATCGGGCGTCTCCTCGCCCATGATCATGCGGAACAGGGTGGATTTCCCGGCCCCGTTGGGGCCCACCAGACCCACCTTCTCGCCGGGATTGAGCTGGAAATCCGCCTCGATGAACAGGACCTGCCGACCGTACTGCTTGCTGACATTGGAGAACGAGATCATGGGGATCCGGGGCACAAAGGGCGTCGCCCCGCATTCAGGGGCGGCGGAAGCTGCAGAGACAGGGGAACGAGGTCGCGGCGAGCAGGATCCTCAAGCCCAGGGTGCGTCCAGGGTACCACAGGCGGCCGCCCCCCCGGGGCCGCCCGGACCCTTGGGACCTCCAGCCCGCCGTGGGTTCAGGCCGAAGCGTCTGCCCGAGGGCCGTGCATGAGCTCCACCACGGCCTGGTTCAGGCGCAGGCGGGTCTCGTGGCGCTCGAAGGCGCGGGTGATGTAGCGGGCCCGGACCTCCATGCCCCCGGTCCCGGGCACCACCTGGATGCCTGGAACGGCGGTGAAGGCCCTGATGCGGTAGCGGGCGGCGGCCTGCTGCCACTCGGCCTCGGCCAGCTTGGCGTTGGCCTCGGTCTGCTGTTCCACCAGCTTCTGCACCCCGTCGATGACCCGGTACGGATCCTGGCCCGCTGGCACCAGGACCTGCAGCTCGTCCCACATCCATTTTCCGGAGGTGGAGAAATTGAAGAAGTGACCCTCGATGGCGAAGTTGTTCACGAAGGAGACTTTCCGGCCCGTGGGGTGGCCGGCGTCGCTCCAGCTGCCGGTCTCCAGGATCACGGTGCGCAGCAGCCCGATCTCGACCACCTCGCCGCCCACGCCCCGGATCTCCACCCAGTCGCCCACCCGGATGCCGTTCTTCCCCATGAGGATGAACCAGCCGAAGAAGGCCACGATGAAGTCCTTGAGGGCGATGGTGAGGCCCGCCCCGGCCAGGCCGAAGACCGTGGTGGCCTGGGCGGGAATGCCCAGCACGAGGAGGAGGATGGCCAGGGCCGCGGCCACCCGGAGGAGCACCTTCAGCACCGACTTGTGGGCGCCCACCGACGCGCGGTCCTCGGCATCCACGCGGTGGAAGCTCCGGCCGATGAGCAGGCCCAGGAGGTAGGCCAGGAGGGCCAGGCCGAGGATCAGCAGCCCCTGGGTGAGCACCCGGTGGAGGGCCGCATTCCGGTACTCGTCCACCAGGCCCAGCCAGGCGCCATAGGTCTCCCCCAGGTCCTGCTGGTCCTGCACACGGCGGGCCATGGTGGAGAGCCGGTGCTGGATCTCGCCGACCTGCTGCAGGGAGGACAAGGCCGACCTCGCCTGGTCCCGGCCGGGTCCGCCACCGGTGGCTCCGGGTTGTCTCACCAGGTTCGCGGCCAGGGATTTCGCGCTTTCGCGCTCCGCCTTCTCCTTGAGCGCCTGGGCCTCGATCTCCGCCCGGCGCTTGAGGAGGGCCTGGGCCTTGGCCAGGGCCTCCGCCCGGGCCTGGTTCAGCAGTGCGTACTTGGCGCGCTGGGCCTGCCACTCGAGCAGGCGACCCAGCAGGCTCCCCGCCTGGAACACCGGCGCGGGCCGGGCCGCGGCCATGGCCTGGGAGGACTCGCGGTCGGCGGTTTCGTGGGCTTCCTTCAGGCGCTTGATCTTGGCCTGGGGGTCTCCTCCGGCCTTGGCGAGGTCGTTGGCGGCCGTGTCCAGCTCATCCTGGTCCAGCTCCAGCTGGGCCTTGGCGACCTCGAGCTGGTCTTCCAGGATGCCCCGCTGGGACTCCCGGACCCCGGCCAATTGCCGGGTGAGCCTGAGGACGGCCTGCTGATCGGCCTCCAGGGCCGCCTGGGCCCTCGCCTTCGCCTCCGACAGCGCCTTGATCTCGGGGGTCTGGGGCGGCTTGGCGGCGGCGGCCCGGCGGAGGGCATCGGCGAAGGCCAGATCCACCGAATGGTTGCCCAGGCGCTCCGCCTGCAGGGCGAACTGCCGCTCTTCCTGGGTGGACGCGAGGGGCACGAGGCTCCGGGCCGTCAGCAGGGGCGACTGGTCGATGAGGCGTTCCGGGACCTGGGTCGCCCGGCGGAGGGCCGTGCGCTTGGGGGCAGCGGCCTTCTCCCCGGCGGCACCCTCCTGGGAGGCCTGGGGCGGGGCCTCGCGGGTCCACATCCAGCCAGCGGTGGCTGCGGAGACCAGGAGAAGCAGGGCCAGGGCCGGGAGCCAGACGCGGAGTTTCATGGATTCCAGGGAACCATGAAACCGGCAGCTCCAGGAAGGGCCCTGAGTTGGAAGAGACCCCCCTGGGGCCGGGCCCCGGGAGGGTCAGGGGTCGGGACCGGTGAGGATCAGTCCTTCTTGGGGGTTTCGGCCTTCGGGGCCTCCGCCTTCGGGGCGGCCTTCTTCTTACCGCATTCCGGGCAGTCCTTGCAGGAGGCCGCCTTGCTCTTCTCGCAGCAGGCCATGCCGCATGAGGCCTTCTTGGGCTCGGGCTTCTTCTCATCGGCGGCAAAGGACAGCAGCGCAAAGGAACTCGCCAGGACGAGGGCCAGGATCTTCTTCATGGAAGGCTCCGTAGGGGTGGGACGCTCCCACCCCTGCACGATACTCCCTGAGGACCCCGGGTCCAAGTCTCCGGGTGCCGGCTCAGTTCCCGAAGAGGTTCTTCAT
>CAIMBM010000247.1 GCA_903839205.1 uncultured Holophagaceae bacterium | reverse complement strand
CGTGCTGGCGCCCACGGGCACCATCGGCCTCCTCATGGACTGCGACACCACCGGCGTCGAGCCCGACTTCGCCCTGGTGAAGTTCAAGAAGCTCGCCGGCGGCGGCTACTTCAAGCTGGTGAACCGCGCCATCCCCGAGGCCCTGGCCCGCCTGGGCTACTCCCCCGCCCAGATCCACGAGATCGAGCGCCACGTGGTGGGCTGGCTCCAGATCACGGATGAGACGCCGGGCATCACCCGGACCATGCTGAAGGGCAATGGGTGGGCCGAGGAGGAGATCGCCCTCGTGGAGCAGAAGCTCCCCACGGCCTTCGATCCCGCCTACGCCATCGACGTGGACCGCCTGAAGAACGACTTCAGCCCCGAGCAGGTGGAGACCTTCCTCCTGGCCCTCAGCGGCAGCATGACCGTGGAAGGCGCGCCCCACCTCAGGGACGAGCACCTACCCATCTTCGACTGCGCCAACCGCTGCGGCCGCACGGGACGCCGCTACATCGCCCCCATGGGCCACCTGCGCATGATGGGCGCGGCCCAGCCCTTCCTCAGCGGCGCCATCAGCAAAACCATCAACCTGCCCGCCGAAGCCACCGTGCCCGAGATCGGGGCCATCTACGAGGCCAGCTGGCAGCTCATGCTGAAGGCCGTGGCCCTCTACCGCGACGGTTCGAAGATGAGCCAGGCCATGGCCACCAGCCTGGACCTCCTGGACGGTGCCGACACCCTGCTGGACGAACAGGCCAGCGCCGCCGAGAAGACGCCCGCCATGGCCCAGGCCCTCACCCAGCAGCTGGTGCGCACCTACCGGCGCCGCCTGCCCAATCGCCGGGGCGGCTACACGCAGGCCGCCACCATCGGCGGCACCAAACTCTACCTGCGCACCGGCGAGTATGAGGACGGCAGTCTCGGCGAGATCTTCCTCGACATCCACAAGGAGGGCGCCGCCTTCCGCGCCGTGCTCAACTGCTTCGCCATCGCCGTGAGCATGGGCCTCCAGCACGGCGTGCCCCTCGAGGAGTTCTGCGACGCCTTCCTGTTCACCCGCTTCGAGCCCGGCGGCATGGTGGCCGGCAGCGACACCATCAAGCTCAGCACCAGCCTCATCGATTTCGTGTTCCGGGAACTGGCCATCAGCTACCTGGGCCGCTACGACCTGGCCCACGTGGAGCCGGAACAGCTCGTGAACGCCGCCACGGGTCTGCGGCCCAACAGCCACGCCCCCGGCGTGAACCTGCCCAGCCTCCCCACGGGCACGCCCCTGCCCTTCCCGGACTCGCCCGCCAGCGGGCTGCCCGCCGCCTCGACCCCGGCCCCCGTCCCCGTGCTGGTGGGCGTCTCCGGCGCCCGGGCCACGGTCTCGGCCGCCCAGGCCGCCCGGGAGAAGGGCTACACCGGCGACCCCTGCCCCGAGTGCGGTCACCTCACCCTCGTCCGCAACGGCGCCTGCATGAAGTGCCAGACCTGCGGGGCGACGACGGGGTGCAGCTGAAAAGAGCGGGCCATCAGGCCTTTTCAAGTGATTCCAGGCATCGCTGAAGATCTTGGATGGTGAAGGGTTTGGGGAGCAGCGTGACGAACGGATGGGCCCTGGCGAGATCCAGGGCGCTCTGGTCGGTTCTTCCCGAGGACAGCAGGACCGGTGCGCATGGGAGCAGGGACCTCAGGCGCGGCAGGGTCCCGATACCACCCAGTCCTGGCATGTTCATGTCCAGAATCACCACGTCCGGTTCAAAGCCCGCCTCGATCGCCGCGAGGGCCTGCTCACCTCCAGGGGTCGTCAGGACCTCGTGGCCCATGGTCTGGAGGATGGTGCCCATGGAGCTCTGGATGAGCTCATCGTCATCCACCACAAGCACTTTCAAGGGGGGCATTGAAGGCCGGGGACCGGCCCCGGGGCTCGTTTCCGGCAGACCCTCGACGGATTCACAGGCCGGGAACCGCATCCTGACCTGGGTTCCATGGCCGGGCGAACTGGAAATATCGATCTCGCCCCGGTGGGCCTTCACGGTGCTGTAGACCATGGAGAGCCCCAGCCCGGTGCCCTTGCCCACCTCTTTGGTGGTGAAGAAGGGTTCCATGGCGCGATTCAGGACCTCCACAGGCATCCCGGTGCCCGAGTCTTCCACGGCCACTTCGACGCGATCACCAGGGAGGTTTCGGGTCCGAAGCGTGAGCACCCCGTTCTCGGGCATGGCCTCCACGGCGTTCACGCAGAGGTTCATGAATACGTGGGTGAGGGCACCGGCATCCCCGAGGATGGGGCGCAGGTCCGGCTCCAGGTCCACCACCAGGCGCACCCTGGCGAGCGTGGTCCGTTCCAGCAGGTGCGTTTCCTCCCGAAGCAGGGCGTTCACGTCCAGGCATTGTTCAACGGAAGGGCGCTGGCGGGCGAAGGCCAGCAGACCGCGCACCATTTCTCCACCCCGGGCGGCGGCCTTGGCGATGGTATCGAAGGAGCGGTGGGCGGGACTCCCCGGGGGCTGGAGATCCAGGTTGGCCGAGGCCAGTCCGAGGATGGCCCCAAGCACGTTGTTCATGTCATGGGCAATGCCACCGGACAGGGTCCCGAGACTCTCCATCTTCTGGGTCTGCTGCAGCTGAGCCTGAAGCCTTAGCCTCTCGGCCTCGGCCTGTCTCTGTCCACTGACATCCTGGAGGGACCCTTCCAGGATGCCCTCATCCCTGAAGAGCTTGATGGAAGTGACGCACTCGATGGCCCTCCCGCTCGAATGGGCGATGCTCATCTCGAAGTCCGTCACTTGCCCATCGGCCTGGAGGCGACGGACCATCTCTTCCCTGGCACCTGGATCGGCCCAGACCAGGGTGGAGGGCCGATGGGCCACCTCCTCCCGGGTCTTCCCGAGAATCTGGAGGTACTTGTCATTGAGCTCGAGGATCTCGCTGCCGTCCAGCCGGGTCCTGAACATGCCGACCTGGGCGTTGTTGAAGAGGGAACGGAAGCGCGCCTCGCTTGCCCTGAGTTCTTCTTCGTCGCGCTTCCGCGCCGTGATGTCTTCGAATACCGTGGCGAACTGCCCCTGCCTGGGGGACATCACGGAAATTCGGAAATGCTTTGCCATGGGTGGGAAGAAGGTCTCGAACGTGATGGGACCGCCTCCCAAGGCCACCCTGGCGTACTCCTCCAGATAGGGGGCCACCTCCGTCCCATAGACCTCCGAACCGAGCAGCCCCCTCACCTTGGTCGCCTGCAGTCCGGTGTGCACTTCGAAGGCGGGATTCAACTCGAGCAGGCGGTAGTCCACGGCCTGGCCGGCTCCATCCCTCACGACTTCGTGAAGGGCGACTCCTTCCTGCAGGCTCTCGAAGAGCGCCCGGAATTTCCGCTCGCTCTGCAGGAGTTCCTCCTCGGTCCCCTTCCGGTCCGTGATGTCCTCGGCCACCCCCAGGATCTGGAGAGGCAATCCGTCCCTCCCGCGGAGCAGCACCACATCGCGGCTTCGGAGCCAGCGCACCCGCCCATCGGAATCCTTGACCCGGTACTCCAGACTGCAGATCTGTTCATCCATGACCTGGTCGAACTGGGCATGGTGCCGGGCCACCCGGTCCCGGTCCTCGGGATGAAGAATGGTGGCCATGAGCCCGGATCCGAACCTCCTGATCTCTTCGACCGTGTAGCCGAGGAAGGCCAGCAGGTCCTGGTTGGCGTAGACATTCCGCCGCTCGACCAGGTCGTAGACGTAGACCAGGCCAGAGGAGACGGCCAGCAGGCTCCGGAGGATCCGGGGATCCCCCAGGAGGTCCGCTTCTGAAAGAGGGCGAGCACCTTGTCCTCCCGAACTGGCTTCATCCGGCATGGAATCCTCATTGGGAACCTTGCCGTGCCTATCGGCCCCAGCCAGGGCGGTCTCAATTATTCGTCTGGCCAGGTTCTTTTTCAGGTCAGCACCCCTCCCGCACCGATCCAGCCCTTGCCGACAGGCCCGAGTGGACCAAGTTATGAAGGCAGGGTGCCGGAGGGCAGGTCGAGACCCGGCACCTGGCTGCAGGGGCACTCGCATGGATTGGACACGTTTGGTGATTGTGCGTTGGGCTTGGGGCTTGGTGGCCGGTTCCCTCTTGCTGGTGGCCGGCTGCGCGGGCCCGCTCTGCGTGGCGCCGGGGACCCCGGAAGCGCAGGTCGTGGCGCGGTTCGGCCCTCCCAGTGCGGAGTACCGCACCCCGGGCAGAGCGGAGGGAGTGCGCTTCGAATACGACACCGGGCCCTTCGGCCAGAGGACCTACATGGTCGATTTCGGACCCGACGGCCGGGCCCTCCAGGTCCGGCAGGTCCTGACTTCGAACCACTTCGCACAGATCCGGGTCGAGGTCGATACGGCCGACTCGATCCGGCGGGAATTCGGCCGGCCGGACCGGATCGTGCCCTCCCGCCATGGCCAGGGCTATGCCCGTTGGGACTACCCGTTCTTCGAGGACGGGGTCTGGCACTCCATCATGAGCATCACCATGGACCCCAGGGGCCGGGTGCTATCCGTGGAGAACGGTCCCGATCCGAGGTACCTCGGGGGTCGCTAGCGGATCACGCGAAGCACACCGCGTGCACCGGCGGCAGGTGCTCGGCCAGGGTGCTCCAGTCGTCCCCCTGGTTCTCGCTGATCCACACGGATCCCGTGGTGGAGCCGAAGGCCAGGTGTTCGCCCGAGGCATCCAGATCGAGGGCGTGGCGGTAGACCAGGTCGTAGGCCCAGGCCTGTGGCAGGCCCCGGCGCAGGGTCTCGAAGGTGCGGCCTCCGTCGCGGGTGCGGTTCACCACCACCTGGCCCTCGGCGGGGATGCGGCGCTCGTCCTTGATGGCCGGGATGAACCAAGCCGTGTCGGGATCCCTGGGGTGCACCACCACCGGGAAGCCGAAGACCGAGGGCCTCACGTCCACGATCTCGGTCCAGCTCAGGGCGTTGTCGGTGCTGCGGAAGATGCCGTTGTGGTGCTGGATCCACCAGCTGTCCGGGGCCCCGGGGCACTGCACCATGCGGTGCGGATCCTGGGATTCCGGGGCGGACACCAGTTCGGGGGGGGCGTAGTCCGCCCGCATGCCCTCGGTGTGGGCGCTCCAGGTCTTTCCAAGGTCCTGCGTGTGCCAGACGCCCCCGCTGGACACGGCGATGACCACCCGGTTGCCGTCCCGGGGGTCCACGCAGATGGAGTGGATGCCCGGCGCGTCCGCGCCGCCCCCGGCCCACTTCCGGCGCTCCGGCATGTGCCAGAGGGCCTCCACCAGGTGCCAGGAATCGCCGCAGTCCTCGCTCCAGAAGAGACCGCCCGGAACGGTGCCCGCCCAGAGCAGGCCCGGTTGCGAGGCGAGCCCCGGCGCCAGGCTCCAGAAGCGGATGAGGCGCCAGGGGATCTCCCGACCCAGGAAGTCCTTCTCCAGGTGTCCCTCGGGCGGCGTGGGATAGGCCGGCACGCCGACCTCCTGCCAGGTGGCGCCGCGGTCCCGGGAGCGGTGCAGCTTCGCGCCGAAGTGGCCGTGGTCCAGGGCCGCGTACCAGGCGCCATCCCGGGGATCAATCATGCTGAGGGTCACGTTGTCCCCCAGGAAGGACACGGCTTCCAATTCCCAGGAGCCACCTTTCCGTCGGGCCGAGAAGAGTCCCTTGCGGGTGGACACCAGCAGCTGATCGGCCATTTCAACCTCCTGACAGGGCCTGCATGACGTAGATTTCGCCCGAGTCGGGCACCGGGTCGCTGAGCCCCCTGCGGTCGGCGATGGGCACCCCGTCCACATAGACCGCCATGTGGAACCTCAGGGCGCCATGCTCGTCCAGGACGTAGCTCCGGACCTGCGGGTAGAGCCCGAAGGCCGCCTCCAGGCTCTCGCGCACGGTGCCGCCGGCCACGACACAGGGCGGACAGGCCACATGGCGCTGGAGGTTGCGGGTGAAGGCGACGCTGGGCATGGGATCCACGGAGGACCCGCCAATGTCTCTCCCGGAGGGGCTTCCTGTCAAGACAACCGGTCGGGGAGGCCGGCCTCCGGGGCCCCGGAAGCTGGCGCAAAAAAAAGCAGGGGGTCGCCCCCCTGCTTGTTCATGGATGGATGGAGGGGTCAGATGAGGCCCAGGTCCTTCACAGCCTGGCGCTCTTCCTCGAGCTCCTTGGCGGTGGCGTCCATCTTGGCGCGGGAGAAGGCGTTGATCTCCAGCCCCTTCACGATCTCCACCTGGCCGTTCTTCACGGTGACGGGGTAGCCGTAGACCAGGCCCTGGGGCACGCCGTAGGTGCCGTCGGAGGGGAAGGCCATGCTGGTCCAGTCGCCCTCGGGGGTGCCAAGTGCCCAGCTCTTCATGTGGTCGATGGCGGCGCTGGCGGCGCTGGCGGCGCTGCTGAGGCCGCGGGCCTCGATGATGGCCGCGCCGCGCTTGGCCACGGTGGGGATGTAGGTCTTTTCGTACCACTCGTGGTCATTGACCAGGTCGTAGGCGATCTTGCCCTCGACCTCGGTGTGGTAGAGGTCCGGGAACTGGGTGACGCTGTGATTGCCCCAGATGGTCATCTTCTTGATGGAGGTCACGGCCTTGCCGGTCTTCTCGGCCAGCTGCGAAATGGCGCGGTTGTGGTCCAGGCGCACCATGGCGTGGAACTGGGAGGGCTTGAGCTTGGGGGCGTTGGACAGCGCGATCAGGGCATTGGTGTTGGCGGGGTTGCCCACCACGAGCACCTTGACGTTGCGGCTGGCCACTTCGCTCAGGGCATGGCCCTGGGGCTTGAAGATGCCGCCATTGGCGCTCAGCAGGTCGCTGCGCTCCATGCCGGCCTTGCGCGGCAGGGCGCCCACCAGCAGGGCATAGTCCACGTCCTTGAAGGCCACCATGGGATCGTCGGAGGTGACCACGCCCGCCAGCAGCGGGAAGGCACAGTCCTTGAGCTCCATGACGACGCCATTCAGCGCCTTCAGGGCCGGGGTGATCTCCAGCAGCTGGAGGATCACGGGCTGGTCATTGCCCAGCATCGCGCCGCTGGCGATGCGGAAAAGCAGACTGTATCCGATCTGACCGGCTGCGCCGGTGACCGCTACGCGAACGGGGGGCTTCATGCTGGATCCTCCTGGAAGATTGGGCCTCATTCTATACCGCGGTTCAGGCAAGGAAACCAGCGGGTAGGGAATCGTGACCTTTGCCCGGGGATTCCGGCCCAGTGGAATCTTCAGGTTCCACTCAGCTCTCCAGATCCTTTACGACCTGCTCGCCGCCCAACTGATGCATCTGGTTGAGGATCCAGGCCTGGCGACCGCGGAGGTACTCGCTGGGGGCACCCGCGTGGAACCTGCGGGGGTTCGGCAGCACCGCCGCCAGCAGGGCCGCTTCCGCGGGCGTGAGGCGCCTGGCCGGTTTGCCGAAATAGGTACGGGCCGCGGCCTCCGCGCCGTAGACGCCGTCGCCGAACTCCACGATGTTCAGGTAGACCTCCAGGATCCGCTTCTTGGACCAGCCCGCCTCGATGAGCAGGGTGAACCAGGCCTCCAGCCCCTTCCGTGTCCAGGACCGGCTGCTCCACAGGAAGAGGTTCTTCGCCGTCTGTTGGGACACGGTGGAGGCCCCGCGCTTCCGGCGGCTGTGCTCATTGTGCTGGACCGCCTTCTCGATGGCCTGCCAGTCGAAGCCGAAGTGCTCAGTGAAGTTCTGATCCTCCGCCGCGATCACGGCCACCCCCAGGCTGGGCGAGATGTCCTCCAGCGGCACCCAGTGATGGTGGGCCGCGTAGGGCTTGCCGTCCGACCAGGCTTCGAGCCGCCGCTGCACCATCAGCCCGGACGTCGGCACGGGTACGAAGCGGAACACCGCCACCAGCAGGAGGTTCAGGGCCAGGAACAGGCCCACGGCCCAGCCCGTCCAGACCAGGATCCGCCGCCACCAACTGCGCTTCTTCGCCATCCCTCCAGTCTGCCAGCGCCAGTGGCCCCGCGG
>CAIMBM010000246.1 GCA_903839205.1 uncultured Holophagaceae bacterium | reverse complement strand
GCATGCGAGGGCATGGCGTTCTTGCCGTTCACGATGGCCCAGTAGATCTTGCCGTCCGGGTAGTCCCGGAACTGCTGGGCCTGCAGGTTGGCGGGCTTGGCTCCGTAGGCGGCGGTGAGGCTGCCCACGCCGTTGGCCAGGGCGCCGTGGCAGACCTGGCAGCGCGTGGTGAAGACCTTCCGGCCGATGGCGAAGACCTCCGAAGTGCGGGGGAGGGGATTCACCAGGGAGGCCGCCTGCTCCTGGGTTCCCGTGGCCGCGGGCAGGTAGCCCCGGGCTACCGCGCCGGCCACGGGGAGTTGCATGCCATGCCCATCCTTGAAGAAGGCTGAGGGCCTCTGGGCATCGAGGCGGGGCTGGTCCTGCATGTGCTTCATGGGCGCCAGCAGGGGGAACCACTTGGTGATGAAAAACATCGCGAGGCCCGCCACCACGCAGGCCGCGAAGATGCCGCCCAGGGTGCGCAGGATGTAGTCGCTGGTGAGGAAGGGACTGCGGTCCGGGGCCGGGAGGACCTCGACCTCCAGGGCCCCCGCTTCCAATAGCGCCCGGGCGGCGGCCGTGCTGTCGAAGGATTCGTCCTCTGCTTCAATGGCCAGGGCGAAGCGATCACGGGTGATCCCGGTGATGGATTTCGAGGACAGCACCGGGTGCCCGAAGAAGGGCAGCTTGTTCAGGAGGAGCAGCATCCCGAGGCCCGCCGTGAAGGTGGCGAAGAGCACCGTCACCTCGAACATGATGGGGATGAAGGCCTCCCAGGAATTGGGGGCCTTGCCGCCGGTGATGATGGGATAGTCGATGGCGCTGATCCAGTACTCGAACCCGAACGCGGTGATGGCGCCCAGGACGCCCATGACCAGCACCATGCCGCCCAGGGGCGAGCGGCGCAGCCCGAGGGCCTCCTCGATGCCGTGGATGGCGTAGGGCGTGTAGGCCTCCACCGTCCCCAGCTTGGCGGCGCGGGCCTTGGGGATGGCTTTCATGAGGGCATCGGGATTATCGAAGATGCCGAGGACGGCGTACGAGGTCTCAGACATGGCGTTCATCTCCATGGTGAGAAGGTTGCGCGTCCGGCAGGATCGCCTTCACCTCGGTGGTGGCGATCACCGGCAGCACCCGCGCGAAGAGCAGGACCAGGGTGAAGAAGAGGCCGAAGGAGCCGAGCAGGATGCCATAGTCCACCATGGTGGGCCGGTAGAGGCGCCAGGCCGAGGGCAGGTAGTCCTGGTGCAGCGAGATCACGATGATGCTGAACCGCTCGAACCACATGCCGATGGTCACGGCGATAGACACGAGGATCATCCAGAAGTAGCTGGTCCGGCACTTGCGGAACCAGAGCAGCTGCGGCACGACGATGTTGCAGCTGATGGTCAGCCAGCCCGCCCAGGCGTAGGTCCCCGAGACGAAGTTCAGGAAGGTGTGCTGGATCGTGGGGTTCATGGAGTACCAGCCGGTGAAGCCCTCCATCATGTAGGAATACCCCATGAGGCAGGACATGCCGAGGATCACCTTGTTCATCACCTCCAAGTGCCGCATGGTGATGAGGTTCTTGAGCTGCATGGACTCGCGGACCACCACCAGCACCATCACCACCATGGCGAAGCCGGCGAAGATGGCGCCCGCCACGAAGTAGGGCGGGAAGATGGTCATGTGCCAGGCCGGCACCACGGAGGTGGCGAAGTCGAAGGACACCACGGAGTGCACAGACAGCACCAGGCCCGTGGCCAGGCCCGCGAGCAGCAGGTAGGCCTTCTCGTAGTGCTGCCAGTGGGAGGCGGCCCCGCGCCAGCCGACGCTGAGCACCGTGTAGATGACCTTGCGGAGCTTGCTGGTGGTCCGGTCGCGCATGGAGGCGATGTCGGGGATCAGCCCCAGGAACCAGAACATCAGCGACACGGAGAAGTAGGTGCTGACCGCGAAGACGTCCCAGACCAGGGGGGAGCGGAAGTTCACCCAGAGGGCGCGCTGGTTCGGGTAGGGGAAGAGCCAGTAGGCCAGCCAGGGCCGCCCCACGTGGAGCAGGGGGAAGAGGCCCGCGCACATGACGGCGAAGATGGTCATGGCCTCGGCGAAGCGGGCGATGGCATTGCGCCACCGCTTCCTGAAGATGAACAGGATGGCGGAGATCAGGGTGCCCGCGTGGCCGATGCCCACCCAGAACACGAAGTTGATGATCCCGAAGCCCCAGAAGACGGGGCTGTTGTTGCCCCAGGAACCGATGCCCGTGTAGACGGTCACGCCCATGAAGAAGAGCCCGATCAGGAGCATGGTCGAGGTGAAGGCCAGGGCCAGGTACCACTGCTTCGGGGGCCGCTGGTCGGGGAAGGCGAGAACCTGGTCATCCAGGCTGCCGGCCGTGACCTTGCCCACGGTGAGTCCCGGTTCCACCAGGCCCGCCGGGAGGTCGCCGGCCGGGAGAGCGGCATCAGAGCGCATGGGGACCTCCCTGGACGGCGGGGTTCTTCAGATCGGCCAGGTAGGCGATGGCGGGCTTGGCACCCACCTCCTCCAGCACGCGGTAAGCACGGGAGGCGGCCGCCAGCTGGGACACCTTGCTCTTGGGGTCCTTCAGGTCGCCGAACACGATGGCATCCGAGGGGCAGCCGGCCATGCAGGCGGTGGTGATCTCGCCGTCGCGGAGGGTCCTGCCTTCGCCCTTGGCCCGGATCCTTCCGTCGTTGATCCGCTGTACACAGAAGGTGCACTTCTCCATGACGCCGCGGGGGCGGACCGTGACCTCGGGGTTGTAGACCAGGGTCTCGGGCTCGGCCTTGTAGGCGGTGTATTCCAGGAAGTTGAAGCGGCGGACCTTGTAGGGGCAGTTGTTGGCGCAGTAGCGGGTGCCCACGCAGCGGTTGTAGGCCATCTGGTTGAGCCCCTCCGGGCTGTGGTTGGTGGCGTTCACCGGGCAGACGTTCTCGCAGGGGGCGCTGTCGCAGTGCTGGCAGAGCATGGGCTGGTGGACCACCTTCGGGTTCTCCAGCTCGCCCTCGTAGTAGCGGTCGATGCGGATCCAGTGCATCTCACGGCCAAGGGTCACCTGTTCGGGGCCCACCACGGACACGTTGTTCTCCGACTGGCAGGCGACCACACAGGCCGAGCAGCCCGTGCAGGCCGCCAGATCGATGACCATGCCCCACTTGTGGTCCGGGAAGCGCTGCTCCTCATACAGGGTGATCGGCTCGGGCGCGTGGTGGTGTCCCTGGGGATCCTGGGCGAACTCCGCCATGGTGAGGGAGCGGACCAGGTCGCGGCCCTCCATGCGGTGGTGGCGCTGGGTGCGCGAGAGCTCCTTGCGGCCGCCGGCCTTGGTGAGGCGGGCGCCGGAGCGGACATTGGGGCTCGCCGGATCCAGGCCCATGAAGGGGAAGGCGTTGACGCCCACTCCCTTGGCCACGCCGCCCGTGGTGCGGCCGTAACCCAGGGCCAGGGCGAGGACCCCCTTGGCCTGGCCGGGCTGGATGATGGCAGGGAGCTTCAGCGTGGTCCCATCCAGGGACAGGGAGACGAAATCCCCCTCCTGGAGGCCCAGGGCCGTCGCGTCCTGCACGGACAGGGACACCGGGTTGTCCCAGGTCATCTTGGTGACGGGATCCGGGGTCTCCTGGAGCCAGGCGTTGTTGCCGTGGCGGCCGTCCAGGGTGGCGAAGCCCGAGAAGAGCACCAGTTCCAGGTCCTGGGCCCTGGATTCCGCGGCCTTGCGGGCCGCCGCGGCCACCGAGGATCCCTTGAAGGCGGGCGCAGCCGCCTTGTCCCCCACCTTCACGAGGCCATCGTGGAGGGCCTGTTCGAAGGAGGTGCCGGCGGGCAGGGCCTTCTGCCAGCGGTCCCGGAGGTAGGCGTGGTAGCTCTCGGAGGCCGGGGCGCCCAGGGCCCTGATGGCGCCCAGCAGCACGTCCTCTCCCTGCCGTGTGTCATAGAGGGTGCCGATGGTGGGCTGCTGGAGGACCTCGGCGCCCTCGGTGCTGAAATCCCCCCAGCTCTCCAGCCAGTGGTTTTCGGGCAGCTGCAGTTGGCACTGGGCGGAGGTCTCGTCCTCCACCTGGCCGATCCAGGTGCGGGAAGGCACCTTGGCCACGGCCTCCTTCCAGGCGGCGGTCCTGGGGTAGCTGTAGGCGGGGTTCACGTCCCAGAAGAGCACGGCGGCATAGCGGCCCTCGGCCATGCCCCTGGTCGCGGCCTCCAGATCCCTGATCGAGGCCAGGGGCTCGGCGGGGCGCACGGCGACGGCCTCCGACCCGAGCAGGGCATTGAGCAGGTGCGCGGCCTGATGGGCCTCGGCGGGCATCTGGGCGCCGCAGAGGACGACGGCGTTACGGCCAGCCTGATGGAGGTCCTTGACCAGGCTCGACCAGGTCTTGGGGGAGATGTCCACCCCGGCGGGAACGCCGGTGGAACTGGCGGACAGGTCCGTGCCCGCCGGCAGGGGGAGGCCCTTGGCCGCCAGTTCCCGGGCCAGGGCGAAGGCCACGGCCCCGAGGCGCGAGGGGGACACCGGCAGGCGCTGGTCTGCGTTGGTGCCCGTGAGGGTGAGGGGCCCCTCCAGCACCCAGAGGCGGTTGATGGCCTCGCGCGCATGATTCAGGCGGCGCTTGGCCCCCCAGGCCGCGAGGGCCTCGGGGTCTTCCCCGTTCAAGAAGTCCGCGCCCAGGGACAGGATGACCTGGGCCTTGGCCAGCCGGGGCCGGAGCTCCACCGTCTGGCCGTAGCTGGCCCTGGCGGCCTCCTCGGCGGCATCGCCCGCGGCGGGCTCCAGGGCCAGGTGCTCCAGGGTGGGAAGGGCCGCCCTGAGGTCCGCCAGCAGGGCCTTCCGGCTGGGGGAGACCAGGGCGCCCGAGAGCAGGAGCACGGGCTTGGCGGCGTCCTTGGCGGCCCGAAGGGCCTGGTGGAGGCTGGTCTCGGCCTCGGCCCAGCCCAGGACCCGTCCATTCAATTTGGGGGCGCGGAGGCGGTCGGGATCGTAGAGGCGCAGCACGTCCGCCATGGCCCGGGGGCTGGTCTTGCCCTTCACGCCCGGATGCTCATCGTTGCCCGTGATCAGGATGGGACGGCCCTCCCGGGTCTTCACCAGCACGGGATAGACCCGGCGGCCCTCCTGGAAGGCGCTGGCGTAGTAGTTGGCCACCCCGGGCGTGACTTCCACCGGGCGCTTCGTGTAGGGCACCACGGTCCCCTGGCCCTTCCGGTCGCAGGCCACGGTGGCGGCCAGGGCAGCGGCGGCCCCCACGAGGCCGAAGAAATCGCGGCGAGAGAAGCCGTCCTGGGGCGGCAGGCCATGGACGTCGTCATGGATGGTGGGCAGAGCGCCCGGCAGGAACTCGTCCTGGGCGGCCCGCTGGGCCTCGGGCGTCTCGATGCGTTCTTCGAGGGTCCGCCAGAAGCGGGGCGTCTCGAGGGGGCCATGTTCGGGGAGTCGGGTCTTCATCGGGTCATCCACGGCGCTTGTTGGCGTGTTCGGGGGGCGTGATGGAGATGCGGAGGGCGGCATCCCGGGGGGAGGATTCCGGCGAAGGCCCCTTCCCCGCGATGAAGGGGAGGGCCAGGGCGCGTTGACCCAGGAGGAAGGGCCCCGCCAGGAGGGCCGCGGCCCGGGCAAGAAGCGGATGTCGGATATCGGCCATCGTCGGTGCTCCTAGCGGTGGCAGGCGCTGCAGTGCTCGGCGCCCCGGGTGATCTTCGACCCCTGCGGCAGGACCGCGTGGGGATCGCGGTGACAGCCCAGGCAGTTGCCCATGCGCAGGCCCATCTCCCGCGTGAGCACCTTCATGGTCTGCACCTCTCCGTGGCAGCTCTGGCAGGCGATGCCTGCGCTCACATGGGGACGGTGATCGAAGAAGACGTGGTCGGGCAGGGTGTGGACCCGCTGCCAGGGCATGGGCTCGCCGGAGTTGGCAATGCGGGTGAGCTTCTGGATGGCGGGGCGGTCCGTGCGGGTCACCTTGTGGCAGCCCATGCAGAGGTCCACGCTGGGGATTCCCGCATGCCTGGACCTGTCGACTCCCGAGTGGCAGTACTGGCACGGCATGCGGAGGGTGCCTGCGTGCAGCTCGTGGGAGAAGGGGATGGGCTGTTCGGGGGCATAGCCCTTGGCAAAGCGGTCCGGCTGGGTGAACCATCCCACGCTCAGGACGGTGGCCAGGACCGCCACGGCCGCGGCCGGCAGGACGAAGCGGAACGCTCGGTCAAATCGGTGCATGCACAACCCCTTGGAAAACGCTGGCCCGCGGACCATGCCGGGAGGCCATCGGGGAACGGTGAATCGGTGCTCAGTGATGCGGATCGATCGACCAGGATTCTGGCAGGCCCCGGGGAGAGAAGGGCCGTCCCTTTTTGGGCGTGGATCCGCGGGCCTGAAAAAGAAAGGGGGTTTGGGCCGAGGCCAGACCCGGTCCCGCCCAGCGCCAACAGGCTTTGGAGCGAGTGTTTAGAAAATGTGCCGCAGATCACGATGATAGAGTATCGGCGAGCAGATGTTTACCTATTTTTTCTGAGATATTTCCATGCAGGTAAGAGGATTTTTGGGTGGTTTATATTTGGAGACCCCTGGAGGGCGATTTCCTCCAGGACCAGGTCCCGGATCTCCAATGTTTTTCAGACCTCTTTGGGAAATCCGATCCAGGGTTTCAGCAGGCCCAGGTGTCCGAAGAGCGCGCCCATCCGCTCGACCGGCAGCCCCATCACGGTGGAGAAACTGCCTTGGACTGTCTCGATGAAGAGGGCCCCGATGCCCTGGATGGCGTAGGCGCCGGCCTTGTCCATGGGCTCCCGGGTGCTGATGTACCAGCGGATTTGCGCCTCGGTCAGCGGTCGGAAGAAGACCTGGGCCGTGTCCACGAAGCTGTGGATGGTGCTGTTCCACTGGAGGCAGAAGCCCGTGTGCACCTGGTGGGCCCGTCCCTGGATCAGGGTGAGCATCCGCACCGCGTCCTCCACGTCCTTGGGCTTGTTCAAGGTGTGGTGGTCCACGGCCACCGTCGTGTCCGCGGCCATGACCCAGCGGCCCGGGTTGCGATGGGCGATGACCTCGGCCTTCAGTTCCGCCAGCCGAAGCACCAGGTCCCCGGGGTCCTCGTCCAGCAGGGGGGTTTCATCCACCTGGGGCACCTGCAGTTCGAAGGGGATGCGCATGGCCTCCAGCCAATGGCGCCGCCTGGGGCTGCCGCTGGCCAGGATGAGGGGCTGGAGGGCGGTGGTGGGATGCGCTCCGGTCATCGGAGGCCCCGGGCCTTGAGCTCGGCGGTCTTCACGCGCAGGTGGATGCCATCCAGTTCCTGACCGGGCCGGAAGCCGAAGCGGGGGTAGAAATTGGCCGCGTCCCGGGTTTCTAGCACGAAGCGGTTCACGTCCCCCACCCAGGGATGGCGCAGCGCCCACTTCACCAGCTCGGTGGCGATGCCGAAGCGGGTGAGATCCTTCGCCACCACCACATCGTAGAGTTTGGCCTCGTGGGCATGGTCGGACCAGAGCCGCGTGGCCGCCACCAGCCGCCCCCCCATGTGGCCCTCCGGCACCAGGCGGGCCGTGAGCATGCGGGAGCAGGCCAGCAGCTTCCGCCACTGTTCGATGGTGCGGTCGGCGGTCCAGTGGACCTGCTCGGCCTGGAAGAAGATCTGGAGCTCGCGGGGGTCCACGCTCCAGGTCTCGTCGAAAAAGGCCACGGTGCCAATGGGTGTCGCGAGGGGCGAGGGGGCGAGAAGATCACAGATCATCGGGGTTTTCCGAGAGGGGCCTTCCATCCTAGCAGGACGCAAGCGGCCAGCAGGGCGGACATCAGGCACGGGATGAGCCAGGCCGAACGTGCGGGGGTGTGGACCCCACGCCAGCGCAGGTCGACGGCGTAGGCGCCCTCGCTGAGTGGTTCGCCCCAGAGCTGGAAGCTTCCGTCCTCGCGGAAGACCCCGGATTTCCCGGTGAGGGTGGCGCGGAGGAGCGGCACGCCCAGTTCCGTGGCCCGCAGGCGGATCTGGGCCGCATGCAGGTCCGTGGCGATGCTCCGGTCGAACCAGCCGTCGTTGGTGTGGTTGGTGAGCAGGTCGGCCCGGCCCAGAGCCAGGCCGCGGCGGGCCCGCTCCGGCATCAGGGCCTCGCTGCAGATGAGGGGGTGGACCCGCACCTCGCCCCCGGGCGAGGGCACCACGAAGGCGCAGGCCTGGCTGAAATCACCCGCCTCCTGGGAGGTGATGCCCATCTGCCGGTCCATCCATTTCCGGAAGGGCGCCGGACCCGGGTTGCGCTCTCCAAAGGCCATGGGATCAATTTTCGCGAAGATGAAGGAGGGCCCGCCGGCCGCTTCACCGCGCACCAGGTTATAGGGGCCTCCCTCCGTGCCGAAGAGCCAGGCCACGCCGCGGGAAGCCGCTTCGACACTGAGGCGGGCATCGGGCTGGCGGTCGTCCCGGCCCAGCACGGAACTCTCGGGCCAGAGCAGCAGGGTGGCGCGTCCTGGGCGGGGCCAGCCCCGGGCCTTCAGCAGGGCGTCGCTGCGCCGCCACATCTCGGATTCCATCCCCGCCCACTGGTGGCCCGCCGGGAAGTTGGGCTGGACCATGGCCACGTCCAGGGCGCGCTCCGGTCCCCGGGGGAGCAGGTACCAGGCGCCGCCCGCCAGGAGGAAACACCCGAGGGCGAGACCGGGCCCGGCCAGGGCCCGGCGGGGGGTCCCCCCCCCGGCCAGGGTGGCCGCCATCCAGGCCCCCGTTCCCCAGGCCAGGGCGGACAGGCCCGAGGTGCCCACGAAGGCCGCGGCCCGCGCGGTCCAGGGAAGGGACCCGAAGGCCGCGCCCCAGGTCCAGGGATAGACGTGGAAACCCCAGCTCTCCCAGACGAGGAGGAGGAGCGCCGCGGCGCAGGCCGCGGCCAGGGCCCCGGAGCGGCGGAAGGCCCAGCGCGATCCCAGGGCCACCAGCCAGAGGCCCGTGGCCTCCCACAGGCTCATGAGCAGCATGCCGAGCAGGGCCACGCCATAGGGCAGGCCACCCTTGCTGGCGAGGGTCTGGGGCACCCACAGGTAGAGGAGGACGAGTCCCCCCAGGAGGCTCAGCCAGGTCCAGAAGGCAGGGCGCCCCTTGAACAGCCCGTCCAGCAGCAGCAGGGGGAACAGCAGGGCCATGGTGGGTTCCAGCCAGCCTCCCAGCGCCCCCGGGAACCGGAAGGCCAGCATGAAGAGCCCGGCCAGGACCAGGGAACTGAAGATGCAAAGGAGCCAGCCGGATTTCAACGCAGGGACCTCCGGGCCGTTTCATAGCAGGCGATGCCCGCGGCCACAGAGGCGTTCAGGCTCTCGAGGCCCTGGATGGGAATGGCCAGGCGCCGGACCCCACCGGGCAGGTCCACGCCCTGCCAGCCGTGGCCTTCGTTGCCGACCCAGAGGCGGAGGGGTTCGGACAGGTCCGCTTCCGCCAGGGGGAGGGCGCCGGCGGCGCCATCCAGGACGAACCAGCGCCCGGAGTCGGGAGCCAGGGCCTCCACCCGCCGGAGGGGCAGGAGGAAGGCGGCGCCCATGCTGCCCCTCAGGGACCTGGGGTGGAAGGGATCGGCGCAGCCGGGACCCAGCAGGGCCTCCTGGAAGCCGAAGGCCGCGGCGCTCCGGAGGATGGCCCCCAGGTTCCCGGGATCCTGGATGCCCCAGGCCCCGATCACGCGGGAGGCCAGCGGGCCGGCGGGCTCCGGGCCCAGGTCCATGAGCAGCGCCTGGCGGGGGGGGCTGCCCGCCTCGGCCAGCTCCCGCATGAGGGCCTCGCCCAGCACCAGGGTCTCCACGCCGAGGCTGGCCTCCAGCGGGTGGGCATCGGTCTGCTCCAGGCGCAGCCAGAGGGCCGGGGACAGGCGGCGGCCGGCGGGGTTCTGTCGCGTCTCAGCCCAGGCCTGGATGAGCTTTTCTCCCAGCAGCAGGGTGGCCTCCCGCCGGGCCCCTCCCTGCCGGAGTCGGGACTGCAGGTCCTTGAAGCGCGGGTTGGCCTTGCTGGTGAGAAGGGGCATGGGGCGCAGCGATCAGGGGGCCGGGACCGCGGGTCGCGCGTGGGCCGCGACCCAGGCATCGATGACCTTGTGGACGTCCGGCATGGCCTGCTTGGTGGCATCGATGCCAGCCAGCATGCAGCGCTTCTTCTGGGTGAAGTCGAGCATTCCGACATCCCCGATGCCCGCGGGCGTGATGAGGATGTCGGCGTTCTTCTTGGCCTGCTCCACGTTGCGGGCGAACATGATGTTCGTGGCCTGGAGGGTGACGTCCAGCAGGTTGCTGATGTTGGTATTCCCCACGTTCGCGCTGATATCCACCGCGATCACGATGTCCGCCCCCCTGGCCCTGGCCACTGCGATGGGGATGTTGTCCACCACGCCCCCGTCCACCAGGATCTTGCCCTGGTGCTGGACCGGCGGAAAGACGCCCGGGATGGCGGCGCTGGCCCTGACGGCCCGGGCCAGGGAGCCCTTGTCGAGCACCACTTCGTAGCCCCAGTTCAGGTCGCTGGCCACCGCGGCGAAGGGAATCTTCAAGTTCTCGATGTTGGCGGTCCGGACGTGGCCCTTCACCCAGGCCTCCAGCTTGTCGCCCTTGGCGAGCCCCATTCCCACGAAGGCGTTGAGCACCCCGAAATCGAAGAGGTCCTCCTTCTCTAACTGGAAGGCGGTCCATTCCAGGTCGAAGCTGCTGAGGTCGGCGGCGTAGATCGCGCCGATGAGGCTGCCGACGCTGGTGCCCACCACCATGTCGATGGGGATCTTCTCCTGCTCCAGGGCCCGTATGACCCCCACGTGGGCGAAGCCCCGGGCCGCACCACCCCCCAGCACCAGCGCGATCCTGGGCTTGGGCGGCGGCCCCTGGGGCACCTGGGCGTTGGCGGTCTGCGGAACCGTGATGGGGGGCACGGACTGGCATCCAAGGAGCAGGGTCAGACCGGCGGTCGCAAGGGCGTTCACCAGGCGCATGACGGATCCTCCGTGGACAGGAACAGCCCATTGTGGCCGGATCCCTGCCACTGGCGCGGCCTGGGAGGTACCAACCGGATCGGGTTCGGTATTAGACTATCCGCTACATTCTGTATTTTCTTACCTCTCAGTGCCTTTTCAGGAGCACCGATGCAACCCTTTGTCCCCTCCGACCAGAACCTGCGGGAATTCTCGCTGCGGGCGGTGCTCATCGGCCTCGTCATGGCCGTGGTGCTCGGCTCAGCCAACGCCTACCTGGGGTTGAAGGCCGGCATGACCATCGCCGCCACCTATCCGGCGGCGGTCATCGGCATGGCCCTCATCAAGCTTATGAAGGGCACCATCCTGGAAGAGAACATGGCCAGGACCGTGGGCAGCATTGGCGAGTCGGTCGCCGCCGGCGCCATCTTCACCATTCCGGCCTTCGTCATCAGCGGGGTCTGGCCCCGCTTCTTCACCGCCGGGAACTACGTGACCAGTTCGCTGATCATGTTCGCCGGGGGCGTGCTGGGCATCATGTTCGTGGCGCTGCTCCGCCGGGTGATGGTGGAGGATGCCGAACTGCCCTACCCCGAGAGCGTGGCAGCCGCCGAAATCCACAAGGCCGGCGCCCGGGGTGGCAGCGGCACCAAATTCCTCTTCGGCGCCATGGGCATCGGCGCGACCATCCAGGCCCTGGTGCAGGTCTCGCTCTTCGCCAGCGCCTGGGAGCGGTTCATCGCCTTCAAGACCACCAGCATCGGCCTCGTCCAGGGCTGGAAGGCCAAGGTCATGGGGGGCATGCTGCTCAGCTCGCCGGGGATCAGCCCCGCGTACATGGGCGTGGGCTACATCATCGGGCCCCGGCTCGGCGCCCTGAACTTCTCCGGCGGCATCCTCGCCTGGGGCCTGCTGGTGCCCATCATCACCTACTTCCTGGCCCCCGGCGTGCTGCCCGAGGGCGCCCCCCAGGGGGACTGGATCGCCCTGTCCTACTCCGTGTGGAAGTTCATCGTCCGCCCCATCGCCATCGGCGGCATGCTCATGGGGGCCAGCTTCACCCTCTTCAAGATGCGCAAGAGCCTGGCCACAGGCCTCACCCGCTCCGTCTCCGACATGAAGAAGGCCGCCGCCGGCGAGCACGTGGTGGAGCGGGTCAACAAGGACCTGCCCTTCACCTACGTCCTCTTTGGACTCGGCTTCGCCGCCCTGGTGACCTTCCTCATCACCTGGCGCATCTTCCAGGTGAGCCCCCTGGTCTCCTTCGTGGCGGCCCTGGTGGTGGTGATCCTGGGCTTCTTCTTCTCCGCCATCAGCGGCTACCTGGTGGGCATCATGGGCTCGAGCAACAACCCCATCTCCGGCCTCACCCTCACGGCCCTGGTCATCACCGCCCTCGTGATGGTGCTGCTGGGCGTGAAGGGCCGGGAGGGCGTCGCCGCCGTGCTGGGCGTGGCCGCCGTGGTCTGCGTGAGCGCCGCCGTGGCCGGCGAGATGCTCCAGGACCTCAAGGCTGGCCACATCCTGGGTGGCACCCCCTGGCGCATGGAAATGGGCGACCTTCTGGGGGTGGCCCTGGCCTCGGTGGTGCTCTTCATCCCCCTCATGGTGCTCCACGAGGGCGACATCTCCGCCCAGGGCACCAAGCGCATCGCCCAGCTGGCGGCCCAGCAGGTGCAGGTCGTCACGGCCCCTGACGGCCAGACCTACACCCTGGACCAGGTCCGGCAGCTGCCTGCGGACCAGAAGAAGGCCGTGCTCTCCCTGGACGCCGGCTTCGGCTCCAAGCAGCTGGCCGCGCCCCAGGCGGGCCTCATGGCCCT
>CAIMBM010000245.1 GCA_903839205.1 uncultured Holophagaceae bacterium | reverse complement strand
AGGCTGATGCGAATACAAGTACAATAGCAACAGGTATGGCGACATTAACCACCTGCCAGGTAGTTTTTTCGTCTTTCACACGGCCATTGTCCAGCAGCCTGGGGGAGGCCCTGTGGCTGGATCCCACCCCGGACATCGGGGTCGATCAACTGGTGATGGGGACGGGTTCCGCCGCCTCGGGCCGGGCCACGGTCGAGGCCATCCGGGTCGCGGCCTTGATGGCCCTGGATGGCACCGCCGACGCCCTGGTCACCCTGCCCATGGCCAAGTCCGCCGCCCATCTGGCCGGCTACCCCATACCAGGACACACGGAATTCCTCCGGGACCTCTCCGGGGCCTCCATCACCCGCATGGCCTTCGTCAGTCCCCGGCTGAACGTGGTCCTCCACACGGTCCACCAGAGCTTGCGCTCGGTAGTGGAAGGCCTGGACGCCGACGCCGTCGCCGAGACCCTCGTCTTCTCCACCCGCCAATTCATCCAGCTGACGGGAAAATCCGACCTCAGGGTGGCCCTCTGCGCCTTGAACCCCCATGCCGGAGAAGAGGGTGCGTTCGGCGGCGAGGAGCGCCTTCTCGAGGCGGCCCTCGCAAGGGCTGAAGCCGCCCTCCGCCCCGAGCCGCTCATCTCGCCCGTGCTTACGGGGCCGTGGCCCTCGGACAGCCTGTTCCAGCGGGCGGCGCGCGGCGAGTTCGACCTGGTGGTGGCGCTCTACCACGACCAGGGGCTCATTCCGGTCAAGCTCCTGGAGCCCGCCAAGGCCGTGAACCTGACCCTGGGACTGCCCTTCGTCCGCACAAGCCCGGACCACGGGACCGCCTTCGACAAGGCCGGGAGATGGATCGCCGACGGGGAGAACTTCCTCGAGGCCACAGCCCTGGCCGTTCGGCTGTCCCAGGAGACCCGCCCGTCCGGACCGGCCCCCGGGGCAGGAGGGTGAACGTCGGGCGGCTCTCCGACCCGGGGGCTGTTGTAGGCTGGTTCAAGGAGGCGGCATGTCCACGGTGGCGGTGATTCTGGCGGCGGGCCTCGGAACTCGCATGAAATCTAAACTTCCGAAGGTCCTGCACCCGATCCTCGGGGATCCCTCGCTGCTCTGGGTCCTGCGCGCCCTGCCCTCTGGACTCGGCGGCGCCATCCTGGTCGTCCACCACGGGAAAGAAGCGGTCCTGGCGGCCCTGGAAGCCTGGCACAGGGCCGGCCTCCTCCCCTGCCCGGTCTCCGCCGTGGACCAGGGCGAGCCCCTGGGCACCGGTCATGCGCTCCAGGTCTGCATCCCTGAACTGGATCGTCTCGGCGCCACGCGCGTGGCCATCCTCTGCGGGGATGTGCCCCTCACGACGGCGGCCACGGCCTCGCACCTCTGTGGGGCCGAGAACCTCCTGCTGGCCATGGATATGCCCAACCCCGGTGCCTACGGCCGGGTGCTCCAGCACCCGGACGGGCGCCTCGCCGGGATGGTCGAGGCGAAGGACGCCACCCCGGAGCAGCTGGAGGTCCGGCGCGTGAATGGCGGAGCCTACGCCCTGCCCTGGCCAACCCTGCGCAGGGCCCTTTTGGGACTGACCAACCACAATGCCCAGAAGGAGTACTACCTGACGGATGCCGTGGTGGCGGTGGCCCAGGAGATCCCCGTGACCGTGGAGTTGTGCGATCCGGAGGAACTGGCGGGCATGAATTCACGCCAGGACCAGGCGGCCCTCCAGGCGGCGGCCCAGCGCAGGATCCAGCAGCACTGGATGACTGCGGGGGTGTCCTTCCTTCATCCCGAAAGCACGCTGGTGGGGCCCCGGGTCACCCTCCAGCGGGATGTCCTCCTGGAACCAGGCGTGCGGATCGAGGGCTCGGTCCAGATCGGTGAGGGTTGCCGGATCGGACAGGGCACGGTGATCACGGATTCGGTCCTGGGCGAAGGCGTGGAAGTGCGTCCCTACTGCGTCATCGAGCAGGCCCGGGTGGCTGCCGGTTCCAAGATCGGCCCCTTCGCCCGGCTGCGGGAAGGCACGGAGCTGGCCGAAGGGGTTCACATCGGCAATTTTGTGGAAACCAAGAAGGCGAAACTTCACCGCGGCGCCAAGGCCAACCACCTGGCCTACCTCGGCGACACCGAGATCGGCGAGGGCACAAACATCGGCGCCGGCGTCATCACCTGCAACTACGACGGCGTGAACAAGCACCGGACCACCATCGGCCGGAATGTCTTCGTGGGATCTGACACCCAGCTGGTCGCTCCCGTGACCATCGGGGACGGCGCGCTCATCGGGGCCGGGAGCACCATCACCAAGGACGTGCCCGCTGACGCGCTGGCCCTCAGCCGGGTGCCGCAGACGGCCCGGGACGGGGGCGCCTCGAGCCTCCGGTCCAGGCAGAAGAAGGGGACTGCGCTAAGCTAGTGCTTTCGGTTCGGAGTCCCATGGCCCTGGCGGTATTCGACAAGATTGGCACAGCCGTTCTGGGGGCCATGGATACGTTCGGGGACTTCGCTGTTCTCTCGGGCCGGAGTTTCGCCGCCGTCTTCAAGCGCCCCTTCGATGGCAAGAACCTCCTGAACCAGTTCAACTCCGTGGGCGTGAACTCGATCCCCGTGGTGGTCCTCACGAGCCTGGCCGTCAGCATGGTGTTCGCCGTCCAGCTGGCCTTTGGTTTCCGCCAGTTCCAGGCCGAAGGGCTGGCCTCCCAGGTCGAGGGCCTGGCCGTGATGCGGGAGCTCGCCCCGGTCATCACGGGCCTCATGCTCTCGGGCCGCATCGGCTCCGCCATGGCTGCGGAACTTGGCACCATGCAGGTCACGGAGCAGATCGACGCCCTCGAATGTCTGGCCACGGATCCGATCCACTACCTGTTCGTGCCGCGCCTGCTGGCCTCCATGCTGGTGGTCCCTCTCCTGACGGTCGTGTCCATCTATGTCGGATTCTGGGGTGGCTACCTGATCCTGGTGGGCGTGGAAGGCCAGAGCGCCTACGTCTACGGCAACGAATTCTACAAGCTGCTGGCCTTCCGGGATCTCCGCATCGCCATCTACAAGAGCATCGTGTTCGGGATGATCATCGCCCTGGTGGGCTGCTGGAAGGGTTACCGCACCTACGGGGGGGCCGAGGGCGTGGGCAACGCGCCCACCAGCAGCGTGGTGACGAGCAGCCTGTGGATCCTGATTTCCGACTTCTTCCTCACCAAGCTGCTGCTGGTCTGACGACATGCCCCTGATCGACGTCGTCAACCTCTCCAAGGCCTTCGGTCCAAAGGTCGTGCTCTCAAATGTGAACCTCCAGGTGGAGGAGGGCGAGAGCCTGGTGGTGCTGGGCGGGTCCGGCACCGGGAAGACCGTGCTGCTCCGCAACATCATGGGCCTGCTCACCCCGGACTCGGGCCACGTGTCCGTCGAGGGCAAGATCATCGCCCAGCTGGACCGCGAGGAACTCTTCCAGGTCCGTCAGAGCATCGGCATGTGCTTCCAGATGGCGGCCCTGTTCGATTCCATGACCGTGTTCGAGAACGTGGCCTTCGGGTTGAGGCGGCACCACAAGATGACGGAAGCCCAGGTCCGGGCCCGGGTGGAGGAGTGTCTGTCGCTGGTGGGCATGAAGGACACGGACAAGCTGAAACCCGCAGAGCTGTCGGGAGGCATGAAGCGCCGCGTGGGCTTCGCCAGGGCTATCGCCCTCAAGCCCAAGATCCTGCTCTTCGACGAGCCCACGACGGGCCTGGATCCCGTGATGACGGATGTCATCGGCCGCGTGATCCTGGACCTCAAGCATGAACTGGGAGTCACCACCATCACCATCACCCACGACCTGAAATCAGCCTTCGAGATTGCCGACCGCATCGCCCTGCTCTTCCGGGGGGAGTGCCTGGCCTGCCAGGCGCCGGCAGACTTCAAGGCGAATCCGCATCCGGTGATTCAGCAGTTCCTGCGGGGGGATGCGGACGGCCCCTTCCTGCAGGATCCGCCGCCGCCCAAGCGCAAGAGTGCCTAACCAACCCCCCACGAGGTCGCAATGAAGCTCGAAACCAAGGTCGGTCTCTTCTTCACGGGCGCCATCGTCCTGCTGGCCGTGCTGATCTTCCGTGCCGAAAAGCTGGAGGTCGGTGGAAAACGCAACCAGTCGGAACGGTTCACCTTCTTCGATTCCGTGGCGGGCCTGAACATCCAGAGCGCCGTGCGCATCGCCGGCGTGTCCGTGGGGTCCGTCCGCACCATCTCCCTCGAGAACGGCAGGGCCCGCGTGGCACTGGGCATCTCGAACGAGGTCCCGATCTACGGGGATGCCACCGTCTCCCTGGGGTCCATCGGCATCCTGGGGGAGAAATTCGTCGACCTGGACCCGGGCCACAGTGCCAAGGGTCCGTTTCCAGAAGGCTCGCCGCTGCCCAGCAAGCCCGGCGTCAGTCTCGACAACCTCATGGAGTCGCTCTCTGAGATCAGCAAAAACGTGAAGGGCGTGACCTTCGCCCTGAACGAGTCCATCGGCGGCGAGCAGGGGCGCCAGAAACTTGACGAGATCGTGGACAACATCCGCGTGCTGACTGGAGAATTCCGCTCCATGGCGCAGGAGAACCACGGTGCCATCGACCACACCATGGCGAACGTGGAGGCCCTCTCCAGCGACCTGCGGGAGCGCCTGCCTCGAATGGCCCAGCAGTTCGAGACGATCGGCAAGAACCTCAACGCGATCCTGGAGGAGAACCGCCCCGAGCTGAAGGGCGTCGTCGGCGACATCCGCAAGCTGGCCCAGAGCTTCCAGGGGTCAGCCGACAACATCAAGGTCCTCACCGACCGCCTCAACAGTGGCCAGGGCACCATCGGCAAGCTGCTCAACGACGAGACGACCGTCAAGAAGATCAATGATGCCGTGGACAATGTGAACAACCTGCTGGGCGGCTTCAACAAGATGGATTTCCGCCTGGACATGGGGGCGGCCCAGTGGTCCAAGCGCGGCGACAGCATGGCCGGCCTCGGTCTCGAAATCGCGCCCCGCCCGGACTACTGGTACGCACTCGGCTTCAATTCGACTCCGGACGGCAAGATCAACCAGAGCACCCAGACCTTCACCCAGGTGGATCCCATCACGGGCCAGCCCCTTTCCACCCCGCAGAACGTCAAGTGGGTCACCACGGACCGGGCCTTCACCATGTCGGCCCAGTTCGCCAAGCGCCTGGGCCCCGCCGTCTTCACCGCGGGCATCGTCGAGAATACGGGTGGAGGCGGCGTGGAACTGCGCGCCCTGGACGACCGACTGAGGTTCGGGCTTCTCGCCTACGATTTCATGAAGCGCGACGACAAGCCGAATCCGCGTTACCGCTTCACCAGCAGCTACCAGTTCTGGAAGGGCGCCTATATCCAGGCCGGCATCCAGGACATCGACAACAAGGACCTGCGCACGGTCTTCTTCGGCGCCGGACTGCGCTGGAAGGATGATGACCTGAAGAAGATGGTCGGACTGGCAGGATCGGCCAAATGACGCAACCCACCTGGCTTCTTGGCAACCGCCGACCCGCGCGGCCTGAGCCTGCAGCGCAGGCGAAGAGGAAGATGGTCGGACTGGCAGGATCGGCCAAATGACGCAACCCACCTGGCTTCTTCGCAACCGCCGACCCGCGCGGCCTGAGCCTGCAGCGCAGGCGAAGAGGAAGATGGTCGGGCTGGCAGGATCGGCCAAATGAAGGCGCCCCGGACCCTGCCTGCCCCGGGGCCCCTGCCTGAGGAGGGCGGCGCGCTGTTCCTTTGGGTGCGCCGGGGCCTGCCCCTGGGCCTGGCGGCCACCGCCCTGGTCGAGTCGACCCTGCATGGCGCCGTGCGCGGCTGGTGGATGCTGGCCGGCGTTGCCGCGCTGGCCGCCGCCTGGCCCAGCTTTCTCCGGGGCAAGGCCTTCCTCCGCAACCGGACGGCCATCATGCGCCAGGACACCCTCTGGGCCCATGCCTTGCGACCCCTGGCCCGGTGGCTGGGCCAGGAGGACACCTGGATTCTCTCCTTCTGCGGCCACAACAACCGACGGGTCAGGGAGGCCTTCGCCACCCGCCGGGCCCGGCGGGCCCTCATCCTGCTGCCCCACTGCATCCAGATGGCCCGCTGCAAGGCCGGCGTCCTCGATGACCTCCAGGCCTGCTACGACTGCGGCCTCTGCGCCGTGGGCGACTACATGAACGCGGCCCTCCTGAACCGCTGGGAGGGCCGGATCTTCAACCGGAGCCACAAGGCCTACCGCGAGGCGCGGGAGTACAACCCGGACCTCATCGTGGCCGTGAGCTGCACAGACCGTCTGCTCAAGGGACTCACCAAGATGCCGGAGGTCCCGTCCTATGTGATCCCACTGTCCCTGCCCCACGGCATGTGTGTCGACACCGACTTCAGCCTGCCCCACCTCTTTGCAGCCATGGAGGAGCTGGTCGAACCCCGCCGCCCCTCCGGGGAAGTCCAGCCGCTCCGCCGAGAAGGCATCGCATGACGGCGACCCGATATCCGATCCGCAGGTTTTTCGAGAAGCTGGTGGGCGCCCGGGCCATGCCCTACCTGCTGCACCTCCGCCCCCTGGAATGGCCCATCATGTCGGCCCATTTCCTCCTGGGCACCCTCCTGGCCGCCGGCTGGGGCCTGCCAGGAGGAACCTCCTTTCTCGGATGGTTCATCTTCGTGGGCCTGATGAACGGCGGCACCCTCGCCATCAACAGCGCATTCGACAAGGACGAGGGCGACATCGGCTACCTGAAGGCTCCACCCAGGCCCCCGGAGCACCTGCTGGCCTTTTCCTCCGGGCTGTTGGGGAGTTCGGCCGTCCTGGGGTTCCTGCTCCCCCTGCCCTTTGCCCTCATCAACCTCGCCTGTGTGGTCATGAGTGTGCTTTATTCGGTTCCCCCCCCGCGGCTCAAGGCCCGAGCGGGTTGGGATCTGGTCATCAACTGTGTGGGATTCGGCCTGCTCACCCCCCTGGCGGGATGGGCCCTGACGGGACGCCCCTTCAGCCGCACGGTCCTGCTGGCCTCCATCGGCTTCGCCTTCCTTTTCGCCACCCTCTATCCCATGACCCAGATCTACCAAGTCGCCGAGGACAGCCGCCGGGGCGACCAGACCCTCACCATCCGCCTGGGGGTGGGCCGCAGTCTGACCCTGGCCCTGCTGACCTCCCTGATCGCCCATGTCTTCTTCCTGGCCGGCCTCCTGGCTCAGGGACGGCCTCCGCTCTACCTCCTGCCCTCCCTGGCGGCCTGGCTGGCGGTCCTCATCCCCTGGATGCGGGGCTGGCGGTCCTGGACAGACCCCCAGCACGAGAACGGGATGTACTGGGGCCTGGGGGCCTGGGCCATCACGGACCTGAGTCTGCTGGTTCTGCTATGGCCATGAACCCTTAAGCCAAGACCTGCCGGATCCGATAGACTAGGAAAAGGTGGCGACAGTCGAAATCTTCTGGAGTAGGCATGAAGCTGAGCAGGACCATGCGTTGGCTGGGACTTGTGTGCGCAGGATGGGTGGCCCTCGCTGCGGCCATCCCCTCCCCTGCCCGCCTGTCCCTGAAATCCGCCTCCGTGCTGGTACTGGATCAGTGGACCGGACAGGCCCTGGTGGAAAAGCAGGCCGAGGCCGTGGTGCCCATCGCCTCGCTGACCAAGCTCATGACGGCCATGGTGCTGCTGGATGCCCACCTGGACCCCAACGAGTTGTTGACCATCACCGAGGGCGACAAGGATGATCTGCGCCACAGCCGGTCCCGGCTGCCCGTGGGGACCCGCCTGCCCCGGGAGCAGGCGCTTCTGCTCGCCCTGCTGGCCTCGGAGAACAGGGCCGCCCATGCCCTGGGACGCACCTTCCCGGGGGGGCTGCCCACCTTCGTGGAGGCCATGAACACCAAGGCGCGGGAACTGGGCCTGAGTGGCTCCCGGTTCGAGGATCCCACGGGCCTCTCCAGCGGCAATGTGGCCACGGCCTGGGATCTGGCCCGGATCCTGGAGGCCGCCTACCGCTACCCCGAGATCCGCGATTTCACCACCCGCCCCGGAACCACCCTCCAGAGCGGCCGCCGCAGCATCCAGTTCCCCAACACCAATGCCCTGGTGCGCAATCCTCGCTGGAACATCGGCCTTTCCAAGACCGGCTACATTGAGGAAGCTGGCCGCTGCCTGGTGATGCAGGCCATGCTGGCGAACCGGCCCGTGCTCGTCATCCTCCTGGATTCCTGGGGCAAGTACAGCCGCCTTGGCGATGCCAACCGGATCAAGCAGTGGCTGGAAGCCCGCCTCGACCGATAGCGGGCCTGTGCTGACGCCGGCAGTCCCGCCTCCGTTCCCCCTGAGCTGGGGCTTCTCGACCCGCCTGGATCCCCCGGAGGCCCTTCCGGACCGGCGCCTGAACCAGGTGCATCGCTGCGGCATCGTGGAGGCTTCCGGGAGCGTCGTCGAGGGGGATGGGACCTGGAGCACGGTTCCGGGGCTTCGCCTCGGGGTGCGGGTGGCCGACTGCGTACCCGTGCTGCTGGCCGGACCGTTGCGGGATGGAAGGCCCTGGGTGGCAGCCCTCCACGCGGGCTGGCGGGGGGCCACGGGGCACGGCGATCCGGATCCCGGGGGCGGGATCCTGCGCCGCGGCGTGGCCATCTACCGCAGCCTGGGGGGGGAGCCCGGGAATCTGGTGTGGGCCTTTGGCCCCGCGATCCTGGCCTGCCACTTCGAAGTGGGCGAGGAAGTCATCGAAGCCGCCCGGCAGGATCCCGCCTGGTCCGAACACCTGTGCACCCGGGGGCCTGCCGGACGCCCCCACCTGGACCTGCACGGGTTCCTGCGGAGCCAGGCCCTGGACCTGGGCCTGAACCCCACCCGCGACGGCAGCGTGGCCCTGTGCACCGTCTGCAGGCCCGACCTGCTCTATTCCTACCGGCGCGGCGACAAGACCGGCCGCCAGTGGGGCTGGATCGAGATCGGATAACCTGGAGAGCGGCCTCCCCCCCGGAGGCCGAGGACTGAAGCCTGAGGACGCCCCATGCTCAATATCACCGACATCCGCATCAACAAGATCGAGGGCGACGACAAGCTCAAGGCCTTCGCCGCCCTGGTCATCGAGGACTGCTTCCTGGTGGGTGACCTGCGCGTCGTGGAGAGCGAGGAGGGCTACTTCGTGGCCATGCCCAGCCGCCGGAAGCGGGACGGCAGTTTCAAGGACATCGCCTACCCGCTCAACAACACCCTCCGCGAAGAGATCGAGGAGAAGGTGCTCCTGGCCTACGAGACCGCCACCGGTCGGCGCGCCATCAGCCGGATCGAGCGCGGCGAGGCCGCCCAGGTGCGTCCCGACCTCCTGGGCGTCGAGGAGTTCGGCTTCACGCCCAAGGCCGGGTCCTAGGCCCCGGGCCTGGGGGGCTTTGGCCTGGCGCGGACCCGCGCTATCCTTGAGTTTCCGCCTGGGGAGTAGCCAAGTGGTAAGGCAGCAGGTTTTGATCCTGCGTACCGAGGGTTCGAATCCTTCCTCCCCAACCATGAAAGCGCCTGGCGAAATGCCAGGCGCTTGTGTTACCAGTCCAATCGGGTTGTATGACAGTCCTTTTTCAATGATTCATGGGCACTTAGAAAGAAGCCATGCTCTCGACTTCCGGCTGCCCAGCAAGGTCCGATGGCCGCCTAGAGTTGCCAGGACTAGCCGCTTCTCCGATTCTCGGCTCCCCCTGGGGGCAAAAAGCCCTCTCTGTGTTACCACTCGACCCCTTCCCGCCCGAAACGCTCTCTGGCGATAAGGAGTGTGTGATCGTCCTCCAGGCCGTCCGTTGGTCTACCCAACCAAAGGCCGCCGCGAGGCGGCCTTTGGTTGGGTAGCGGCTGAAGGCTTCGAACTCGCGGGATCTCTAGCCGGCTGTCGAGGACCGCTGCCCCTCGTCCCAGCGGGCCCGCATCGCCAAGGCGAGACGGCCTCCTGCCCCCGCGCTCGGATTTATTGCCGTGCCTGGTTCCTCTTCTGTATGCTTACCCCAAGTAAACCCACAAACCATTTCGGAATACCCATGCCACTCCATGGGTAGGTCCGTCCATCACTCCCATATAGGAGGAGGTACTGCCATGAGCAGTGAAATGTACGAACGAATGCGGACCGATCCCAAATTCCAGCGGCTCGTAGCCCGACGGGGTCGTTTCGCCTGGACCCTGGCCTTCATTGTCCTGGGGATGTTCTACGGCTTCGTGCTGGTGGTGGCCTTCAAGCCGGCCCTGCTCGGGCGCCCCCTCGTGGCCGGCGGGATGCTGACCATCGGCGTCGCGGTCGAACTGTTCATGTTCATTTTCTTCTGGGTCCTCACGGCGGTGTACGTCCGACGCGCCAATGGCGAGTTCGATGAGATGACCCAGGAAATCGTCAAGGCCGCCCAGAAGGAGAACAAGTGATGAGCCGCCTCCCTCGCATTGGCACCGCCCTGGGCCTCCTGACCGCTTCGGCTTCGGCCATAGCTGGCCCACCTCTGGGGGGCATCATGGAGAAGCAGCCGACCAACTGGCACGCGATCATCATGTTCTGCCTGTTCGTGGGCCTGACCATGGGGATCACCTACTGGGCAGCCAGCCGGACCAAGTCCACCTCTGATTTCTATACGGCCGGCAGCGACATCACCGGCTTCCAGAACGGTCTGGCCATCGCCGGCGACTACATGTCCGCCGCCACGCTCCTCGGCCTCAGCGCCATGGTCTACGGCCAGGGCTACGATGGCTACATCTACATGCTGGCCTTCTTCGCCGGCTGGCCCATCATCCTGTTCCTGATGGCCGAGCGCCTCCGCAACCTGGGCCGCTTCACCTTCTCGGACATCACGGCCTACCGCCTGGACCAGGGCAAGGTCCGCACCATGGCCGCTATCTCCTCGCTGACCGTGGTCTGCTTCTACCTGCTGGCGCAGATGGTCGGGGCCGGGCAGCTCATCAAGCTCCTCTTCGGCCTGGAATACAGGGTCGCGATCTTCATCGTCGGCATCCTCATGATGTTCTACGTCATCTTCGGCGGCATGATGGCCACCACCTGGGTGCAGATCATCAAGGCCTGCATGCTGCTCTTCGGCGGCACGCTGGTCATGCTCCTGGCCATGAGCCAGTTCGGCTTCTCCTACCACGTCCTGGTCGAGCGGGCCACCGCCGTGCACAAGCTGGGTCCCAAGCTCATGTACCCCGGCAGCCTGCTCGCGGATCCGGTGACCGCCATCTCGCTCGGCCTTGGACTGATGTTCGGGACCGCGGGACTGCCCCACATCCTGATGCGGTTCTTCACGGTCAGCAACGCCAAGGAAGCCCGCAGATCCGTGCTCTACGCCTCCGGTTTCGTGTCCTATTTCTTCAATGTCATCTTCCTGATCGGGCTTTGCGGCATCATCATCGTCGGCCAGGATCCCACCTTCTTCGAGGGGGGCAAGGTCGGCGGCAAGCTGATCGGCGGCGGCAACATGGTCGCCATGCACCTGGCCAAGGCCGTGGGCGGCAACATGCTGCTCGGCTTCCTGGCGGCGGTGGCCTTCGCCACCATCCTGGCCGTGGTTTCCGGCCTGGCCCTGGCGGGCGCCTCGGCCATCTCCCACGACCTGTACGCCCGGGTGATCATGAAGGGCAAGGCTTCCGAGATCACCGAGATCCGGGTGTCGAAGATCGCCACCATCTGCCTGGGCATCGTTGCCATCGTCCTCGGCATCCTGTTCGAGAAGCAGAACATCGCCTTCATGGTCGGCCTCGCCTTCGGTGTGGCGGCGGCAGCGAACTTCCCGGTGCTCATTCTCTCCATGTACTGGAGGGGCCTGACGACCCGTGGCGCCCTCTGGGGCGGCTACGGCGGGCTCTTCTCCGCCGTGATCTTCGTGGTGCTGTCGAAATCCGTCTGGGTGGACGTGGTCGGCCGGAAGGCGGCCCTCTTCCCCTACACCCAGCCGGCCCTGTTTGCCATGCCGATCGCGTTCCTGCTGGCCTACCTCTTCTCCAAGCTCGATGGCAGCGCCCGCGCCAAGGCCGAGATCGAGGCCTTCGAGGACCAGTATGTGCGGGCCCAGACGGGGTTCGGCGCATCCACTTCGACCAAGCACTGACCTCCCGATCACAGTTTTCGGGCGGCAGGAACCTGGGCCGGGGGGCTACGCTCCCTGGCCCAGGTTCTTTTCGGCTTTCGCCGCCCGGGCGGTGGACGTCATAGGGGGAAGCGCAGTCCCTTGTCCCCGGTGACCTCCACCGTCTCGGTCCTGCTGCCCTTGGCCCCGCGCACGGTGATGGTGTGGCGACCCAGGGCCACCTGGATGCCCGTGCTGCCATCGCTCTCGATGCCGGAGTCCTGGCCATCCACCATGACCTTGCCGATGCCGGGGAAGGTCTCCACGGTGAGGGTGGCGAGGCCAGGCACGGTGAGCGTCGCCACCTGGCCGGCCACGACCGTGACGGCCCGGGCGTCCTTGTAGAAGTGCCGGGGGTTCGTCAACTCGAGTTGATGGGTGCCTGGGGGCAGCGCCACCTTTGAGCCCGGGCTGAGTTCACCCTGGTCGCGGCCATCCGCCCTGAGGTGGACGCTGAATCCGCCGGCCAGCTTCAGGGCGCCGGGGGCATGGGGGTCCAGGGACGGCTCCTGCCGGGTATCGGCGGTGGTTCCTTCCATCAGTTTGAAGACCTGGCCGCCAGGCACATCACCAGGGTCGAAGTCCTTTGGAAACAAGAGGTTGCCCTTGGTGAGGGTGAGGCGGTGGTGCTTGCCCTGGTTCCACTGGACCGAGAGGGGCGTCACGCCCTCCAGCTTCTTCTCATCCAGCACCACGGTGGCGCCCTGAGGTGCGGAATCCAGGACCTCCTCGCTGACGATGGGCTGCAGGGAGAGCTCCGGTGGCACCTCGCCGGGCTTGACCTGGTAGGTCAGCGCCCGATGCCCCTTCAGTTCCAGCCGCAGCCTGTCCCCGGGGGACAAAGGCTGGTTCATGGGCGCCGTACCTACCTCCAGGTCGTTCACGAAGACCCTGGCGCCTGAAGGCACCGACTTGATCTGCAACCGCGTCCTGTTGGAGCCCTTGACCATGAACCAGGCCCCGCCGATGGCGGCCACCAGGACCACGGCGGCGATCCAGGCCAGCCTGCCCTTCAGCGGCTCGGACCGGGGCATCACCACCGTCTCATCGAAGGAGGTGGACACGATCTCTGGCAAGGGGGCCTCGCCATTCATTCCCATGAGGTTCAACACTTCGCGACGGTCCTCCTTGCTCAGTTCCGTCACGGAGTCGAAGAGGTCGCGGACGAACGAGGTGCAGGACTGATGGCGCTCTTCCGGCCGCTTGGCCAGCACCTTGTCGAAGACCCGTCGCCAGCCCTCGGGAAGCATGCCCAGCACGGGCGGCTGCACCTCCACCGGGGGTTCGTTCACGATCCGGTAGAGGATGGTGTTGATGGAGGTCCCCGGAAAGGGGGACTGCCCGCTCATGAGTTCGAAGACCAGTACGCCGAAACTGAAGATATCGGACCGGTTGTCCACCGTGCCTTCCCGGATCTGCTCGGGACTCGCATAGCTGGGCGTGCCCAGAAAGGTGCCCGTCTGGGTGAGGCTGGCATCCTCCCGCTTGGCGATGCCGAAATCCATCAGCTTGGGCCGCCCATCCTCGGTCACCATCACGTTTCCCGGCTTCACATCCCGGTGCACGATGGCCTTGGCGTGGGCATGGTCCAGGGCCTCGGCCAGCCCCACGGCAATGCGGAACTTCTCCTTCAGGGTGAGGGCTGGACCGTTCTTCATGATCCCGTCCAGCGGCTTGCCCGCCACGAACTCCATGGCCAGGAAAGGCCCGTGGCCCTCCACCTCGCCCACGTCGTAGATGGCCACGATCCCCGGGTGGTTCAGGAGGCCGGACACCTCGGCCTCGCGCTGGAAACGCGCCAAATACTCGTGCTGGTCCGCCTCGGTCCGCACGGCATCCAGCTTCATCAGCTTGATCGCCACCTTGCGCTTGATCCTGGGGTCCTCGGCGAGCACGACGCTCCCCATGGCACCGGAGCCCAGGAGATTCAGCACCTGGTAGCGGCCAATCATTCTGGGGAGGCTGAGGTTGTCGAGGTCACTCATGTCAGCATCCTACCCAGCCCACTGAAAATCAGGCGGTAGATTGTTAGGTTTTCCGTGGTCTTACCAAGAAGTTGTGACACAATAAGCAAGGCCGGCCGAAGCAGGCTGTGGGGAGTCTATTCCGTGATGGAAGCCGTCAAAATCATCGTGCTTGCCACCTACTTCATCCTGCTCACCATCCTGAGCATCTATGGAGCCCATCGGCTCTGGATGCTTCTCCTTTATTATCGCCACAAGAAGGACGTACCCCAGCCCGTGGGCGATGCGAACTACCTCCCGGTGGTCACGGTCCAGCTGGCCGTGTTCAACGAGATCAACGTCATCGAGCGGCTCATGGCCTACACCCTCAGGATGGACTGGCCCAAGGACAAGCTCGAGATCCAGGTGCTGGATGATTCCACGGATGACACCGTGAAGGTGGCCAGTGCTGTGGTGGACCGCTACAAGGCCCTGGGCTATGACATCCACTACCTGCACCGGACGGACCGCACGGGCTTCAAGGCCGGGGCGCTGGCCGAGGGCCTCAAGGTGGCCAAGGGCGAGCTGGTGGCCATGTTCGATGCCGACTTCCTGCCCACGGAGGATTTCCTCCGCAAGGCCGTTCCCCACTTTGCAGACGAGAAGGTGGCCTTCGTCCAGGGTTGCTGGGCCCACCTCAACCGCGAATTCTCGCTCCTGACCCAGGTCCAGGCCATCCTGCTCGACGGGCATTTCGTCTTCGAGCACACGGCCCGCCACCGGTCCAAGGCCTTCTTCAATTTCAGCGGCACGGCCGGCATGTGGCGGGTGTCCGCCATCGCCGACGCGGGTGGCTGGGAACACGACACCATCACCGAGGACGCGGACCTGTCCTACCGGGCCCAGCTCAGGGGCTGGAAGGGCGTCTACCTCAAGGACCTCGTCGTCCCGGCGGAACTTCCGGTCGAGGTGAATGCCTTCAAGAGT
>CAIMBM010000244.1 GCA_903839205.1 uncultured Holophagaceae bacterium | reverse complement strand
GGGGGCCCGTGAAGGTCTCGGCCTTGACGGGATTCGAGATCTCCTTGGCCACCTGCTGGCCGAACTGCATGAGGGGCAGCTCGCCCTTCATGGCGCGCTTGAGCAGGGTGCCAGCGATGAGGAGGCGGTTGATCTCGTTGGTGCCCTCGAAGATGCGATTGATGCGGCAGTCCCGGAGGGCCTTCTCAGGGGGGTATTCGGCGCTGAAGCCATAGCCGCCATAGGCCTGCACGGCCTCGTCCGCCACGAAGAAGAGCGCCTCGCTGGCCCAGACCTTGGAGATGCTGCACTCGATGGTGTATTCATCGATGGCGGCCATCTTGTCTGCGCCGGCGGTGGGGCTGTCCCAGCTGGTGCCGTGCAGGGCCTCGTCGATGTAGCCCACGGTGCGGAAGTTCAGGGCCTCGCAGACGAAGATCTTGGTGGCCATGTCGGCCAGCTTCTGCTGGATGAGGCCGAACGAATTGATGGGCTTGTTGAACTGCTGGCGCTCGGAGGTGTAGCGGATGGCGTATTCCAGGATCCGCTTCATGCCGCCCTGGCTTCCCACGCCCAGTTTGAAGCGGCCAATGTTCAGGATGCCGAAGGCGATCTTGTGGCCCTTGCCGATGTCGCCCAGGAGGCGGTCCTTGGGGATGCGGCAGTTCTCGAGGATCACCGTGCGGGTGGAGCTGCCCTTGATGCCCAGCTTCTTCTCCTCGGCGCCGGTGCTGATGCCGGGGTCCGTCTTCTCCACGATGAAGGCGCTGAACTGCTGGCCGTCCACCTTGGCGAAGATCACGAAGACATCGGCGAAGCCGGCGTTGGTGATCCACATCTTGGTACCGTTCAGCACCCAGCTGTCCCCGTCGAGGACCGCCGTGGCCTTGGCACCCAGGGCGTCGGAGCCGCTGCCGGCCTCCGTGAGGGCGTAGGCCGCCAGCCATTCCCCGGTGGCCAGCTTGGGCAGGTAGGCCTGCTTCTGGGCCTCGGTGCCGAAGTAGACGATGGGCAGGGTGCCGATGCCGGTGTTGGCGCTGTAGGTGACGGCAAAGCTGCCCTGCTTGCTCATCTCCTCCAGCACGAGCATGGCCGTGCGCTTGTCCACGTCCATGCCCTCGTAGGCCTCGGGGACCTCCAGGCCCAGCAGGCCCAGCTCGCCAGCCTTCTTCATGAGCTCGACGGTGAGGGGAAGGTCCAGCTTGTCGATCGCCTCGTCCCTGGGCAGCACCTCGCCCTGGATGAAGTCCTTGGCGGCCCGGGCGAACTCCTTAGCGTCATCGCCGAATTCCTCGGGCGTGAACTGGGGCATGGCCCCGATGGGGGTGAGCAGGAAACTGCCCCCCTTGACCTGCTCGACGGCGGCGGTGCTCATCTCTGTCCTCCAGATTGGGTAGGGTTCAAGATGGGGGCCGCGACGGCCCTTGGCTAGCCTCTACCTGTGGTCAACGGGGTGGATACTTCGGGTAAACGCGGACCTCTGCTTCAATGAAAGGTCCCGTGGAGGTCGGATGCCGGAAGGCAGGCAAGTGCAGCAGATGTTTTCGGCCATCGCCGGGAAGTACGATGTCCTGAACCACGTGCTCTCCGGCGGCGTGGACTTCTGGTGGTGGTGGCGCATGGCCCGGGCGAGCGGGGCGGGCCCCGGGAAGCGGTTCCTGGATGTGGCGGCGGGCACCGGGGACTCCAGCCTGGCCCTGGCCCGCCGGGGGGCCGACGTGGTCAGCACGGACTTCACCCACGCCATGCTGCGGCTGGGACCGGCGAAGTTCCGCAGGAAGGGACTCGCTGACCGGATCTGGGCCTCCAGCGATGCGGATGCCCAGCGCCTGCCCTTCCGGGATGGCAGCTTCGACGGCCTCACCATCTGCTACGGCATCCGCAACGTGGAGGATCGTCCCTTGGCCTACGGCGAGTTCCTGCGGGTGCTACGCCCGGGCGGGCGGCTCACCATTCTGGAGTTCAGCTCGCCGGTGCTCCCCGGTCTCAAGGCCTTCTACGACTGGTACAGCCTTCATGTGCTGCCCCGCATCGGGGCCTGGATCAGCGGCGACGCCTCGGCCTACACCTACCTGCCCGAGAGCATCCGGACCTTCCCGGACCAGCGCGCCCTGGCGGCGGAACTGGAGTGCGCCGGAGTCCGAGAAGTCCGGTGGACGAACCTCAGCGGCGGCATCGTGGCCCTGCATGTCGGGGTCAAGTGATCAGCTCAGCTGGTGCCGTTCCTCGACCAGG
>CAIMBM010000243.1 GCA_903839205.1 uncultured Holophagaceae bacterium | reverse complement strand
TGATGAGGACATCGCGCTGCTGGCCGGCTTGGCCGCCGTTCTCGGCCACCTGTTCCCGGTATGGCTGAACTTCAAAGGCGGCAAGGGTGTCGCTACCGGCCTGGGCGTGCTGATCGCCGCGTCCTGGCCGGTCGGTCTGGCAGCTTGCGCGATGTGGCTGATCGTTGCCGCGACGGCGCGGTTGTCGTCGCTCGCGGCACTGGCGGCGTTCGCCGCGGCGCCGGTCGCCGCGCTGGTTCTGCAGGATCATGGCGTCTTCAAGCTGGCGTTTACCGTTGCCGTGCTGGTGTTCGTCCGCCACCAGGCCAATATCCGCTCCTGCTGCGGCCTCAAGACCCCCGACTGGGTCATCGACCTGGGTCCCGAGGGCGGTGGCGAGGGCGGCCGTATCATTGCCGTGGGCACGCCAGAAGAGGTCGCGAAGAAGAAGGCCAGCGTGACGGGGAAGTACCTGGCCCCCTACCTGAAATAGCGGCTAGGCCTGAAGGTCCACCGTCTGTCCCAGGCCGCCGGCCTGGCTGACCATCCGGGCCAAGTCGGCACCTTGCTGGGCCATGAGGTCCACGGTCTTCTTGAGCATGGCGATGGACACGTCTCCCTGGACCTTGGCCTGGGTCTGGGCAATGGTGCTGGCGGCGAGGGGATCCACGGGGGCCTCAATGCGGCTCTATCGGACGTGCGGCTTCCGGACTTGAGTGGCCCGGAGCAGGGCGGCAGCGTCCTGGATGGGGCCCTTGGCTGCGGTGGCGGCCCGGTTCTCCTCGGCGATGGCTTCGAAGACCTCCCGGCGGTGGACCTGGACGCTTCGGGGGGCCTTGATGCCCAGCCGCACGCCATCCTTGGTGATGCCGAGGACGATGACTTCGACCTCTCCACCGATGACGATGGACTGTTCCGGTTTCCGGGTGATGACAAGCATCTAGGCAGGCTAACAGACTCGTTCAGTCCTGGACGATGATCGGGAACCGCAGGGGGAACTTGTCGGCATTCAGGACGATCTGGAACCCGATTCGGGTCTTGACGTTGATGACCAGGGGCCCCGCCAGATTGGTGGTCATCTTCCGGGGATCCTCGGGGATCACCACCATGGTGAGGATCAGCGCATCCTTGGGCGATTCGAGATGGAGGGCCTGGGCCTCCTCCTCGCCCAGGGGCACATCGTAGTCCTTCTTGACACAGGCCGGATCCACACAGACGAAAGAGACCTCCCGGGTCTCGGTGGACTGGAGGAACTTCAAGGGATAGCTGTCTTTAGGTTCGAAAAGATTGAACAGGGTCAGATTGGGGAAACCCACCAGGCCCTTGGGAAAGGTCAGGAGCGCACCGCCTTCGGGAAAGGGGCTGGTGCCGGGTGGAGTGGCAGGATCAGGTGTCATGGTCGTCCCGGGTTGTTCCAGATCAATCCATCGGAGGATTCAGGTTCTTCCTGAGTTTCATGCGCCCCCTCGCTGAAGACCTCCCACAGGGCGTCCAGGCGCTTGCGGCGGAACCGGGGGTTGGGGATGGTCCGCTCCAAGGCCTCCTTCGTGGCCGGGGGATGGGCCAGCCGGGCCATGAGCCAGCGGTTGCCCAGCTCCATGACGGCCCCTACATCGCCTTCATTGCCCCATGCCCAGCGGTAGGCCGTGAGCTTCATGGCCCGGGCCACAGCCAAGTCCCCCAGGTGCCTCACCTTGTCGACCACGGGGTCATGCTTGGGGGGCGTGTAGGCGCGGATCCGCTTCAGCAGGTGCCGCATCTCCTTCGGAAGGCTGGCCAGGCGGGGCCCGATCTCGGGATGGTCCCGGTGGGCGTCGCACTCGTCGGCCAGGATCCGCAGCAACGGGAGCAGCAGGGCCGCGTCCCGGCTGGCGTAGCTGATCTGGGCTTCGCGCAGGGGGCGCACCATCCAGTTGGAGTCCTGTTCCTCCTTCGGGATGTCGAGACCCAGCTTGAGCTTGGCCATGGTCTTGAGGCCCGGCTGGGGATAGCCCAGGGCCCTGGAGAGCAGCATGGTGTCGAAGATGCTATTGGGCACCACGTCGTAGAGGCGCTTGAAGACGATGCCGTCTCCGGAAAAATCGTGGACGATCCAGGGCACCTGGGCCATGGCCTGCAGGGCGGGCCGCATGAGCTCCTCCAGCGGCAGCGGATCCACCAGCCAAGCCTGGTCGTGGGTGGCCACCTGCATGAGCGCCAGCACGCAGTGGTGCATGCCCGTGAGACTGCATTCGATGTCCACGGACAGCACGCCGGCCGCGTGCCAGAGGGGGAGGGCCTCCTGCAGCTTTTCCGGCGTGTCCACATAGGTCGTGGGAAGGTCGAAGTGGTCGAGCACCATGCCCTCAGTGTGCCGCAGAATGGCCTCAAGTATCCTGGGGACTCCGCAGGAATTCGAGGTACGCCATGAACCGACCGTTCTTCTGGACCACCTTCGGCACGGTGTTCCTGGCCGAAGTGGGGGACAAGACCCAGCTCGCGGCCATGACTGCCACCGTGCGCAGCGGCCAGGTCTGGACGGTGTTCCTCGCGGCCAGCGCTGCCCTCGTCTGCGCCACGGCCATCGGAGTGGCCCTGGGCGAAGTGGTCTTCAGGCACATCCCCGAGCACGCCATCCGATGGGTGGCCGGGACGGCCTTCATTTCGGTGGGGTTGTGGGTCCTGGTCAAGGGGTGACCCACCTCTTCTATGACGGGGCTTGCGGCCTCTGCCGCGGCATGGTGCGCTTCGTCTCCAAACGGGTCACCTCCCGTCCGATCCAGTTCGCCCCCCTGGGCGGAGCGACCTTCGGGCGCCTGATTCCGCCAGCCCGGCGGACCGGGCTCCCCGACAGCCTCGTGGTGCTCACGGCCGAGGGAGCGCTGCTGGTCCGATCTGGCGCCGTGATCCATCTGCTCCGGCAGATGGGGCCAATCGGGCGACTGGCTGGCGGCCTGCTGGCCTGGTTCCCGGCCCGCCCGCGGGACTGGGCCTACGATCTGGTGGCCCGCATGCGACCCGTGGGACGGGCCTGCCCCAGGGCAGTTGCCCCGGGCGATTCAAGGTTTAGACCATAGAAATAAAAAAATGTCACAATGGTGCAAGAGGTCGCACCGAAAAAGGCAACAACAGCACGTCGGTCTTGCCCCGGTCTTCGGGAAGGCCATGTCCTGTTCCATCACCGGGGCCGCCGCGCGGCCCCTGATGCGGCCCTGGCCGCGCGGAGGATTCATGTTCACGAAGCTCATCGGTGCCGCCACCCTGTTCGCGGCGGGTTCGCTCATGGCGGGCGGTTCCACTGCCCTCGGCGCCTCACCGGTCCAGTCCTTCAATGCCGATACGGTTCTCGCCGGGACCGGGGGCTGCGGCTCCCAGGATCCCAAGGACGAGGCCAAGGCCCCCGCCAAGGCCAAGGATGGCAAGGCCAAGGACGGTTCCTGCGGCAAGGGTTCCTGTGGCAGCAAGGACGTGAAGAAGGGCTCCAAGGACGGCTCCTGCGGCAGCAAGGATGCCAAGAAGGACAAGAAGGAGGGCTCCTGCGGGAAGGACAAGAAGGAGGCCTCCTGCGGGGCCAGTAAGAAATAGGCGAAGGGGGAGCATCTCATGGGTCAGGGCAGGTTCACCGGAGTGGGGGTTGGGCTGCGTCGCCCGCACCTCGAGCAGGTCGCGGGGAGGGAGGACCATGGGGTCCCCTTCTGGGAGACCTGTCCTGAGAACGTCATCGGGGAGGGCGGCCGTTTCCACCGGATGACCCGCGCCATCCTCGAACGGGAGCCGATCCTCACCCATGGTCTGGCCATGTCCGTGGGCGGCTTCGACCCCTGGGACGAGGCCTACCTCCAGGACCTGGGGGAATTCATCCTCCACAGCGGAACGCCCTGGCATTCGGAGCACCTCTGCTTCACGTCCGTGGACGGCAGCTGCCTCCACGAGCTCCTCCCCATCCCATTCACCCGGGAGGCCCTGCGGCACACGATCACGCGGGTGAGGGGGCTCCAGTCCCGGCTGCCGGTCCCGCTGCTGCTGGAGAACATCACCTACTACGCCGAGTTGGGGAATGCCGAAATGGATGAGGCGGACTTCGTATCGGCGGTGCTGGAGGGGGCGGATGTGGGCTGGCTCCTGGACGTGAACAACGTCTACGTCAACGCCCTGAACTTCGGCTTCGACCCCAAGGAATGGTTGTCGCGGATGCCCCTGGAGCGCGTCGCCCAGCTCCACATCGCCGGGCACAGGAAATTCGGCGACCTCACCATCGATACTCACGGCGCGGACGTCATCGACCCCGTCATCGACCTGATGCAATGGACCCTCGCCCGGCTGGGGCGGCCCGTACCGGTGCTCCTCGAACGGGACAACCACATTCCCGCCCTCGACGCACTCCTGGCCGAGCGGGCCCGCCTCCAGCGGGCCTATGACGCCGCCCTGGCCCTCTGTGAGGTCCGCCATGCATGAATCCAGGACCCTTCGCTTGCAGCGGGCCATGGGCGCCCTGGTGCTGGATGGGGATGAAACCGCCATCGAGGCCGATCCTGGGCGGGTGGCCCGGCGCCATGACCTCCCCGGCGCGGACCAGCGGGCCTTCCGGGACCAGGTCCTAGGGATGCTGACCTATCGCGAGCTGGCCCGGGCCAGCCTCATCGAACCGCTGGAGACCATGTTCCCGGTGCTGAAGGCCCTCCTCGATGGGACTGAATCCTGGGAGCCCTGCGTTCAGGCCTTCCTGGATGCGCGGATGGTGCGGAGTTCCCAGTACCGGGACATCGCAGCGGCCTTTCTCGGTTGGCTTGCCACGTCACGGTGGGGCCTTGAACGTTGGCCCTTCCTCCTGGAGCTTGCCCATGCGGAGATCCTGGAGACGCTGGTGGCCCGCTTTCCCGACTCTGACCCCATCGAAGGGCTCCATCCGGATCCCGGGCCCGCGGATTTCGTGGTCCTGGACCCTGCGACCCAGGTCGTGACCTACACCCACGCGGTGCATCGCGCCTGCGTGGAGGCGCCCAGTCCCGAGCCCCGTCCCACCCACCTCCTGGCCTTTCGCGATGAAGCCGGCCTGGCCCGGCTCATGGAACTCACGGCCGCCACGGCCGCCCTGCTGGTGCGGGCCCAGTCGCAGCCCCTGGCGGAAGCCGCGGCGGCCCTGGACATTCCTGACCCTGCGGAGTTGACGCGTCTGCTCCAGGACCTTCGACGCGAGGGTGCCATTGCCGGGTTCCAGGCCACCCCACCTTTCACGAGTTGAATCCGAGGTTCCCATGCTCCTGCGTTCCCTCCTGCCGGCCCTGGTGCTGGTGCTTCCCCTCATGGCCCAGCCCCGGGTCTTCCGCGTGGACGGCAACCACACGGTGCTCGGCTTCAAGGCCTCGACCCTGCTCTTCGATGTGCCCGGCCGGTTCACCCGGTACAAAGTGGAAATCCAGGGCGACCCCGCCGTTCCCGAGAACGCCACGGTCCAGATCGCCATTGATGCAGGGTCCATCAGCACGGCCATCCAGGCCCGCGACGAGCACCTCCGGTCCGCGGACTTCTTCGATGTCGCCAAGTACCCGAAGATCACCTTCACCGCGCGGGAAGTTCACAGAACCGGCGACCAGGTGCACGTGAAGGGAGCCCTGACCATGCACGGCATCACCCGGGACCTGGACCTCACCTTCCAGGCCGCCGAGGGCATGAACGGGGCGGGTGTCCCCACCTGGTCCTACCGGGCCACGCTGCCATTGGACCGCCTGGAATATGGCATCGGCGCGGACAGCGTGGCGGCCAAGATCAGCCTGAAGCGCCCGGTGGAACTGGACCTTCTGCTGGTGGGATTCTTCGAAGAGCCGCCGGCCCCTGCCAAGCCGGCCAAGACGCGACCGCCCTCGGGCCCCGCCAGGAAGTAGGGCTTGCCCGGGGAGATGGTCGCCGCAGACACTGACAGCGGCATGACGGAAGCCTCCTCGAACGAATCCCAACTGATCAAGCAGGCCGCGGCCGGTGACTCGGATGCCTTTGGCGCGCTCGTCCAGCCCCATCTCGCGCTCTTCCACAACGGGATCCAGCGCATCCTGGGCAACACGGCCGACACGCAGGACGCGCTACAGGACGCCCTCATGAGCATCCACCGCGACCTGCCCCGTTTCGAAGGGCGCAGCCGATTCAGCAGCTGGGGCTACAGGATCTGCCTGAATGCGGCCCTGATGGTGCGGCGGAGCCGCATCCGGATCCACGACATGGAGCGCTCCGACGCCCTGGCCATCGGGCCCTTCAACGACCGGGGGCACCACCTGGAGCCGGAGCATCTGCCCGAGTGGCAGGTCGAGGCCCAGGCCCACGACCTCGTCGAGCGGCAGGAAATGCGGGAGTGCTTGGTCCGGGCCCTCGATGAGCTGCCGGATTCCCACCGGATCGTGTTCGTGCTGAAGGATCTCGAGGACTGGGAGACCGAGGACATCGCCCGGCACCTCCAGGTGGCCTCAGGCACTGTCCGCCAGCGGCTCCACCGTTCCCGGGCCCTGCTCCAGGCCCGCCTCCGCACCTTCGTCCTGGGAGGGCGCTCATGACACTCCTGCCCTCCTGCAAAGATGTCCAGACCCATCTCACCGAGTACGCCGAAGGCTCGCTGCCCCTGGGCCGAAGAATCGGCATCTGGATCCACCTTCGTTTGTGCAAGGCCTGCGCGGGCTTCCTCCGCGGCATGAGGGCCCTGCCTGGCCTGGCCAAGCGGGCCCTCGCCCCGCCGAAGGAGACGCCCGAGGCGGCGGTGAAAGCCCTGGCGGACGTGCAGGGAATGCTGTCCCGGCGCCCAAAGGTCTAGGCACGCTTCAGGGTCAGGATCGCGATCTCCGGTGGGGCTGCGATCCGGATGGGCAGACCCACCACCCCGAGCCCGCGGCTCACGTAGAGCAGATCGTCGCCGTCCCGATAGAGGCCCTCCGTGCGGGGGCCGAGCAGGCGGGCGCTGTTGAAACCCGGGATGGGGTTGATCTGGCCCCCGTGGGTATGGCCCGAGAGCGTCAGCCGGGCCCCGGCCGCCAGGGCCTGGTCCCATTCGCTGGGCCGGTGGTTCATGCAGATCCGGAAGGCCTCGGCGGGGAGGTCGCGGGCCGCCTCGGCAGGCCTGGGCCCGGGGCCGAACACCAGGCGGCGGAAGCGTCCGTTGCTGGCCATGGGATCCTGCAGCCCCATGAGCGCCAGGGTGCTCCCGTTCCGCTGGACCAGGGCCGCCGTGTTCTCCAGGCACCGGAAGCCCTCGCGCTCCAGGTCCCGCCAGATGGGGCGGGGGTCATCGAAGTAATCGTGATTGCCCAGTACGGCGAAGCGGCCCAGGGGTGGCAGAAACCCCCGGAAGGCCTCGAGCAGGGGTGCGAGCTCTTCGGGCCGGCTGTCCACCAGGTCCCCCGTGATCACCAGGAGGTCTGGCCGCTCGCGCTCCGTCAGCCACCGCCAGCGGCGCAGGGGCTCCGGGCCGACGAGGGGCCCAGCGTGCAGGTCGCTGAGGTGGGCCAGGCGGAGTCCGTCCAGGCCGCGGGGCAGGTCGGGGAAGGCCAGCGTCCTTCGGGTGACCCCCGGCTCTCCATAGGCCTCGCGGCCGCCCGCCACGGTGAAGGCCGCGGCACCTCCGGTGCTCACCAGGGCGGCCGTGCGGAGGAAGGCCCGGCGCCCGGGATCCTCGGCCGCCTCCTCTTCGGCCTCCGAATCTGTGGCGGAGGGCATCTCGTGATGGAAGATCCGCCAGGACCCCTCGGCCAGCATGGCGATGAGCAGGTGCAGGACGGTGAAGGCCTGGAAATAGAAAGCCGCCCTGGCGGGGGTCTGCACCAGGGCCAGGGCGCCATGGCCGCCCAGGCCGGCAATGCGCATGCCCGCGAAGACCACCAGGGGCACATGCAGGAGGCCGAGGCCCCAGGGAAGGGCCCGGTGGGTCGTTCCAGGGAGCTCCAACCTCAACAAGCGCAGGTGGAACCACTGGACGAGGAAGACGAGAATGAGGGTGATGAGGAAGGGCATGGGCTTCCGGTCCAGGGTCAGGGTCTTAGGATCAGGCTCAGGGTCCCGATGGTGCGGCCCGCCATCACACCATCCATCGGACGGTGCAGGCCCAGCGTGAAGGACAGGTTGCCCGCGAGGCGGCGGAGCACGTCCATGGGGAGGCCCAGCTGGCGGCTGTCGAGCTCCAGCCCCCCCACCCGCTGGGAGGCCGGTCGGGGCGAGGCTTGGTCCCAGACCGCCAAGTACTCCACATAGGCCTTCACAATGCCCAGGCCCAGGTCGCCCCGAAGGGTCTGGAGGCGGTTCCCGGTCGCCAGGAAGGCCGGAAGGGCGGGCTGGACGACCAGGTTGGCGTCCAGGGCGGAGGGCACCAGCGAGGTGAGCACCCCCCCGAGGCGGAAGCGGTCCATGGTCGTGGGGCTGCCGTCGAGGCGGCCCTCCTCGGCGCGGACCGTGACCGGGATCCAGGGATTGATCCAGCCGGCGCTGAGGCTCAGTCGGGCGAGGGCCCAACTGGAGCCGCTGGTCCGTCCCTGGTAGGCCTGGAGGCTCGTGGAGCCTTGAATCCCCTCGCCATCCCAGCTCCACAGGTTTCCCAGGGCGGCCGCCCCGCCGAGGAGCGAGCGGGTGAGGGCCCCGTCGGCGACGGGTCGGATCTGCTCGAAGGCAGCCGCGGGTCGGAGATCGAGCCAAGGCCTGGCCTGATCCCGGTACTCGAAGGCGAGCTGCGCCCCCCGGCGCTCCCGATCGAAACCTGGCACGGGAAGAAATTCCTGGCGGGAGGGGTATTCCAGCGAGGAGAACACCTGGAGGGAAGGCGCCCAGCTCCAGCCCCGCCAGGCCAGTCCGAGGGTGCCGCCCCGGGGGCCGCTGGCCTCACCGAGACCCGCCAGGACCTGCCAGTTCAGGCGGCCCAGGATGTCGTTGCCGCCGCCACCGACCTGGTAGCTCCGGCTCGAGGGGGTGTGGCTCATGGCGAAGAGGGAAAAGGTCTCGTGCGTTTCACCCAGCCGATAGGGATGGGGCTCGACGGGAACCGGCGGGGGCAGGGGATCGGGCTCATCGGCCGTGGGCAGCACCAGATCCTTCACCAGGGCTGTCGGATCCCGCGGCAGCCGTCTCGCCTCCAGGGGCGGCAGGCTGGTGTCCAGCTTCCGGATCTGCAGGCCGGTGGCGCCGAGCTGGGTGTAGAAGATCCACTTCCCATCGGGCGTCGCGATGGGATTCCAGGCGGCGGCCAGGGTGCGCGTGAGGGGGCTCCCCTGCCCGTCGACGAGATTCCAGATCCCGTCCACTTCCTTCCAGGAAAGGCCTCCCGGAACCGCGGGTATTGACGCGGCGGGGGGAGAGGCCGGGGTTCCGCCCGGATGCCACAGCCTGGGATGGGGTCGCAGGACGCCTTCTGAATCAGGCAGGCGCAGCTGGTAGGCCACGGTGCCGGACGAAGTCCACCGGGGCTTCCAGGGCAGGGCACCATCGATGGGGCCCAGGCGGCGGGTGGGCGGCCGTACCGGGGACAGGGGGGGGTGATCCGGTGGCTCGCCGGGGTCCGCGGCGGCGGGCCTGGACGGTCCGGTGGCCCCGGGGCTCAGGTCCCACACATAGAGTCCGGGTTTCTTGGGATCCAGGACCCGGGCCAGGAGCTTCGAGCCGTCCGGACTGAGGGCCAGGTCCGTGGCCCAGCCCTGCAGCTGGGTGAACGGCTCCCCTTCGCGCACTCCTTCGGCCCGCACGCGGCGCTCAAGCTCGAGGGCCGTGTGGGTCAGCTCGGCGCAGAAGCGCTGATAGCCTTCCCTGGGACCGAAGCCGAAGGTGGCCTGGAAGGACGCCTCGAAGTCGCGCCTGCCGGCCATGTGCGTCCACAGGGTCTGGAAGATTTTCGGGTCACCGGACTTGGTCTCCAGCCACTCCAGGTAGGCACTGCCCCCCAGGTAGGCCATGCTGCCCCCCAGGAACCCATTCGTGCCACTCAGGGCCTCGTAGGCGGGGAGCCTGCCTTCGATGGCCCACTGGCGCAGCACCGAGGCGCGGATGGCGCTGTGGGGGCGGCCGCTGCCGGTGAGCCGGCCCTCGAGGAGGGTGGCGTAGCCCTCGATGACCCAACGTGGGGATTTCAGGACCAAGGGGCCCGCGCCGATCCAGCGGTCCCACAGACTGGGTTTGCGGGCGGGACGCAGTAGGTGATGCATGTGCCCCAGTTCATGGGCGAGGAGCAGCTCGGCCCAACCGTGATGGTGGCCGATGACCGAGTCCGGATCCGGCTCGGTCTTCCACAGCACCACGTGCGGCCGCTCGAGGAACGGGAGGGCCATGCCGTTCGCCTCCAGGACGGGGTCGAGGATGAGGATGTCGATGGGCTTCTCGTACACGAATCCAACCAGCCCCAGATACCGGGCGTGGATGCCCTCCACCCGCCCCGCCACGTCGCGGCCGAAGGCCCCGAAGGCCCTCGGGCAGTGGATGCGGTAGTGCGCGGTGGTGAAGGTGATCCAGGCGGCGTCCGGGGCCTGGGTGCGCGGCGCTGCCTGGATCAGGGCCGACGGCAAGAGGAGGCACGCGATGAAGGATCGGGGAAGCATGACTCCAGTTTGACCAGGGTGTGATTCGCAGCACTTTATGAGATTGATTCTCAAAATTTCAGTTGAAGTTCGGGAACAAATCAATGAGACTGATTCTCATGATCATTATACTCTCGTTTCTTGTGGTCTGCTCCTGCCTGGCCCCGCAGGCATCCAGCCCCGCCCCGGCGACCCTGGATCGAACCCTGCTTGCCATGGGGACTGAGCTTCGCCTGCACTTGGAGGGCAGCCGGAACCTGGGGCAGGCCTCGGAAGGGGCCCTGGCTGAAGGGGCCCGGATCGAGGCGGCCTGCTCGACCTGGAACCCCGCCTCGGACTGGAGCCGGCTCAATGCGGCCCAGGGGTCCCCGGTGCCCCTGGCAAAGGAGTGGATCGACCTGCTGGGCCAGATCCAGACCTGGACCCGGCGGACCGAGGGCGCCTTCGACCCCGTGCTGATGGCCCTCATCCAGGCCTGGGGTACGCGGGAGGGGGGGCGGATGCCGGGACCCGAGACCCTGGCGGAAGCCCGCAGGGCCTCCGGATCAGCGCTGCTGGTCCTGGACAAGGGCCATGGCACCGCCCAGCTCCTGCATCCTGGGGCCGGGGTCGAGGAAGGGGGCTTCCTCAAGGGCTATGCCCTGGACTCCATGCGAAAGGTCGCGGGCGTTCCTGTGGGCTGGATGGATTTCGGGGGGCAGATCCTGGTCTGGGGAAGGCCCCTGGCGGTCCAGGTCGCCGACCCGAAGGACCGCCTCCTCCCGCGTTGCACCCTGGTCTTGAGGGAGGCCTCCCTCTCCTGCAGCGGCACCTCGGAACGGGGGAGGCATATCCTGGATCCGCGCAGCGGGGAGCCCTGCCCGGCCTGGGGCGGCACCGCGGTGGTGGCGTCCGACGGCCTTTCGGCGGATGTCTTGTCCACGGCGTTGTACGTGCTGGGACCGATCCGGGGATTTGCCTGGGCTGAGCGCCATGAAGTCGCTGCGGCCTTTCTTCTCAACGATGGCGAGATCCGGATGACCCGGGCCTTCCTGTCCCTCCACCCCACCTTGATCCCCCGGGAGAACCGATGAACTGGATCCTCACCTCCCTCGCCGGTGCCTTGCTTGGGGCTTCTTTGGCGGCCCAGCAACCGTCCGAGACCGACAAGCGCGTGACGGAGTTGGAACGCCGTTTGGAGGCTCTGTCCCGCCAGCTGGAGCAGCAGCAGACGGGCAGTGCGCCTCCCGTGCTCGGGGGGGACGCGGGCAGCTACGGGCTGGGGGCCGCGGCGAGCAAGGTCTATTCAGCCCCGGTCGGCGTATCCATCGGCGGCTATGGGGAGTTCCTGTACCAGAATTTCGACGGGAAGCTGCAGAACGGCGGCTACGCGCCCCAGAACAACTCGATCGATACGCTCCGCGCGGTGTTCTATTTCGGGTACCACTTTAATGACTGGATCGTTTTCAACAGCGAGGTGGAATTCGAGCACAGCGGTTATTCCGACGCCCACCCCGAAGGGGAAGCCATTGTCGAATTCGCCTACCTGGACTTCCTGATCCGGAAGGAACTCAACGTGCGGGCGGGGCAGCTGCTGCTGCCGATCGGCTTCACCAACGAGATCCACGAGCCGCCCGCGGTGCTCAGCGCCGCCCGCCCTTTCGTGGAGCGGGAGGGGGGCATCATCCCCACCACCTGGCACGAGAACGGGGTGGGACTTCATGGCGAGCTGCCGGGCAATCTCGATTACCGCCTCTACGTGGTCGACGGACTGAACGCGGCCAACTTCGACGCGGGCGGCATCAGCGATGGCCGCCAGGATGGCAACCTGGCCAACGCCGAGCGCTTCGCCCTGACGGGGCGGCTGGATTGGCATCCCCTGCTGGGGAGCACCCTCGGGTTCAGCTTCTACCGGGGCAACAGCGTGGTCGAAGCCCCTTACCAGGCGCCCATCAGTGCCACCACCATTCCGACCACCCTCGGGGAGGTCCACGGGGAGTACCGGACACAGGGCTGGCAGTTCAGGGCCCTCTACGTCCGCACCACCCTCGGCCAGGCCGGAATCGAAAGCCTCGGCCCCTCCGCGGAGGCCTACACGGTGGGCACACGTCAATGGGGCGGTTATCTGGAGGCGGGCTACGACCTGCTGAGTCGCACTGGCACGCGCCAGGCCCTCATCCCCTTCCTGCGCTGGGAGCGCCTCAACCTCCAGCAGCAGGTGGCCGCCGGGGTCCTGGCCGATCCTGCCAATGACCAGACGGTGCTGACCACGGGCCTGAGCTGGAAGCCCCTCCCCCAGGTGGCCGTGAAGGCCGACTGTTCCCAGATCCGCAATGGCGCGCGCACCGGACGCAACCAGTGGGACCTGGCCCTGGGCTACGAATTTTGAGCCTCGAATGAACGCCCGTTGAGGTCCTCCATGCTTCGGATCCTGGTCCTCCTCCTCCTTTCTCTGCCGCTCGCCGCGGCCCTGCCCTCCTCCCAGGAGGCCCTGGCCTTGACCTTCCCGGAGGCGCAGCTGGTGCGTAGGGAGCACATTCTCAGTGAGCCGCAGGCCGACCGGGTGAAGGCCCTCAGCCAGGGCGACCTGGCGGGCCGCTGGATCGTGGCCTACGAGGCCAGGCGCAGTGGTCGTCTGGTGGGCGTGGGATTCTTCGATACGCACCGGGTGCGCACCTTGAATGAAACCCTGCTGGTGGCGATTTCACCCGTGGGCCGCATCCTGCGGGTGGAGGCCGTGGCCTTTCGCGAACCTGCCGAATACATGGCGAACGAAGCCTGGACCAAGCAGTTCGACGGGAGGGCGCTGGATGCCCAGCTCAGCCTCAGGGGGTCCATCCACCCGCTGTCCGGGGCCACCCTCACGGCCCATGCCATGACGGATGCGGCCCGCCGCTGCCTGGCCCTCCACCGGGTGCTCTACGGGGAGGCGAAATGAGCCCCCTGGAACGCTGGTGCCTGCACGCCGCCGCGCTCGCCACCGCGGGCACGGGCCTGATGGACGGCCTGCTCCGCTGGTTCGGCGAGCGTCCCGGGGAATTCGGACCCGAGGTCCACCCCTGGCTGGGGACGGCACAGCACCTGCACATCCTCGTGGCGCCGATCCTGGTGTTCACCCTGGGCATGATGGTGCGCGGCCACCTGTGGTCCCGTCTCCAGGCCGGTAGAGAAGGCCGGCGCACAGGGCTGGGCACGGCCCTCCTCATCGCCCCCATGGTGCTCAGTGGGGCCGGCATCCAGGTGGCGACCAGCCTCGCCTGGCGCGGCGGCCTGGCCTGGGCCCACGGGGTCGCCTCGGGCGCCTTCCTCCTGGCCTATGTGGGGCACCTCGCCCTCCGGGGCTGGCGGCCCGGCCGGGCCAGGCTGTCGCCTCGGCTGCAGCGCCAACAGGGGACGGTCGATAGCTGATAGCGTCTTAGCCATGTCTCGCATCCGCATCCTGCCCGACCAGGTGGCGAACCAGATCGCCGCAGGGGAGGTGGTGGAACGGCCCTCCTCCGTGCTGAAGGAACTGGTGGAGAACAGCCTGGACGCTGGGGCACGCCACATCGACCTGGCCTGGGAGGAGGGGGGCAAGCGCCTGCTGGAAGTGGCCGACGATGGATCGGGCATGGCCCGGGACGAGCTGTATCTGGCCCTGGAACGCCATGCCACCAGCAAGGTGCGCACGGCGGAGGACCTGGGCCATCTGGGGACCTTCGGATTCCGGGGGGAGGCCCTGCCCAGCATCGCCAGCGTGAGCCGCTTCGACCTGGTCAGTGCCGAGGCCGATGGCGCGGGCCACCGCCTGCGCAGCGAATTCGGGATCATCAAGGAGGTCGCACCCGTGTCCCGCAGCCGGGGCACCTCGGTCACGGTCCGGGATCTCTTCGCCCAGATGCCGGCCCGGCGCCGCTTCCTCAAATCCACCGATACAGAACACGCCCAGCTATGGGGGTCCGCGGCCCGCCTCGCCCTGAGTTCCTCAGGCGTCCACTGGACCATCCGCCCGGACCGGGGGGCGCCGCTGGTGCTGCCTCCCGTGGCGGACGCCGGCGAGCGGCTGGCACCCCTCCTGGGCGAGAAGATGGGGCGCCTGGTGCCCTTCGTGAATGGCGAGCTTCCATGGCGCCTGCGGGGCTTTGTCTCCCCGCCGGACCTCAGCTTCCGGGACCGGAACCACCTCTACCTCTTCGTGAACGGGCGGGCCGTGCGGGACCGCCTGCTGCTGGCCGCCCTGTCCGAAGCCTGGTCCGGCACCTTCGCCAAGGGCTCCTACCCGGCGGCCCTGCTCTTCCTGGAACTGCCGCCGGAGGCGGTGGATGTGAACGTGCATCCCACCAAAGCCGAGGTCCGCTTCCGCGAGCCCCAGCGGGTCTTCGCCTGGGTGCGGGGCGGCGCCGAGGAGGCCTGGGCGAAGCTTCGGGGCGGCCTGGCCTCGGTCCTGGAACTGCCCCCCAAGCCCCTGGAGGCCGAGTTCGACCTGGACCCCTCCCGCCGGGCCACGGCCCAGCATCCGCGGCTCTGGTCGGATCACTCCGGCGGGGCCCTGGGTGCCTACCAGGCCCTGGCCGACACGTTTACCACCAGGCCCCTGGAGGCGGCCTACCCCTTCGAGGCTGAACCTTCCCAGGTGGCCGAGGGGGCCGGTCACCCGCCTGAGGTCCGGTACATCGGCACCTTCGAGCGGACCTACCTGCTGGCGGAGATTCGCGGTGACCGGGGTCCCGAACTATGGATCGTGGACCAGCACGTGGCCCACGAGCGGGTACTCTTCGAGCGGCTCTTCCTGCGGCGGCACCGGCCCGCCATTCAACCGCTGCTGCCGCCCCAGGTCGTTCGGGTGGGCCCCGAGGCCCTGGCCCGCCTGCTGCCCTTCCTGCCCGAACTGGAGACCGCCGGGGTGGAGGCCGAGCCCTTCGGAGGCGATGCCTTGGTGGTGCGCGGGCTGCCGGACTTTCTCATGGACCGGGACCCCCAGGCCCTGGTGGAGGATCTGGCGGCCCGTCTGGAGCGGGAGGGCCGGGTGGATCTCGACACCTTCCGCCGGGATCTCAATGCCGAGCTGGCCTGCCGCGCCGCCATCAAGAAACACCACGCCCTGCCGCCGGAACTGGCCCTCAGGCTCATCCAGGACCTGCTTTCCTGCGAGGTGCCGAACACCTGTCCCCACGGCCGCCCCATCCTCAAGAAACTCACCCTCGAGGATCTGGAGAGGAGCTTCGGGCGCCGAATGTAGGGAGTACCCGGAGATTTCAGGACCGGCTGAGAATCCGCTCCGCCACCAGGTCTACGCCCAGCCGTTTGGCGGTGGCATAGAGGGCGGGGCGGGCCAGGCCCAAGGCCTGGGCCGCGTCGGCAATGCGGAAGCCGCAGGCCTGGAGGGTGTCCAGCAGGAGGCGGCGCTGAAAGACACGGGTGGCCTCATCCCAGGTGCGGGACCGGGGAACCGGGGCATCCAGTTCGGGGAAGTGGCTGGGTTTCAGGAGGCCATCCTCGCAGCGCAGAATGGCGCGTTCGAGGGCGTGGAGCAGTTCGCGTACGTTGCCGATCCAGGGCAGCCTCGAGAGGGCCTGGGGCAGGCCCGGAGCCAGGGCGGGGACCGGCCGCTTGGCGGCCAGCGCGGCCCGGACCGCGAGGGGTGGAAGGAGGAAGGGGAATTCATGGCGGCGGTCTGACAGAGAGGGCAGGCGCAGGACTGCGCCCTGGAGCCGGAACAGCAGATCCCGGCGGAAGGATCCGGCCGCGACCAGGTCCTCCAGCTCCCGGTGGGTGGCCGCAATGAACCGGACGTCCACCTTCACGGAATGATCCGACCCCACACGGCGGATCTCGCGCTCCTGGAGCACCCGGAGCAGCATGGATTGGAGGCGCGGCGAGAGGTCCGCCACCTCGTCGAGGAAGAGGGTGCCCCCCCGGGAGGACTCGATGGCCCCGGGGCGGTCCCGGTGTGCGTCCGTGAAGGCGCCCTTGGCGTGCCCGAAGAGTTCGGACTCCAGGATCCCCTCTGCAAAGGCGGAACAATTCACCGGGACCAGGGGGCCGGAGCGGCCGGATCGCCGATGCACCTCCTCGGCTGCCAGTTCCTTGCCGCTCCCCGTCGGGCCCAGGATGAGCACCGGCAGGTCCGAGTCCGCCACCCGGTCGAGTTCGCGCAGGACGGTGGCCATGGGTTCACTGCCATCGGTGAGAAGCGGGCCCGAGTCGACGGGCGATGCGGCGGGTCGTCGCGCACGGATCCGGGCCAGCCACGGGGCGATGAGCAGTGGCTCCAGAGGTTCCAGAGGCGGTGCCTCCGGAGCGGCCCCCAGCAACACCGTCCCCACGGAACAGCCCTCCCAGATCAGGGGATGCCCTCGCCAGAGCCACTCGCCATGCAGAAAGGGCGCCAGGGCACCGTCCCTGGCCAGGCGGCTGAGGGCACCCTCCGGTGGCGGCGTCCCGGCGCCCAGGGAATGAAGCCTGCCTTCCTCCTCCCAGGCGATCCAGGTGGGTGTGTCCCGCCGGGCCAGCCAATCCTTGAACAGCAGGGTCGGCGCCGGGTTCTGGTCCGCCCCGGGCTGGGGCCAGAGGGCTCCGAGGCGGCGCTGATGGCGCGGCGAGGCCGCCCGGTCCGCGATGGACTGGAGGTCGAGCAGCCTTCTGGCCGTGCGCTGGCCGGGCAAGCGCTCGAGGACCTGCAGTCCCAGTTCGAGGCGCATGACCTGGGTAGGGCAGTCCCGCCAGGCGGACCAGAAGGCCTGCGCATCTCCGGTGCCCCGGAACAGCCGGTGGGCCTCCCAGCTGATGCGGGTTTCTGGATCAGCCGTGGGTGGAGGCGCTTCGGTCAGGGGACCCAGGGCGGCCTCGAGAAAGCGGGCGTAGGGGTGGTCCCGCACCCGGGAGAGCCCCTCCCGGACCAGGTCCCAGTCCTCACCATCCACGCCGTGGGCCGCCAGGAGTCCCCAGGCCGGCGGAAACTCCGGGAAGGCCTCCACCAGGTTCCGGATGCGGGCCAGCGCCTCGTCGGGCTCGAGGTACACCTCGGCCAACTGGGCCGCCTCAAGCGCGTGCCAGGGCGCGGGGAGGGTTCCCCGGAGGGCCGCCCAACGGCCATGGGCGGGGAGATCGGCCCACTCGAGGGCCATGAGGGCGGCGTTGGAGGCGGCTCGCGCCGCCCAGCCCGGGGCCCGCAGCCGGAGGAAGTGGGCGTGGGCCAGGGTGAAGGCCCGCAGGGCGGTAGCGGGCTCGCAGGCCTCGCTGGCCGCCTGGCCCTGGGCCATCCAATGGAAGGGGTCTGCGCAGGGGTGGGGTGGGCTTCCCCAGGGGGGATAGCCCTCGACGGGTTCGGCCGCATCGCCACCCCAGCGCATCCGGAGCCGATCCCAGGTGGGGTGGCCCGAGGCCGGAGGCGGGCTCGGTCGATGCAGGTCCTCCCGCAGGTCTGCCCCCAGGGAAGCTCCCCAGCCCGGCGGGTGGCTGGGCGGCAGGCGCAGGTCCAGGACGGCGGCGAGGGCCGCGTCCGGGGGGTGGCCTGAGGCCAGGCCCCGGGGGACCAGGGGCATCAGGCCGTTCGCGGAGGCGCCGAAGCCGCGTCCCCAGGCCCGGAGGCCCGGATCCAGCATCCAGGTGCCGTCATTGAATGTGTGCAGCCACGGGGATCCCCGGAGGGGCGCCAGCTCCTCGGGCAGGGAGGGCAGGACCAGGGGCTCCGCGTGACGCTGGATGGCGGGCCAGGGAAGGCCCGGGTCCATGGGGCCTTCCGGAAGGAGGCGACCCGACGGATCCTGGCTTTTCAGGAGTCGTTCCCACCAGCCTGGCGGCAGGGCCTGCCACTGGGTGCTGACCAGGTCCAGGAAGGGTGGGAGGAGAAGGACGCCCTCGGCGTCCACGGCCCCGAGGAGGGGGATCCAGCGCAGACGCCGGGGCAGGTCCAGGAGCACTGAGCCCGCGGCCATCCAGGGTGCCCCATCCCCCTCCAGCAGAGCCTCCCAGGCCCAGGCCAGGAGCTCATCCTCCCGGGGGCCCCGGTGGCCGGCGGGAGCCCCCCCGCTGCCGTGCCGCAGGCGCGCCACCCAGGCGGGATCAGGGCGCGGTTCAAAGGTATCCGGAGCGGCAAGGATGCTGGGGCCCTGGGGTCGTCGAGCAGCCTGTTCCAGGCGCGGCCAGCGGCCCTCCCGGCCCCCCAGCAACCAGGCCTGGGAGATGGCCACCAGGGCCCAGGCCGGATCCCCCCAGCGGCGCCCAAGGTCGAGTCCCCATGGGGCTTGCCAGTGATCGAGCCAGGCCGCCCTCAGCATCCAAGCATTCTCCTCCAGACCTCCCAGAAGCCGGGGAAGGTCTTCGCGACGCACTGGGGATCCAGCAGCTCACCGCCCCAGCGCAGCCCGCCCAGGGCCGCCGCAAAAGCCATGCGGTGGTCATTCCTTGGATTGAAGGGGGGCCGACCCTCGGGCGGAGTACCCGGCCTGACGCGGAGGGTATGGTCCCCGATCACTTCCGCCTGGCCTCCGAGCCAGCGCACCAGCTCCGCCGAGGCCTCCAGGCGGTCGCATTCCTTCAGGCGCAGGGTGCGGAGGCCGCGCAGTTCCGAGGGTCCGGGCGCCAGGGCCGCCAGGGCGGCGAGCACGGGCCCCAGGTCCGGGCAGTCGGTCAGGTCCGCATCCAGGCCCCGCTCCAGCTGTCCCGAAACTTCCAGCGTCTGCGCCTCGGGCCAGTGAATTCTGCATCCGGCGGAGGCCAGGATGGCCACCAGGGCCCGATCCCCCTGTGTGTCCTCCGGGTCGAGGGGTCCCACCCGGAGGCTCCGCCCTGTGGCCGCGGCGGCGCCGAGGAAGGCCGCGGCCCCGCTCCAGTCTCCGGGCAGCTCCAGGTCCCGCGGGGCGAGGGAGCCTCCGGGAATCCGCCACTGCCCGGGCTCCAACTCCGCCGCGCAGCCGAAGCGCCTGAGCCACTGGGTGGTGAGGACCAGGTAGCTGGGGCTGGCCACGTCGCTCCAGGTGAGCAGGCTGGACTCAGGCAGGGCGGCGGCGGCCAGGGCCAGCCCTGACAGGAACTGGCTGCTGAGGCGGGCATCCACCCGAAGCTCCAATCGAGGCGGGCAGACCGGGGCCGGATCGAGCCAGGCGCCGCGGGCATCCGGGGACCACCCCGCCCCCAGGTCCTGAAGGGGATCCAGCAAGGGTCCCAGGGGCCGCTCGAAGAGGCGGGAGTCCCCCTCCAGGCGAAGCCGCCCCTTGGCCGCAAGGGCGAGCCAGGGCAGGAGGAAACGGAGGGTGGTGCCGGAGGCTCCAAGCCAGAGGGGCTCCAGGGCCTGGGGCCGAGCCCCCCCCTCAAGCGACCAGACGCCAGCCGACTCATTCAGTGGGAATCCAAGCCCCCGCAGGGCCTGCCGCATCCAGCGGGTGTCTTCGGCCTCCAGCCCCCCGCGGAGATGGCTCCCTCCCGGTGCCAGGGCGGCCAGGAGCAGGGCCCTGTTCGTGATGGACTTCGATCCCGGGACCTGCACGGGACGCAGGAAGGTGGGGGAAGCCTGGGTGTTGTCTTTGGGCAGTGACAGGGACATGAGGGCAGGGTGCCCCGGGCCGGGCCCCACCGCAACAAAAGATCAGCTGATGTTTTCGAAGATCGGCTTGGTGATGCGCTTGTCGGTCTCAAGGGTCCACTTGTAGACCCCGTAGAAATCAATGGTCTGCCGGTAGTGGAGGACGATGGTGCAGGTTCCGCCACCCTCCCCCCCACTCTTGGAGATGCGGATCGCGTTCTTGTCGGTCAGGGCCTCGATGATTCCCAACTCCTTGGCCTTCTGCCGGACCTCCCGGTCGATGACCTCGATGGGCCGCTTGCTGGCATCGCTGGCGGCGAAATCGCAGGCGTCGATGAGTTCGCTGTTGGCGTAATAGATGGGGACTGCCTTGTAGGCAGTGGCCCCCAGGGTACCCAGGACCAGCATCGAGACGATGCATCCGATCTTGCCTTCACCACGTTGATGCTGCATGGGTTCCTCCGCTTCACTTCAGGTCCGCCATCGCCTGTTTGGCCAAGGGTGCGACCAGGGGGCCCTCGGGACCGAGAAGGGTAGCCTGAGGATACTTCAGGGCCTGGCCGAATGCCTGCATGGCTTCGGACTGATAGCTGTTGCCCAGGTGGAGGAAGCAAAGCCCTGTGTGATAGTCGATGGTGCCCTGGCTGACTCCGCGGATGGCACTGAGCTTGGCATCCCGCAGGAGCTCGATGGCCTTGTCGTACCGCCGGAACTGCATGAGGACGATGGCCAGGTTGAGCTTGACCAGGTTGGCCTTGTCTCCCTTGGCGCCGACCAGTTCCAGGCGAAGCTGGGCGAGTTCCGCCGGGTAGCAGAGCCCCCCGGAGCCCAGGGGGACCTCCAGGGACTCCAGCTGGATCGGCAGGGTCGCCTTCCCGCCATCCTGCAGGATGGACACCGATTCTTTGGAGGCCCCGAGCAGGTTCTGGAGGTCCTGGGCCGAGGCCACGGGTTTCCCCTGGGCCTGGAGAATGGGTCGGCCGACCTGGAGGCCGGCCTTGATCGCGGATTCGGAAGCGGCAACCACCCAGGGGCCGGGTTCACCGGGGATGTCCAGGACCGAGAGGCCCAGACCCGGCTGCTGGATGGACGGCACCTCGTTCAGGCGCGCCACCAAGGAACCCAGCGGATCCTGTTCCAGGGGTTTCACCACGAGGCTTTCCTCTTCGCCGTCCAGGGTGGCTACGGTGATTTCCACACGGTGGGTGACCTTGTCCGGGACGGGTCGGGCCATCAGCACCAGTTCGGCTTCCCGAGTGGCCTTCAGGCGGGCCATGGCCGCGGCCGCAGCTTCACCCGCATGGGCAGACAGGAAGGTCACCTGCTGCAGACGGTCGCCCAGGGATTCGAGCTGGCCCTGGAATCGCGCGCGGCCGGTGAAGTCGCCCCCTTCGAGGCCCAGGAAAGCCAGGCGCGGTTTCGGACGCACCTCCAGGCTGAGGCTCTTGCCCTCCTCCACGGTGAGGCGTCGGGAGAAGGCTCCGAGGGGGAACCGCACGAGCAGGTCGTAAGGGCCAGAACAAACCGAGAGGTTGGCCACGGGCAAGGGGCCGCGACTTTGGCCGGAGAGAACGAGCTCGCCGCCGGGCCAGGGAGAACTCACGGACAGGGTGCCCTTGGAGGGGTCGAGGCGGATGGGCTCGAGGGTATGGTCCGCGGGGGGCGTTGCGAATTCGGGCCCCAGCTCGAGCACCTTGGGGCGGAGGCAGGCGGCCCGCAGTTCGAGACGGTGCTTTCCTGGAGAGAGCTGGGGAATGATGAAGGGTGCCGACAGCTCCTCGGGCCGCAGGCCCAGGGGCTGGGCCAGGGCGGCGGCCTCTGGTCCCGACTTCCCGGTGGCGAATCCCAGGCTCTGGCCATCCAGCAGGACCTCGACCTCGCTGGGCTGAACATAGAGGGTGATGGCCGAGGAGGTTCGGGTCAGGCTGAAATCCGCAGCCTTCACGTCATGGGGGCCCAGTTCCAGGAGGACCTCCGAAGTGGTGTGGCCGGGCCTGGAGTAGGTGAGCTTGTGGCTTCCGAAGGGAAGATACCTGTGCAACAGGGGAGAGCCGGGCTTGCCATCCACGAGCAGTCGGCCCCCCTCCGGCGAGTAGCTCAGCTTGACGAGGGCGTACTTCTCGCCCCTCAGGCGATCGTAGAGGGCCAGCAGACGCTGGGAGGTCAGGGCGCGATCGAGTTCGAAGTCAGGGTTCAGGTCCAGGAGCGCCTGGAAGCGCATCTGGGTGCGGGCCTTGTTCTGGGCGCTTCGGTCATCGAGGACGGCGAGCCAGTTGTAGCTTTCACAGAGAACCTGGACCCATTCGGGCCCGAGCTTGGCGGCCCGCGGGGCGAGGGCGGCCACCACGCCGTCGAAGCGGGCTGTGGCGCCCTCCCGGTCCCCCTGCGTGGCCCAGAGGGCCTTGGCCTGGAGAAACGCATCGTTGAGGGCCGGGTCCTGGCCCCAGAGGGTGGCGCACATGAGCGGGATGAACAGCAGGTGTCGGAATCGCATGTCAGTTCAGTCGGAGGAGAAGGTCGTTGCGGCGGTCGCAGAGAATCACGCCGCCGGAACGGTCCAGGGCCAGGGAGGTGATATTGCCGCTGATTCCAAGGCTCTTGAAGGTGGCCTGCCGAAGGAGGGCGCCATCGGGGCCGAGGATCAACACCCCTTGGCCGAAATCAGAGCCTTCCACCAGGGCGGCCACCTGACCGGCCCCATCCGAGGCCAATGCAACCACCTTCCTGAAGGGACCCGGTAGGTCCTGGCCGTAGGGCACGACGATGCGGGGCTGGCCCTCGGCATCCAGGTAGAGCAGTTTCCGGTCGGCATCCGAGGCGACGACCACGCCCCCGGTGGGAAGCGGGGCCAGGGCATTGACCGTGGGGGAAGCCAGGCTTCGGGATTCGCCACCGCGGTTGAACACGGTGATGGCCGGGGTCCGGGCATCCGCCACCCAAAGGTCGCCCCAGTGATCCAGGGCCGCCCCCGAGATGGCCCCAAGGGGCCCCAGGGGCTGCGGGGTGGTGGCGTCCTCCCGGAGCAGACCATTCTTCGAGAGCGCCCACACCGCACCGGCCGCATCGGTCAGCAGCACCTGCGTGCCCGGCGCCGGCGGGCCCTGTGGCACCAACTCGTCGCCATGGAGGCGAAACACCCGGTCCAGATCCTTCTGGAAGATCAGCAGGTCGCCATCGGGAGTGAAGGACAGGAGGGTGGGGGTCTTCAGCCACTTGGTCCGGCCCGAGGGCCAGGGCCCCTCATTCCTGAGGAGAGGCTTCTGAAGCCGCTGCTTCACGCGGAGCGCCATGCGCCAGGCTGCTTCCTTGGCCTCTGGGGCCTGGGGGAACTCGGTCCGGAGACGCTGAAGCATCCGGAGGCAGCCCGGCAGGTCCTGCATGAGGTCGAGAGTCTCGGCGGCCTCGAGCATGGCGCGGGGCGCCACGGCGGAGCCGGAATGGAGGCGGAAGGCATCGATGAACTGCTGGAGTGCACGGCTCCATTGGCCCTGGTCCCGCCAGGCCTGTCCGAGATGGAGGCACGCTTCGGCGCAGGCCGGGTCACCGGGGAAGAGGTCGATGACGCGATCGAACTCCGCCATGGCGTCCTTCAGTTCGGCGGGGCGGCGGGCCAGCCCCTTCAGGAGGACGCCCCGCAGGAGCAGTCCCTCGGCGGCCTCCGGCGACTTGATGTAGTCGGTCCGCAGGCGCTCCAGGTAGGGCATGGCGGCGTCGGGCTTGTGCTCGATCTCCAGTTGGTAATGGGCGATCCTGAGCAGCACCATGGACGCATAGGCGCTTTGGGGAGTGGTCTGGAGCAGTTGCTCCCAGGTGTCCAGGGCTTCCTTGTAGGCCTTGGCCGCGTAGGCCCGCTCGCCACTTCGGTACAGGCGCTCGGCCAGACCGCCGTCGGGCGGCTGCGTCTGGGCCAGGGCCGGCAGGACGCACAGGAGTGCGGCCGGGGGACGGAGCCAGGGAGACAGGACAAGCATGGAGGCCTCGGATCAGGAAAGCATACCCGCCGTGGGACCGGGTCAGGGTTCCAGCGCCTTCAGGAGAGCTTCGGGGGCGAAGGGTTTGTAGAGGGTACCCAGGAGCCAGGGTTCGCCCGGACTGGTGTCGCGGGCCGCCGTGGCCAGGAGAATCTGGCGGCACCGCCGCGTTTCAACCTGCAGTTTCAACCATGGCCTGAGATCGCCCATGCTGTCGGTCTGTTCAGAAATGAGCAGGTCCACGGGATGCTCGGACAGCATGGGGCCCGCTTCTGTTCTGCTGGCGGCCTCGCGGACTTCCCACCCCTGGGAGAGGACCGCCAGCAGCCGCTTGCGGAAGAAGGCGCTGGGCTCAAGGAGCAGGATCGTGTGGATGGGCGGCCGGCGGCCGAGATCGGCTTCGTCCAGGCCCAGCGAGAAGAGGGCCTCCTTCGCGGCGCTCCGCAGGCCCAGACCGGTGGCCCGGTTGAAGACATCCTTCAGCGGTTCCACCAGACTCGCCTGGCGGGTGAGGCCGCCAACCTCGCACAACCGGGCCAGTTCCCTCCAGTCCTGGTCCTTGCGCTCGAGTTCCCCGAGCAGAAATTCCGCGATTTCCACGGCCAGCTCAGCGCGGAGGATGAACTCGGGGTCCTGAAGGGATTCCCGCAGCGCCAGAAGGGCGGGCGCACGGCCTGGACCCTGCGGGGGGACCTCCTTCAGCTGGGCCCGGATCTTCTCTTCGCGGCTCGCGATGTGGCCGAGGCTGGTGCTGCGCCGCCCCAGTTCCTTGACCACCGCCGCGACCCGGTCGTTGGTGTCCCGATCCCAGTCGCCCTTGGTGCGGAGGTCGAAGAGGAAGTCGGAAAACGCGTCCTTCAGTCGGGCGTAGAGGGCCTGGTCGAAGCAGTACAGGTTCTGGGTTGCGAGGATCGCACGGAGGCGCTGCCCTTCTCCCTCGCGGTCATCACAGCAGCGCCCGATGAGTTGTTCCAGGGCCGGGAGGGTCTCCTGGGGCAGGGGTCGCTCGAAGCCCGGGAAGGTGGCCAGCAGCCCCTCGAGCGCCCTGATGAGCACGAGGGGCAATTTGAGGTGCGCGGACTTGGCGAGCAGGCCCAGCCCCGCCTCGGGAGTGGCGAGTTCCGCCAGGGCCTCCACCAGGGCTTCCTGAAGCCGGGCCGGCTTGCCGTCGTGCAGGAGATCAAGCAGCACGGCGCTGGCCGAGGGACTGCGGATGGCCCCCAGGGCTTCCACCGCCTCCAGCAGCAGGTCATCCCTGACATCGCTCTTGAGGAAGGCCACCAGGGGTTCGGCCGCAGCCTTGGTCCCGTTGACGGCAAAGATGCGAAGGGCCATGCGGACCTGGTCGGGCTTGCCGGACCGGAAGCGCTCCATGACCGCCGGGAAACTGGAGGGCAGTTTCCCGAAATGATGAATGGCCCGCTGACCGACTTCGACGATGGCATCCTGCATGGCACGGAGGAAGAAGGGCACCAGCGCATCCTCCTCGCGGGCCCCCAGCACGTCCAGGCAGGCCGACCGGCGCTTGGGATCCGACACCGCGAGGATCAGGTCCAGGGAGGCCTCGTCGGTCGCAGGCACCAGGCGGCAGAACGCGTAATCCAGCCCTTCACTGCGGGCGAACCCCCCAAAGGCCCTCAGAAGGACCGGGACCACCGCGGCCGGGGCGAGGGGACCCTCGGTGACCTGGCGCACGAGGCATTCGCAGACCTGATCCAGGATGGCGCCCAGGACGGCCTGCTGTTTGGCGGTGGAATGCTGGGTTTCGGTCACCATCGCGCTGAATCGGGCGACCTTCCCTTCCACCAGGAGGACCAGGGCTTCGGTGAGGAACCGCTCATAGGGGCCGCTCGAGTGTTCTCGGAGCATTTCCACATGGGGGAGGGGGTTGCCGCCTTCCTCCGCCGCGAAGGCCCGCTGCATGTCCCGCACGGTCTGCTCGTGGAGGCCTCCCATGCGCTCTGCCAGGATCCTCGCCAGGTCGCTCTTGGCGGAAGTTCGCGCGCCAGTCTGCAATCGGTGGGTCAGGTCATCGAGGGATTCGAGGTCCTCCAGGGTCTGAACGGTCTCCTGGAACAGTCCAAGGAGCAGGGGGCCCGGGGCGTCACCGGGCAGCTCGGCCACGGCCCGAAGCAACAGTCTTGTTACGAGAGGATCGGCGCCGGCCAGGGCCTCCCAGAGCATGGGGAGGTCCTCGGGCGTGGCCAGCATGGCCAGACCCCGGGCGCCCTGGTGCGCCAACCGGGCGTTGGCCTCGCCTTCCAGGAGGCGGCCCAGGTAGAACGACAGGGACTGCTGCGAGTCGGTGGCGCCCAATTCCCGACGCAGGATCAGCTGCCGGTCAGGGTCCGTCCGCAGGACGGACAGCCGCTGGAGCGCCTCCAGGGCCGATCGGATCTCAAGGCGCCCCAGGGCGAGACAGCCTTCATCGAACACACCGAGATCCGCTTCCTGCTGGAGGGCCTGGAACAGCCATGGCACCCATTCCGGCCAATCAAATTTCGAGGTGAGCCCAAGAATGAGGCGTTTCTGTGCAAGGGAAGTGGAGGGTTTGACCAATCGGGCCCCGAGCTCGGGCAGGGCCATCTGGCGCAGCTGTTGAAGCAGTTGATAAAGCCGGATTTGGGAGGCGGCATCCGCGTCCGAGTGGTTCCCGAGCCACGCACGAAGTTCGTCCAGGGGGGTCATGGGTATGTGTCGAAGGGGCGCGGCCATCCTGTTCCCATCGGCCGGTCTTCTCCCAGGGTCAAGAACCACGCTTTTCGCCGAAAGTGATAGCGTCTTGCCATGCGCGCCCTGGCTCCATACCTCCTGGCCCTCGCCCTCCAGGCCCAGGCTCCGGCCTTCCTGGATCAGCTGCCTCCGGCGGCCCGGGCGGAAGCCCAGGACATCATCACTCGGGCGGACTTCATGTTCGAGACCCAGACTCAGCCCAAACTCGTCCGTCTCGCCACCATGGAGAAACTGTTCGATCATCCGGTCCTGGGGGCCGCCATGTGGCGTTACTGCCGGTTCGTTCCCGCCTTCTACGCCTTCCTCCATCCGGATGGTGCCTGGAGCATCGACGATACCCGAGGCCTGCGCGGGACCCTGCGCCTGATCTATCGGCGTCCGGGACACCGGGTGTACCTGGTGGAAGGCCGGGCCGAGCGGGGACGCTTGAAGACGCCCTTTCCCGTGGGCGCGAGGATGCTCACCTCCTATCGCTACTGGGAAGGCAAGAACGGCTTTGAAAGCCGCCTTCAGACCTGGACGGCCCTGGATTCCGCCCTCCTGGGTGTGCTGGCGCGCCCCTTTCGCGGTTACATCAAGGGTCGCCAGGACGAATTCATCGCCTACATCAATGGGAATGTCGCCACCTTCGGCGAATTCGCGGAGCTGAACCCCCGCGATTTCCAGGGTCCGCTCAGGCGGGACGGAGACCCCATGGCCCTGAGGGAGTTCGAAGCCCTCTTTCCGGGACAGTGATGGGCTATCCGTTTGCAGCCTCCCTCCGGGCCCTGGTCCGGCCCGGCGCGGCCTTCGACTCGCCACCACCCACCCTGGGCCGAGCGGTCCGGGACATGGCCATGGTGTGGCTGCCCCTGGCACTGGCGAACACGGCCTGGACCCTTTGGCGGGCACTGGGCACCTACGACCTGCTGAGGAGGGGGGGCAGCCCCTTTGGCCTCCTGGATCGCCTTGGCATGGATCCGACAGAGGTCCGCGACCTGATCGCGATGCTGCCCGCCCCCCCGGGTTTTGGCCGGGTCTGGCCATGGCTGCTGCTGGTGGTGCCGCTGGGGGTGTTCGGGACCTGGCTCCACCATGCCTTCTGGGACCACCTGGGCCTCTGGCTGCTGGGGGGCCTCAAGGCGCGAAGGGGATTCCGGACGAGCCTTCTGGCCGAGGCGGAGGCCCTGCGCATCGCCGCGGTGGGGACCCTGCTGGGGTTCCTGGGCTATGTTCCGGTCCTGGGGGGTGTGCTGGCCCTGCCCCTGCTGGTACTGGATGGCTATCTATGGCTCTTCCGCGGGTTCGCCCTGGCTGCCCGCCATGGCTGCGCGCCCTGGCGGGGCCTCGCAGCCACCGTGGTGCATGCGGTGCTGCTCGGATGCTTCGTCCTGGCACTGGTCACCCTGATGCTCCTCATGGTCCGGATGGCGGCATGAGGTGGATCCCCTGGTTCGCCCTGGCCGCCCTGGGGGCTGGATTCGCCGCCTGGCTGGCCGCCATCCTCGAACCGGTGGCGGGCCTGCTCCCCCAGTGCGCCTTCAAGCACCTGACGGGTCTGGCCTGTCCCACCTGCGGGATGACCCGCTGCCTGGAGGCCCTGGGCCGTTGGGACTGGCCGGCGGCTTTCCACTGGCACCCGGCCGTGGCGGCCTGCGCAGCCCTCGTTCCGGCCCTGGCGCTCTGGGACCTCCGCCGGGCCTGGCGAGGCGATCGCTACCCCCGACTGCCCGACGCACCGGCCGCCCGGGTGGTCCTCTGGCTGATCCTGCTCGGAGTCTGGGTCCTGCAGGCGGCGCGGGGGATCTAGGCGCCTGTCCAAGCCTCAGTCGGCCCTCGAATCTTGAACAGGCTCCCAGGGTCCGGTATGCATCAGGTCGCCCTTCGGTCATGCTTTGGACACGCATCTCCGGAGTCCCGCCATGTTCCAGCAAATCCTGGATCAGCTCATCGAACGAGTGCCCGAGGCACTGGCCGCGAGCTTCAACGACCGGGACGGCGATCCCATCTGCACCCGCACCATCCAGGTGTCCAACGAGGGCCTCCAGCTGCTGGGCGCCTACCAGCACGTGGTGAAGCGCCATCTCGGACAGGCCGTGGAGGAGTTCGACCGGGGAGAGATCAAGCAGGTGGCCTTTGCGACCGATGTGCACTGGATCCTGATGATGGGAGCCAAGGAGCAGTGCACCCTGGTGCTGGTGATGCAGCGGGAAGGCCTGCTGGGCCGGGCCCGTTTCCACATGGAGCGGACCATCGAAGCCTTGAACGACGAACTGTAGGGAGCTCCTGATGGAACGGTTCATCGGCCTGGCCGGCATCGTGGCCTTCGTGGCCTTGGCCTACCTGCTTTCGCACAAGCGGAGCGCCATCCACTGGAAGACCATCGCCTGGGGCCTGGGCCTGCAGTGGATCTTCGCCCTCGTCGTGCTGAAGGGAACGGCCATCTCGGGAGCCCTGTCCTTCCTCCCCTTTCCGAAGGGGGGCGGGTGGGTGGTTCTCGCCCTGATGTTCGCGCCCATCCTGCTCAAACAGGCTGCCGCCATTGATAACAAGGCCTTCAACTGGGCCGTCTTCGGGATTGTCGTCGTAGGCCTCCTGAGGGGTGACCTGGTCGGTTCCTCCTTTGACCAGATGCGGATCGTCGTCGAGCACCTCATGGCCTATGCGCACGAGGGCGCCAGCTTTGTCTTCGGCCCCCTCTCTGACGGCTCCGGAGGGCCGGTGGGCATGGTGTTTGCCTTTGCAGTGCTGCCCACCATCATCTTCGTGGCTTCGATCTTCACGGTGCTCTACTACGTGGGGGTCATGCCCTGGGTAGTCCGGGCCGCGGCCAGGGCCATGGGCCGGTTCCTGAAGGTCTCCGGCGCCGAGAGCGTCTCGGTGGCCGCCAGCATCCTCATGGGCCAGACCGAGGCTCCGCTCACCATCCGGCCCTTCCTGGCCGCCATGACCCGCAGCGAGCTCATGGTGATCATGACCGCCGGCATGGCGCACGTCTCCGGGAGCATCATGGTGGCCTACGTCCAGGTTGCCCATGTGGACATCGTGCACCTGCTCACGGCCGTGATCATGACGGCTCCGGGCGCGGTGATGATGGCGAAGATGCTGGAGCCCGAGACGGAAATCCCCGCGACCGCAGGCGGGATCAAGGTGGACATCCCCAACCATGATGCAAATGTGCTCGACGCGGCGGCCCGGGGAGCCTTCGAAGGGGGGCAACTGGCCTTCAACGTGGCGGTCATGCTCATCGCCTTCATTGCGCTCATTTATCTGATCAACGGGGTGATGAAGGCCCTCCATCCCGGATTCAGCCTGGAATTGATCCTCGGCTGGATATTCAAGCTCCCGGCCTTCCTCATGGGTGTTCCCTGGGCGGAGGCGGGCCAGGTGGGAGGACTGCTGGGCAAGCGCATGGTGGTGAACGAGTTCGTGGCCTTCCTGGACCTGGGGCGGATGACGGCCCTTTCCTCCAAGGCCAAGCTCATCGCCACCTTCGCCCTGTGCGGCTTCGCCAATTTCAGCAGCATTGCCATCCAGGTGGGCGGCATCGGTGCCCTGGTGCCCGAGCGGCGCGGCGACCTGGCCCGGCTGGGCTTCAGGGCCATGCTGGCCGGCACGCTGGCGAATTTCCTCAGCGCCTGCATTGCAGGTGTTCTCACCCAGTAGGAAAATAAACTTGTCATTACAATCTCCAGTCCCGGGGGCCCGCCGCCGATAAGCGGATTCATGGAGGCCCTCATGGCTAGGTACCGCTTTGCATGTCTGACGCTCGCCCTCGCCGCGGGGACCCTCGTGGCCGGGGACTACGATGCGCTCATGGGGGCGGTGAAAAAGTCATGGCCGCACTGCAAGACCCTGGCGGTGGTCTGTGATTCCAACGGGAGCAGGGCCGCCCTGAGCGCGCTCACGGGCGCCGCCGGCGGCATGAATCTGATGGTCGTGGATGTCAAGGGTCCCCAGGACATGGGCAAGGCCGTTGGCACCCTGTCCGGGCGGAGGCCCGACGCCATGATCCTCCTGGCGGGTGATCATGTGGCCGGGGACGGATCCTCGGCCGCCACCTTCCTGATCCAGCGCATGGCCGCCATCAAAGTTCCGACGGCCGCGACCACGGAGGCGGGGATCAAGCAGGGCGCGGCCCTGGGTATCGGGCCTGGCACCGGGGGCAAACTCATGTCCAACGCCAAGGTGGCCGCGGTGGCCGGGGTGGCGGTGCCCGTGGGTGCCGTCACGCTCTGACACCCTCGGTCCTCGACCTCAGGGTCAGTGGATGATTTCCAGGTCCGGCCGGCCCTCGTGGGGCGGCTCGATCCCGCGCCAGCCCCACCTCCAGGCGAGATTCATGGCCAGGGCCAGGGCCACATAGAGGGCGCAGAACCCCACCAGGAAGGTCTGCTGGAAGAGGATCAACAGGGCAAAGAACACCACGATCATGAGGCTGGTGACCATGGCGGTGCGCGGGTTGGTGGCGCGCTTCTTGAAGCTCGGGAATCGGAGGGTCGAGACCATGAGCAGT
>CAIMBM010000242.1 GCA_903839205.1 uncultured Holophagaceae bacterium | reverse complement strand
TCGGCGAGTTCTACAGCGTGGCCCTCACCAACCACAAGCAGCAGGCGGACACGGGCACCAAGATGGTGCACATCGGCCGGAACACCAAGAGCACCATCATCAGCAAGGGCATCAGCGCCGGGGAGAGCTCCAACAGCTACCGCGGCCTGGTGAAGGTCCAGCCCAGGGCCGAGGGCGCCCGCAACTTCAGCCAATGCGATTCCATGCTCATCGGCCAGGCCAGCAGTGCCAGCACCTTCCCCTACATCGAAGTGCAGAACCGCAGCGCCAAGGTGGAGCACGAGGCCACCACCAGCAAGATCGGCGAGGAGCAGCTGTTCTACTTCCAGCAGCGGGGCATTCCCGCCGAGGAGGCCATCAGCATGATCATCAACGGCTTCTGCAAGGATGTCTTCCGCGAGCTGCCCATGGAATTCGCCGTCGAGGCCACCAAGCTGCTCTCGCTAAAATTGGAAGGATCCGTCGGATAAAAATCCACCACCAAGGCACCAAGGCGCCAGGAAAAGCCAACACGCCATGGTTATTGTCCCTCGCAGTTCTTGGTGGTCTCGGTGCCTGGGTGGTGATCAGTTTCAGTTCTGGAGTTCAAATGCTTTCCATAAAAAACCTCACCGCCTCGATCAACGGCACGCCGGTGCTGAAGGGGATCGACCTGGAGATGAAGGCGGGGGAGATCCACGCCATCATGGGCCCCAACGGCTCGGGCAAGTCCACCCTGGGCAAGGTGCTGGTGGGCCATCCGGCCTATGCAGTCACCGGTGGCGAAGTCCTGTTCGAGGGGAAGAATCTCTTCGACCTTGAGCCCGATGCCCGGGCCCGGGCCGGCATCTTCATGGGCTTCCAGCATCCCATAGAGGTGCCAGGCGTGAGCAATGCGTCCTTCCTCCGACTGGCCTACAACAAGAAGGCCGAGGCCGAGGGGCGGGATGAACTCGATCCCCTGGAGTTCGACGACTTCATCCACGAAAAGATCAAGCTCGTGGCCATGAAGGAGGAATTCCTGGACCGCAGCCTCAATGAGGGCTTCTCCGGCGGGGAGAAGAAGCGGAACGAGATCCTCCAGATGGCGGTTCTGGAGCCCAAGCTCGCCATCCTCGACGAGCTGGACAGCGGCCTGGACATCGATGCCCTGCGGGTGCTGGGCGACGCCGTGAACAGGCTGCAGCGCCCGGACCGCGCCCTCCTTGTCATCACCCACTTCCCGCGCATCCTGGAGACCATCCAGCCCCAGTACGTGCATGTGCTTTCCGGCGGCCGCATCCTGAAGAGCGCCGGGAAAGAACTGGCCATCGAGCTGGAGGAGCGGGGCTACGACTGGGTGCTGGAAGAGGCCGCCGCCGGGGGCCTGCGATGACCTTGGCCCTGACCTCCAGCCTCCTTGCCGACCTGCTCGGAGGGGCGAGGCCCGCCGAGTGGGAAGCCTTGCGGTTGGGTGCCGAAGGCCGCCTGGCAGGGCGCGATCTGCCCACGACCGCGGACGAGGACTGGAAGTACACGGACCTGAAGGCCCTGGCCAGCCTCAGCTTCGGCCAGGCCCCCCGGGCCACCGTGGACATCAGCGGGCACCTGCTGCCGGAGATGGTGGGCACCCGCCAGGTCTTCGTCAACGGCCACCACGCCCCGCACGCCAGCTGCGCCTCGGCGGTGCAGGCCGGCGTGCGCTTCTTCCCCATGTCCACGGCCAGCGAGGCCTGCCACGCCCTGGGCAGTGTTCCAGACGGCGGAGAGCCGGGTCTGTTCGAGGACCTCAACACCGCCCGCTTCGAGGACGGCGCCGTCATCCTGGTGCCCAGGAACATGAGGGTGGCCCTGCCCCTGCACCTGCTCTTCATCTCGAAAGCCGAGGACCCCATCGCCATTTTCCCCCGGGTGCTCATCGTGCTGGAACGCGGCTCCGAGCTGGAACTCGTGGAGGAGCACCACGGGGAGGGCACGTACCTGACCTGCCCCGTGGTCGAGGTCCGGGTGGGCGAAGGTGCCCTCCTTCGCCACGAGCGGGTGCAGCGGGATAGCGATGAGGCCTTCCACTTCGGCACCCTCAAGGCCGAGGTCGCCAAGGGTGGCCAGTACCATTCCCGCACCCTCAGCTTCGGGGCCCGGATCTCCCGGCAGCAACCCTGGGTACGCCTGGCGGAGGGTGCCGACGCCAGCCTCGACGGCCTGGCCCTGCTGGACGGCCACCAGGTAGCCGACACCCACAGCTTCCTGCTCCACGCCGAACCCCATGCCACCAGCCATCAGCTCCACAAATGCATCGTGGACGGCCAGGCCCGGGCCATCTTCAACGGCCAGATTCGCGTGGCGCCCCACGCCCAGGGCACGGATGCCCGGCAGCAGAGCCGCAACCTGCTGCTTTCCGAATCCGCCCGGATGGACACCAAGCCCCAGCTCGAGATCTACGCGGACGACGTGAAGTGCAGCCACGGCGCCACGGTCGGCCAGCTGGATCCCGAAGAGCTGTTCTACCTCCAGAGCCGCGGCCTGAACGCCGACGATGCCCGGAACCTGCTCACCTACGGTTTCGCCGGCGACGTGCTCAACCATATTCCCGTGGCCAGCCTGCGGCGCTCCCTGCGCCAGCTGGTCATGGCCCGCACCCAGGCGGATTCGTTGGGGGAACTGTCATGAACACGGTCCTCCAGCCCCTCGACGTCACCGCCATCCGCCGGGACTTCCCCCTCTTGTCCCGCGTGTTCCACGGCAGACCCGTGGTCTACCTCGACAGCGCCGTGAGTGGCCAGATGCCGCTGCAGGTCATCGAGCGCATGGCCAAGTACGAGCGGGAGGAACACACCAATGTCCATCGCGGCGTGAGCACCCTCAGCCAGGAGGCCACGGACTTCTACGAAGCCGCCCGGGAGAAGGTCCGCCGCTTCATCGGGGCGGGCTCCCCCAGGGAGATCGTCTGGACCCGAGGCACCACCGAGGCCATCAACCTCGTGGCCCAGACCTTCGGCCGGATGAGCGTGCGGAAGGGTGACGAGATCCTGCTCTCGGCCATGGAACACCACGCCAACATCGTGCCCTGGCAGATGCTGGCCGAGGAGAAGGGCGCGACCCTCAAGGTCATCCCCATGACCGACGAAGGGGAGCTCATCCTGGACTCGCTGGACGAGCTCCTCACGGACCGCACGAAGCTGCTGGGCGTGGTGCACGTGAGCAACGTCCTCGGCACCGTGAACCCGGTGAAGGAGATCATCGCCAAGGCCCACGCCAGGGGCGTCCCCGTGCTCGTGGACGGCGCCCAGGCCGTGCCCCACCTGACGGTGGACGTGCGCAACCTGGATGCTGATTTCTACGTGTTCAGCGGCCACAAGCTCTCGGGCCCCACGGGCATCGGCGTGCTCTACGGCAAGCTGGCCCACCTGGAGGCCATGCCCCCCTGGCATGGCGGCGGCAGCATGATCCGTTCCGTGACCTGGGAGAAGACCACCTACGTGGCCGCGCCAGGCAAGTTCGAGGCGGGCACGCCGCCCATCGCCGCCGCCATCGGCCTGGGAGCGGCCATCGACTACCTGGCGACCCTGGGCCTCGACCGCATCGCCGCCCACGAGCACGACCTGCTGGTCTATGCCACTGAGCGGCTGAACCGGATTCCGGGCCTTCGCATCCTCGGCACCGCGAAAGAGAAGGCCAGCGTGATCTCCTTCGTGGTGGAGGGGATACACCCCCACGACCTGGGCAGCCTGCTGGACGGCGAAGGCGTGGTGGTGCGCGCCGGCCACCACTGTGCCCAGCCCGTCATGGCCCGGTTCTGTGTGCCCGCCACCACCCGGGCCTCCTTCGCCTACTTCAACACCCGGGAAGAAGTGGATGTCCTCGTTTCCGCAGTTGAGAAAGCTATTGAGTTATTCAAATGAGAACTGATCTACCACCAAGACACGGAGGCATGAAGAAAGACGTGTCCTTCCTTTTTTGTTTCGTGTCTTCGTGTCTTCGTGGTGAATCTTTTATCAGTATCGGAACTAGACGATGACCGACCCCCGCGAGCTGTACCAGCAGGTGATCCTGGAGCACAACAAGAAGCCCCGGAACTTCGGGAAGCTGGAACCATGCACCCACCATGCCGAAGGCCACAATCCCCTCTGCGGCGACCAGCTGGAGTTGACCCTGATCGTCGAGGACGGCCTGGTGCGGGAGGTCCTCTTCCAGGGCAGTGGCTGTGCCATCGACGTCGCCAGCGCCAGCCTCATGACCGGGGCCGTGAAGGGCCGGCCCGTGGCCGAGGCCGAGGCCATGGCCGAGCAGTTCCGGGGCATGGTGCGCGGCGAGCTGGAACCGGGCGCACAGACGCCCCTGCTGGGGAAGCTCACCCTCTTCAGCGGCGTGAAGAACCTCCCCAGCCGCGTGAAATGCGCCGTCCTCCCCTGGGCCACCCTCCACGCCGCGCTGAAAGGCGAGGCTGAGGCATCCACAGAATGAAAACCTATCCACAGATTTCACAGATTTCACAGATTCAAAGCAATCTGTGTGAATCCGTGGAATCTGTGGACAAAAAAGGCCTTTAACAATGCCCAAGATTGCTGAGATCGAGTACACGCCCAATCCCAACGCGGTGAAGTTCGTGCTGAAGGAATCCGTGGCCGTGGGGTTCCCCAAGTCCTTCCCCAACGCCGAGACCGCCGAACACGACGAGCTGGCCAAGGGGCTGTTTGCCGTGGGGAACGTGACATCCGTTTTCATGCAGGACAAGTTCCTCACCGTCACCAAGACCGACGACAAGGGCTGGCCCGAGATGCTGCCCCTGCTGGCGGCGCCCATCCGCGCGGCCGTGAGCGCAGGCGGCCAGGGTAGCGCACCGGCCGCGCCACGGGTCTTCTCGAAGGTCGAGGACGAGAACGACCCGATGCTCCGGGACATCCGCATGGTACTGGAGAGTGGCATCCTGCCCGCCCTGGCCGCGGACGGGGGGGGGCTGGAGCTGGTGGGCCGCCACGAGAAGCAGGTCATGATCCGGTACGTGGGCGCCTGCGGCAGCTGCCCCGCCAGCCTCACGGGCACCCTGGTCGCCATCGAGGGCATGCTGCAGAAGGAAGTGGATCCCGAAATCGTGGTGATCTCAGTCTAGGGTTCACCCCACTGGGAACTGGAATGCGCTGCGCCCTGCGGCGCCTGCCGCGTCGAAGCGCTGCTCAGCCATGCTCACTCGCCCACGCCCCAGGCGCAGGACCGTCGAGGCTCGGGTGCCATAGGTGGGCATGCGCACGAAGGCCGGGGAGAGGGCCCGCTCCCATTCAATGGGGACGCCCGTGCCAGGCAGTTGGTCGTCCGGAAAGGGCCGCGCATCCCGGAGGAGGTTGAACAGCGCCTCGTCGTCCTCCTCGGCCTCGGCCAGGCCGGCCTTGGCCGCCTCGACCTTGGGCCATGGCTCGTCGAAATCACCGTTGGAGACTGCGTGAATGCCCGGGGCCAGGGGAGGGATCCCGTCATGCCGGCTTTCATAGCCGAGCAGGTCCACGCCGTCGTAGACCAGCACATTGAAGGGGGCGTAGCTGGGGGCCTCCTTCCGAAGCCAGCCCAGGAAGGCGGCAGCACTGCCTTCCTCCTCCAGGAACCGCAAGGGTATGAATCCCCTGGAAGGGGCATCCTTCCTCGAGCGCAGGGGATCCCTGAAGTTGGTGACAGCGGCAAAGCGTCCCTCCCTGGACACCCCCATCCAGGTCCCCCCGGACCATAAATCCCGTCCCGCGAGGATGCGTCCCCCCTCCCACCAGGCCAGCGGCGCCGTCGGACGATCGTAGAACTCGTCCCGGTTCGCCGCCACGATCAACGGCACCGGGGCGTCCGGCCGCCAGTGGAAGGCGATCAGGCACATGCGGCAGTTCCTGTGCCGCACCCTGCGGGCTTCGGCTTCGCAGTCGGCTTCGCCAAAGTGGTCCTTCGCTCCTGCTTCGGGCGCATGCGGCACCTCCGGGTCCCATGATCTACCGGAAGCCGCCCGGCTGGCACAGGGTCCAGCTTGGGACTTGCTGAAGGTGGCCGTTAGGCCATGATGGGCGACAGGGGCCGGGGCGGTGCGGCCGCCATCCCTCCGGAGACGCGGTCATGCAGCATCGTGCCGAGGAGAGTGCCAGCTGGTCCGGTCTGGCGGGGCCATTCGCCCCGCGCATCCAGGCCCAGCTGGTGCGCCTCGTCCTCGACAGTGGGAACACCAGCACGGCCGGGGTCTTTGTCCTGGCCATGGCCCTGGGTGTGCTGCTGAGGGGTGTCCTTCCGCCCGGCGTCCTCGCCGTCTGGCTGGCGGCCAACACGGTGGTAGCCAGCGGCCGCCTGCTGGCGGTGCGGGCCTACCGGAAGTCCCAGGCGGCTGCCGAGCAGGGGAGCGACCTCCCCTTCAAAACCTACCGGGGCGGGGTGATCCTCACCGGGCTGACCTGGGGGGTGGGCGCCTGGTTCCTCTTCCCGGGGGACTCGCCCCTCCATCAGGTGGTCTTCATGATCATCGTCGCGGGTCTGGCGGCCGGAGCCGTGCCCATCCTCGCGCCCCTCCTCCGGCTGTACGTGGGCTACACGGCCTCCTTCCTGGTACCCGTGGCGATCCTGATCTTCCGACGCGGTGGGGAGATCTACATCGTCCTGGGCATCATCCTCATCTTCTTCTTCCTCATCCTCATCCATTCTGCGACCCGGATGCGGGAGGTGCTGGTGGCGGCACTGGAAAACCAGTTCCGCAATGAGGCGATGATCGATTCGCTGAGGGCCGCCAGCGAAGCGGCCGAGGCCGCCAGTCGGACCAAGAACGAGTTCCTCGCCAACATGAGCCATGAAATCCGTACGCCCATGAACGGCGTGCTCGGCTCGCTCCAGTTGCTCCAGGATGTCCCCATGAATCCAGCCCAGCAGGACCTGGTGGCCACGGCCTACGGGTCTGCCAGTTCCCTGCTCCATCTGCTGGACGACATCCTGGATTTTGCCAAAATCGAAGCTGGCCGGCTCGACCTTCAGCAGATCCCCTTCCGGGTGCCCGAGGTGATCGGGAACTTGGAGCAGGCCCGGAGCCCCCGGCTGAATAAACCCGACCTCGTCCTCGAAATCGAGGTCGACCCCCGGTTCGAGGCACCGCTGGTGGGGGATCCGGCCCGCATCCGGCAGATCCTCAGCAACCTCCTGTCGAACGCCGTGAAGTTCACCGAGCGTGGCCGCATCACCCTGGCTGCCTCGGTGAAGGACGAGATCGAAGGTGGCTTCCTGGTCCGGTTCCAGGTGACGGACACCGGCATCGGCATCGCCGCCGCTGACCAGGCGAAGCTGTTCCAGAGTTTTTCTCAGGCGGACACCTCCCTCACCCGGAAATTCGGCGGCTCGGGCCTGGGGCTCGCCATCGTCCGCCGGCTGGCGGGCCTCATGGGCGGCTCCTGCGGGCTGGAAAGCACTCCGGGGAAGGGGTCCCGGATCTGGTGCGACCTTCCCTTCCGCTTGGCCTCGGGGTCCAGTGAGACCCTGAGGGCGAGGCCCCTGGTTCCGGCAGCGCTGCCCCTCTCCGGCCATGTCCTTTTGGTCGAGGACAACCGAGTGAACCAGAAGATCGCCGTGACCATGCTGGAGAGCCTGGGACTCTCGGTCACCATCGGCAACAACGGCCTGGAGGCCCTGGACCTGCTGGCACAGCGGCGATTCGCCGGGGTACTCATGGATTGCCAGATGCCCCTGCTGGATGGCTATGCGGCCACCTCCACCTGGCGGGAGCGGGAGGCGCTGGAGCATCTGCCCCGCACGCCGGTGATCGCCATGACTGCCCATGCCATGAAGGGGGACCGCGAGAAATGCCTGGCCGCCGGCATGGATGACTACCTTGCCAAGCCGGTCACCAAGGAGGCCTTGGCCGCCGTGCTCCGCCTCTGGCTGCCTTCCCGGCCCGCCTGATCCGCCCCAGCCTGATGGTGGCCTGGGGCTCCTCCAGCCTTTCTTCTAGCCGACGCCCCGTTTCCCCGGTAATCTGTCCGTTCTGCCGGACTTCGCGTGCCGGGATTCCAGCGCACCACCAGAGCGTGGGCGCAACCAAACGAGGTGGACTTACATGTCCAAGTTAGAATCAATCATCAAAGGCCTAGGCTCCAAGCAGATGGGCCGGATCACCGTGCTCGACTCGGGGTACATCGAGGACGGGAGCGACGAAGGCCAGGAGTTCATGGCCGCCCTCCAGGGCGAGACCCGGGGCCTCCGCGAGGAGGAAGTCGTCCGGGGCGTCGTCGTAGAGATCCGCGGCAAGGACGTCATCATC
>CAIMBM010000241.1 GCA_903839205.1 uncultured Holophagaceae bacterium | reverse complement strand
CCGCTCCAGGTGGGTCCAGGCCCCCTTCAGCCGGGGCAGTTCGTACTCGCAGCGGGCCAGTTCCACCTGGGCCTTGGCCTCCCGGCTCTGGGCCCGCTGTTCGAAGATGCTGAGGATCAGCCCCGTGCGGTCCAGGCAGATGAGGCCCGTGAGCTTCTCGATGGCGTTCACCTGGCTGCCCCTCAGCTCGTCGTCGCAGATGAGGTGCCTCACGCCCTGGCGAGTGACCTCGCCGGCCAGGGCCTCGAGCTGGCCAGACCCGTAGAAGGTCTTGGAGGCGATCTCGGATCGCTTCAGGATCCGCCGGGTCAGGACCTCGAAGCCGCAGCTCCGGGCCAGTTCGGCCAGTTCCAGCAGGTGGTCCTGGACGGAGTCCTCCCGGTCCTCGGGGCCCTGGCGGGCGATGAGCAGGCAGCGGGGGGGTGTGGTTTCATCCATATGGCAAAGCTGCCTGCCCGTGGGGCAATAATCAAGCCCCGGTCGTGCAGGACGATGGGATGCATGAGGAGCCGCGACATCATGGCCATGTTCGGGACGAAGAAGACCAAGCCATCGGAGGGATCCGACCTGGTTCTGGCCTACCTGGAGGACGCCCAGCGGGTGCGGGCCGCCCTGGTCGTCTTCGATGCCAAGGGGCGCGAAACCCCGGCCTCCCTGGTCGCCGTCACGGAGGAGCGCGTCACCCTTTCCGTCCAGGAACGGGTCCTGGCTGACAAGGGGGACTCGGTCACCCTCCTTTTCCACCTGGATGGTCTCCGCTTCAAGACCTCGAGCCGCACCCAGGAATCCAAGGCCGGCACCCTCACCCTGGATCTGCCCGCCGCCATCGACCTGGCCGAACGCCGGAAGAACCCCCGGGCCCGGTTGAACCAGCGGGAGGGGGCTACAGCCATCGCCCTCACGGGCCTGTTCGACGGCATCGGCCTCACCGGCACCATCGACAACATCTCCGGAAGCGGAATGTGCCTCAAGGTAGGGCGGGCCATGAACGTGAAGACCCAGGGCCCCATGCACCTGGGCACCAACCTGCTCAGTGTGGGTCAAGTCTTCCTGCTGATGAAGCTCAGCAAGCTGCCCAAGTGCCCCCTCATCGAACTCGCCGGCACCGCCACCCACGTGGCCTCCGAAGGAGGGCTGCTCTCCGTCGGCATCGCCTTCGAGCCCGGCAAGGATTCCCTGCTGGCCCCGATCAGGTCCCTGGTGTCGAGCCGGTCCAACAGCATTCCCACCTCCGTGCCCCCCAAGGCGCGCCGGTCCCAGGAGGCCCCCAGGGAGGAAGAGCCCGCCATCGAGCTGGCGGCGGCCCACCCCCCGGCCAGGAAGGACCCCCCGGCGGCCCCGGAACCCGTCACGGCTCCACCTCCGGTCGCGGCGCCACCGCCTGAGCCGGTCCACCCCAGCGAGGGCGCCGAGGCGGCCCCGGAAGCCCACCACCGCGGAGGGGCGCTGCTGCGCGTGAAGAAGCGCACCCGGAACCTGCTCCTGGCCATGCCGGAAGGCCCGGAGCGCGAGGCCCTCGCCGCCTTCCTGGCGGCGGATGGCTACGGCCAGGTCCTGGCGGTGGCCGCCCTGACCGAGCTGCTGGACGTCCTCGACCGCGCCCAGCTCGTGTTCGTGGACGGGGGCGTCGCCGAGATCCAGGGGCTGGCCCTGGCATCCCTCCTCCGCCGCAAGCTCCAGGACGACATGCCGCCCGTGATCCTGGCGGAGGACACGGTGGACTCGGAACTGGTGCTGGGCGCCCAGGAGACCGGCGTGGCCCAGATCCTCGTGAAGCCCTACAGCCTGGATGCCGACTTCCTGCGCATGCTCGAGGAGCACCTGGGCATCGGATAGTCCACGTCCGGCTAATCTGAATCCATGCCCTTGTTTGAACGCACCATCGCCGACCGCTACCTGAAGACCCACCGCAAGGGGGCCTTCGTGCGGACCATGGTGCGCTTCGCCCGGGGCGGCACGGCCCTGGGGGTCTTCGCCATGGTGGTGACCCTGGCGGTCATGAACGGCTTCCGGGAGGAGATCCAGGCCACCCTGTTCAGCGCCACCGCCCACTTCACCGTCTTCAACCTAGCCGGCGACATCCCGGACACGGCGGGGGTCCTGAGGACCATTCGAGCCGTGCCAGGGGTGCGGGCCGCCTCGCCCATCCGCCTGGAGAAGGGCCTCCTGCGCCGCCCCGACAGCGAGATGCCGCCGGAGGCCGTGGTGGTGAAGGCCGTGGACCCGGCGACGGCCCACGGCACCTCCAGCATCTTCGATTCCATGGT
>CAIMBM010000240.1 GCA_903839205.1 uncultured Holophagaceae bacterium | reverse complement strand
GTGGATGCGGGCCGGGCCGGGGCCGGGGCCGCCCTGTGGAAACGAGGGCTTGAGGCCAGGCGCCGCACTTTCTCCTGCAGGTCCTTCTGGATCTGCAGGATGCTCATGCTGGCGAAACCGCTCTCTTTCGGGATGAAGTCCAGGGCCCCCAAGGAGAGCGCGTCCAGGGTGGCCTGGGCCCCTTCCTGGGTGAGGCTCGACACCATCAGTACCGGCATGGGGTGCTGCGCCATGATCTTCTTCAGGCAGGTGAGGCCATCCATCCGGGGCATCTCGATATCGAGGGTGACGAGGTCCGGCTTGTACTCTTCGATTTTCTCGAGGGCATCGATGCCGTCCCGGGCCGTGGCCACCACGCGCAGGTCCGGTGCCTCCTCCAACATCTTCTGCAGGGACTTCCGCATGAAGGGGCTGTCATCCACCACCAGTATCCGGATCGTCATCGTGCTATCCCCTATGCCTGGAAGGCCATCTCGACGAAGGCCAGGGCATGGTCCACCTCGTCGTCGATGGAGAAGGTCATCCGCTCCACATCCAGGTCCTTGTGCAGGGACCCGGCCAGGACTGCCTTGAAGGCCGGCAGATCATCGAAGGAGATCATCAGGTGCTCGTCGGCGGGGCCCATGGGGATGCGGGTCCGCACCAGCAGGTCAGACATGTGGATCAGGTTGGGCAGGAAGTCCTCGGGCCCTGGGGCATGGTGGACCCGGATCACCTCGATGATCGCCGTCGGGAAGGCCCAGTTCGCGGCGAGGAGCGCGCCGGCCTCCGCATGATCCATGCCCAGGACCTCGCGCTCGGCGTCCACAAAGAAGGCGCCTTCGGCGACCTTCTGGAGCACGGCGGTGTATTCCTCCGGAAAACAGGTGTCGAGGGCGATCTTGCCGATGTCGTGGAGCAGGCCCGTGAGGAAAGCGGTCTCGGCCTGGCCATGTCGCTTGGCCAGGCTGCAGATCCCCTTGGCGGTGAGGCCCACGGCCACGCTGTGCTGCCACAGCTTCACCGCGTCGAGGTGGGTTCCGGACCTCAGGTTCTTGATGACGGCGGCTCCGGTGCTCAGGTTGGCCATGGCGTCAAAGCCCAGCCGCAGCACGGCCGAGCGCAGGTCCTGGACAGACCCTTCCCCGGCGTAGAGGGCCGAGTTGGCAAGGCGCAGCAGGGTGGCGGACAGGGAGGGGTCCTTGGACAGGATGCCCAGGATGCGGTCCACGGTGCAGCGCTCGTCCTGAACGGCCTCGCCCAGGGCCACCACCGTCAAGGGGAGGCTGGGCAGGTTCTTGGCCTTCATGCGCGAGGTGAACTGCTCCGGAGTGATCATTCAGAACTCCGCGATCATCGTCTTGTCCTGCTCGATGGCGCTCTTCACACCCTCCTTGATGCCGCCCAGGGCCTCGGGGCTGAGCTGGAGGATCCCCATGGCCTGGAGGGTGGCATCTTCCAGATGGTGCGGGTCCCCGATGCCCACCTTCTCCTCCAGGGCCAGGTGGTTGGCCAGGGCCACGATGGCGGCCAGCTCCCGGTGGACATCCTCGGCGTGCATGGGATCGTGGTGCCAGCGGACGGCGGCCTGCAGGCTGGTGGCCAGGTTCCACCTGCTGACCAGGGCCTCGCCCACCATGGCGTGATCGAAGCCGAAGGTCTCCAGCTCTAGGTCCAGGCAGACGCCGTTCTCGTTGTAGACGGTCCGGAGCAGGGCACCATAACGGTCGGGGAATTTCACGCCCAGGACGGACTTCCCGATGTCGTGCAGGAGGCCCCCGATGAAGGCCTCTTCCATGCGCGGGAACCGGAGGCTTTTTGCGAAGGCCCGGCTCGCGATGGCGGACACCAGGGCATGCTCCCAGATGAGCCGTTCCTGGAGACCCACGGTGCCCCGATGGTAGAGGTTCTTGGCCGAACTGGCGATGACCACGCTCTTGATGGTGGAGAAGCCGAGGGTCATGATCGCCTGGGTCAGGGTCGTGACCTCCCGGACCATGCCGAACATGGCCGAATTGGAGATCTTCAGGATCTGGCTGGTGAGGGCCTGATCCATGGAGATGACCTTGCGCAGGTCCTCGGCATTGGCGTCGGGGTCCGCGGACACTCGCAGGACCTGGGAGGCCACCTGCGGAAGGGGCGGCAGGTCTCCGAGGTTCGCGATGAGTTCTTGAGGGGTGATGGGCATTGCACGACTCCTGGCCGATCAGGCCCGTTTCCGGTATCCCATGGCTTTGCTGAAATGCAGCAGCTCAAATCCGGTGTTGAAAGCATGGATGCTTTCGCTGTGTCCCACCAGCAGATATGCCTTGGGGTGGAGCTGGCCGTGGAACCCCTTCAGCACCTGGGCCTTGGCCGCCTCGTCGAAGTAGATGAGGACGTTCCGGCAGAAGATGACGTCGAAGGCCCCCAGCTGGCGGTAGGCCGGATAGTCCACCAGGTTGCAATGCCGGAGCGTGGTGAGGCGCTGGACCTCGGGTTTCAGCTGGAAGAGGTCCTTGCCCAGGGGCACGAAGTGGCGCTGCAGCTGTTCCGGCGTCAGGTTCCTGAGGGTGTAGCTGTTGTAGACCGCATCCTGGGCATGGGCCAGCACCTTCTCGCTGATGTCCGTGCCCAAAATCTCCACGGTGAGCCCGCGGAGCACCGTGTCCTTCAGGTCATGGCAGATCATGGCCAGGGTGTAGGGCTCCTCGCCGCTGGAACAGGCGGCCGACCATAGGCGGAGCCGGCTCTGGCCCCGTTCCCGGGCCTGCTTGGCCGCATCCGGGAGCACGATGTTCTGGAAGGCCTCGATCTGGGGGGGGTTCCGCCAGAAACTGGTCTCGTTCGTGGTGATCTCCACGAAGAGCTGTTTCAGTTCCGCGGCCCCCTGGGCACCCTGCAGGAGGGAGAGGTAGTCCCCGTAGCTCCGGAGCTTCAGCTCGGCGACCCGCTTGCTCAGCCGGTTCTCCAGGAAGTACTGCTTCGACTCACTGAAGAAAATGCCGGACTTGGCATAGATGAAGTCCCGGAGGCTCCGGAACTCGGCAAGGGTCATCTGTTGCTTGGACAGGATGGGATCCATCGGGTCTTCCTGTTCCCAGGATCGGCTGCGGGGGCCGAGGCTTGAGTTTCTGTCGATTCACCCTTCCAGGATGACCACCGCCAGGGCCAGGTCCCCGTCATGGCTGACACTGCCATGCAAGGTTCGGATCTCCCGGGATGCCAGGAGGTTGGCCAGGGCGCCCACCGCCCAAAGGCGGCCGTTCACGTAGCGGAGCTCCTTCCAGGACCAGCCCTCCAGGCCCGTGCCGAGGGCCTTGCCGAAGGCCTCCCGGAGGGCCCAGCGCCCGGCCAGGCGCTCGGGGAGACGGGCCCGGTGGCCGCCCAGAAGGTAGGCCATCTCCTCCGGGTGGAGGATCCGCCCCGCGCACTTCTCCGCCCCGAACCGTTCGATGAGGTGCCGCCAGCGCGACGGCGGACAGAGGTCCGTGCCCAATCCCAGGATCATTTCAAGTCCCTGGCGAACCACTGGTCGCAGCCGCAGTGGCCGGTCCGGCCCAGGGGCGAGCAGAGGGGCCGGAAGCCGACCCTGGTGTAGAGGCGGATCGCCTGGTCCATGCCCGTGAGGGTCTCCAGGTAGCAGGTTCGGTAGCCCAGGGTCTTGGCCACTTCCAGGCAATGGCGCAGGAGGGCCTCGCCGAGGCCCCGGCCCCGGGCCTCGGGGAGGAAGTACATCTTCCGCAGCTCGCAGACGCTCGGGTCACCGCCGTCGAGGGCGGCGATGCCGCCTCCACCCACCACCCGGCCGGCCTCTCCGACCACCACGAAATAGGCCGCGCCGGGGACCGAATAGGCCGCGCTCATGCGGTCCACCTCCGGGTCATGGAGGGCGAAGCCCGGCCCATCGGCCCCGAACTCGGGCATGACCCGGCGGATGATGGTCGCCACGGGGGCATCGTCCTCGGGACGGATGGGGCGGAAGGTCAGCATGGGTTCCAGGGTAGCTTCTACTCCGGCCAATGGTGCTTGGGATAGCGCCGGGATAATCCCGGCCGCAGCTCCTGGTAGACCCGCTGCCAGAAGCCTGCGAGGTCTGTGGTGACCTGGACGGCCCGCATATTGGGGGCCAGCAGGTGCAGCACCAGGGGCACGGCGCCGCCGGCGACCGAGGGGCTCCTCTTCAGGCCCCAGAAGTCCTGGAGCCGGGAGGCGATCCAGGGGGGATCGGCCTCGTAGTGGACCTTCGTGGGTCGGCCCTTGGGCAGCTGGATGGCCTCGGGCGCCCAGGCTTCCAGCAGGCGCAGCGTCTCGGCGGGGAAGGCCTGGCGCAGGGCCGCGGTCCAGTCCACGTCCTGCACCTCCCGCAGGGTGGTCCGTCCCGCGCAGGCCCCGGCGAGCAGCGGTCCCAGAAGGTCCTGGGGCAGGTTCAGCTCGGGGCGGTGCTTCCGCAGGAAGGCCAGGCGGGCCAGGAACCGGGCAGGCACCTCGTCGAGGGGACGCTCCCGCAACGCCCCGGCCAGCAGGGCCGTCACGCGCGGATCGGCAGGATCGGCGGGGCCGCGGCTGGCATCGAGGGTCAGGCCCTCGTAGCGGATCTCGGCTCGCCGCTCGACGCGACCCGCGGCAGGGTTGAACTGCACCTCATCCACGTCCTCCAGCCGCTCCGGAAAGGCGTCCAGCAGCCAGTCCGCCTCGCACCGCGAGGCCAGGCGGACCAGCGTCTGAGCACCGGTGCCCTGCTTCACGGCCTCGGCCTCCAGGGCCAGGATCAGGCCCGGCCGCCGGACCCGGCATCCGGGATCCAGCTTCGCGCCCCCGCCCCCGGCGAAGGCGACGGTGCCGCTGGCGGAAAGCTGCCCCACGCGGTCCGGGTAGGCCAGGAGCAGGGCCTTCAGCAGGCGCGCCTCCGCATCCTCGGGTTCGGCGGGCGAAGGCAAGAACCGGGCGAGGGAGTGGACGGCCCGCTTCGCCCGGTGGACGGCGTTGGCATCCAGGCCGGCGGCCCGGCAGGCCCCCGCACCGAAGCCCGCGTCCTCGGCCTCCTCGAACTGGTCCAGGCGCAGCAGGAGGTCCGAATCCGCGCCGTGCCCCGACTTGGCAGGTGCCCGGTCCAGGCCCTGGCGCGCCGAGAGGTTGCCGGTCTCCAGCAGGGCCGCGGCGCGCAGGGCCAGCTGCGGAATGCCAAGGTCCTCGCCGGCCAGGGCCAGCCGGGCCAGGCGGGGATGCAGGGGCAGCTCCCCCATGCGCCTCCCCACGGGGCTGAGGGCGCCGTCTGCAAGGGCGCCGAGGCGTGTGAGCAGGGCTTCCGCCGCGGCCAGGGCGGTTTCGGGTGGCGCCTCGAACCAGTCCAGGGCGCCGGGCTCGCCGATGCCCATCCCATGCAGGGCGAGCAGAGGCTCCGCCAGGTCCGAGCGCTGCAGTTCGGGCTGGTCGAAGGCGGGGCGGGCCCCGAAGTCCGCCTCGGTATACAAGCGCAGGCACCGGCCAGGCCCCGTGCGGCCCGCGCGGCCCGTGCGCTGTGCGCAGCGGGCCTGGCTGATACGCACCGTGCGCAGCCCCGACAGACCCGACCAGGGCGAGTGTGTGGCCTCCCGGCCCAGGCCCGAATCCACCACGGCGCCGATGCCGTCCAGGGTGACGGAGCTCTCGGCCACGTTGGTGCTGAGGATGACCTTGGGGGTCCCCGTGACCTCCAGGGCATGGGTCTGGGCCTCCGGGGACAGCTCGCCGTGCAGGGGCCGCAGGCTCAGGCCCAGCCGCGCCGCCACGGCCTCGCAGCCCCTCAGGCAGGCCCGGATCTCCGCTGCGCCCGGCAGGAACACCAGGGTGTGGTCGAGCAGGCCTTCCCCATAGAGCCGGTCGAGCGCCTCCGAGACCT
>CAIMBM010000239.1 GCA_903839205.1 uncultured Holophagaceae bacterium | reverse complement strand
GGTTTGGCGTCCTCCAGGAGGTCTACCGACGCTCCCAGCGAAGCATCGAACGCCCGCGCATCACCTCTCCGAGGGCCGCAGGGACCTACCTCCTTCCTCGCTGCACGGGCTGGACCGAGGAACGTTTCGGGCTCTTGGCGCTGTCCGCCAAGGGCGACCTTCTGGCCGAGCGCATCCTGAGCCAGGGCACCGCCACCGCCACCCTGATCAGTCCCCGAGAGTTCTTCCGGGAAGCTCTTCGCTACGGCGCAGTTTCCGCACTTGCGTTCCACAACCATCCCTCCGGCGATCCGACGCCTTCCCGCGAGGATTGTGCTCTCACGGCTCGGCTTCGCGCCGCTGGCGAAAGCCTTGGGGTTCCCTTGGCCGATCACATGGTGATCGGTGCCGAGTCCTGGCATAGCTTCCGGGCTGCGGAGGGGTGGGACACCTGTCTCGTTTCCCTCGCCAATGAGGGCTACAGCTATAACAAAAGGGTGAACCGGATCGCTCCGATCCAGGCGAATCGAATGATTTTGAAGGCACTGGATGCTGGGGTTCCGGAGGAGCGGATTGCGCGGGCGCTCAACCTGGCGGTCGATACGGTACGCATGAATCGCAGCCTGCTCTTTACCATCTGCCCAGAGGCTGTTGGCTTGCTCCAGGACAAGCAGGTTGCCCTCAAGACGCTGTCACTGCTCAAAAAGGTGAACCACTTCGCCAGATCGAGATGGCCGAGATTATGGTCGCGGCTGGGAACTACTCGGTGACGTATGCCCGTGCCCTCGTGATGACCACGTCGAGGGAACAGCTTGTGGATCCTGAGAGCCCGAAGAAGATCCCAGGCATTCATCCAGACGACCTCGCTCGAATCGAGCACGAGATGAGGATCCAGGAGAAGGATTTCCGAATGGTCGACGAGACCTACAACGAGCACGTCATGGCCCTGACGATCGCTCGTGGTTACCTCAGGCCTCTGCTAGAAAACGGTCGGGTTGTGCGCTTTCTCTCCCAAAATTTCCGAGAGTTCCTTTTTGAATTCCAACGGATTATCGAGGCCGCGAACTTGGAGTAGCGTGGTGCTCTTGGTGATGCTGGGACCTATGTGGTGAGGAGCATCCATGCGTCAGCCGCTACCTTTGGACCAATGCCTTTCACGGTGCAAAGGAGCTCCAAAGTCCCTTCCTTGGCGCGGTTATCGACAAGGGTATTCAGGCCATCCAGTGCTCCAGAGTGAACGACTTGCATCAGGTGAACTAACCGACCGGCCATCATCTCGGTCAACATTCCTCGGTCGTACCCGGCCTTGCACAACCGCATCATCACATCACCCCCATCGGCCTTTGCCACCGTTGCAGGATCTGTGAGGCCAGCTTTCCGAAGACTCGGTAGCAATTTGTAGGACTTCTCCAGTCCATACGAATTGACGGCCAGAATGGCAGCAATGACGGCCTCAAGGTTTCTTTCGTTAATTGACACCACTGCCTCCATTGCATTCCGATCTGGATGGTCTTCCTCAATGATACGTCTAGGTTTCGTACCACGTTGCATCTGGACCGAGTCAAGTGAACACACGGTCCTCCAGCACACCCAGCGGGGAAGCTGGACCTCGGGGCGGCACCCGGAAGTTCTCAGAAGGTCTCCCAGCGAGAGCCCTCCGACCTGAATCCCGCTCTGCTTCGCGGGCACCCTACTTCATCGCCCTTGGTCGAGAAGACGGAAACGGAGTGGGCCGAGATCAGCCCGGTGCCAGAAGCTTGAGAGCCAAGCGAAAATATGGGTAGAAATATGGGTGATGAAATACTAAATCTCCAAGATGCCTAGAATCAACATCTTGGAGATCGTTCTGGCGGAGAGAGAGGGATTCGAACCCCCGAACAGGTTTCCCCGTCTCCGCATTTCGAGTGCGGTGCCATCAACCACTCGGCCATCTCTCCGGGATGCCCATTCTAGCAAGGCTCCCGCTAGAATCCAGCCCGGGGAGTTCGCATGGGCCGGGTCCAAGGCATTCTCATGGGTTTCGCGGTGCTGTCGGCGGGGCAGGCGCAGGAGCCTGGGCCCGCCCTGACGAACGCCATGGCGGACCGCTTCGCAGGCCTGGCGCTCTCCTGCGTGCACCGGGAGTACCCCAACAAGCTTGACCATGTGATGAACGGGGCCGGGGAGGTGAGGGCTCCGAGGGACCTGCATCCCGCCTTCTATGGCTGCTTCGACTGGCATTCCTCGGTGCACGGGCACTGGATGCTCGTGCGGCTGCTGCGGGACCATCCCGGCATGGCCAGGGCGGCCGAGGTCCGGGCGGTGCTGGATGAGGACCTCTCGCCGGGCTGCATCGCCGCCGAGGTGGCCTATCTGGCCCAGGGCAACCGCAGGAGTTTCGAGCGGACCTATGGCTGGGCCTGGCTGCTCAAGCTTTCCGCGGAGCTGAGGGCCTGGAAGGATCCGGCCGCCGCCCGCTGGGCCAATGCGCTCCAGCCCCTGAACGACGCACTGGTGGACCAGTTCAAGGCCTTCCTGCCCAAGCAGACCTACCCCATCCGCACCGGCGTGCACCCGAATACGGCGTTCAGCCTGGAACTGGCCCTGGATTATGCCCGGACGGTGCAGGACGTCCGCTTCGAGGCGCTGATCCTGGACCGGGCCCGGGACTGGTTCGGCCGGGACCGCCGGGGACCCCTGGCCTGGGAGCCCGGCGGCGAGGACTTCTTGTCCCCCTGCCTGGAGGAGGCGGCCCTGATGTCGCGGGTCCTGCCCCGCCCGGCCTTCCGTCACTGGCTGGATGCGTTCCTGCCGGGCCTGCCCGGGGGGCTGAAGCCGGCCACGGTCTCCGACCGCACGGACCCGAAGATCGTCCACCTCGATGGGCTCAACCTGAGCCGGGCCCGGGCCCTCCATCGCCTGGCCGTGGCGCTGGGTCCGGCGGACCCCCGCTCGGCAGTCCTGGACCGGCTGGCGGATCGCCACGCCCAGGCCACGCTGCCCCACCTCGCCTCCGGGAACTATGAAGGCGAGCACTGGCTGGCCACCTTCGCCGTGCGGATGCTGGCGGACCGCTAGGGGCTAGGTTCCCGCCAAGGTCGTTCCATCCGGCCCCGACAGGGTGAGCAGGTGGGGGAAGTGGGCTCGGTCCTCGGTCAGGAGGTGGCCCTGTACCAGGTCCAGGGCCAGGAAGCTCACCAGCCGGCCGAAATCCAGAGCCCCTGCCTGGACCTCGGACTGGAGCTGCCGGGCCCGGGCCAGCAGATCGGCATGGACCCTGGCGTGGGCCCCCAGGTCCGGATAGCGGGCCTCCCGGAGGAGGACCTCCTCGTCGTGGAAATGCTGTGCGGTGTGGGCCAGAAGGGTCTCCAGGCGCAGGGACACCTCGGCCAGGGGGCGTTTCTCGGTGACCACGGAGAGCAGGCCGCTGGCCAGCTGGAACAGCCGCCGGTGTTGTGCATCGATGAGGACATGGCCGCTGGCGTAGGCGTCCTCCCAGATCACTTCCAGCAGGGAGCGTTCCGCCGGGGGCTCCAGGCCCGGGAGATCCGGGGCGGGGGCGGCCACCACCCGGTTCCGGCCCTCCTCCTTGGCGCGGTAGAGGGCCTGGTCGGTGCGTTCGATCCAGGCTTCAAGGCTCTCCCCGGAGGCGTACTCGGACACGCCCAGGCTCATGGTCACCCGGCCCACCGCTGGGAAGTCGATGGCCTCCATGGCGGCCCGGAGTTTCTCCGCCAGACCCAGGGCGCCCTCCAGGCGGGTGGCGGGGGCCATCACCAGGAACTCTTCGCCCCCCCATCGGATCAGCGCGTCCGAGACACGCAGCTGCCTGCGGACGGCCTGGGCCGTGCCCGCCAGGACCACGTCCCCGGCCCCATGCCCGAAGGTGTCGTTGACGCGCTTGAAATGGTCCAGGTCGAACATGAGGAGGCAGAGGGGGTCCCGCCGCCGCTGGGCCAGGGCCAGCTCGGGAAGCACCGCCTCCTCGAAGCGCCGCCGGTTCCAGGCCCCGGTCAACCGGTCCGTGGAGGCGGCCTGCTCCAGCTGGTCCAGGGCCCGCTGGAGGCCCTGGTTGGCCGCCTCCACCGTCCGGTGGGCCTCCTGGAGATCCCGGAACTGCTCCGACAGCTCGGTGGTTCCGAGTCCAGGGTTCCTGCGGCGGGCTGAGACCAGGGTGGTCAGGGCCCAGCCCAGGGAGAGGGTGAGGAGCAGCAACCCGCCTTCGAGGGCGGACAGGCTGGCGGTCCGGCTCATCCATCCCCGGAGCAGCGCCTGCAGGGACGCGGAGCAGACCAGGAGGGCCAGGGTCGCCGCCAGCAGGGGCCGGCTGCTGGCCCGGCCCTTCTCCCTCGCCCGTTGCCTCGCCGCCAGGCTCAGGAGGGCCAGCAGGGAGGCCAGGGCCAGGCCGAAGCCCGCCAGCCAGGACTGGAGGGGGTTGGACAGGGCCGGGGCTGGAAGAAGCGGAGACATGGGCGTAATCCCGAATCCCCCCTCATCGGCGCCGCTTGAAGAAAGCTTGGATCTGGGTCCGGCAGTCCGGTTCCAGCAGGCCCCCCTGGAACTCGAAGCGGTGATTGAGGGCCGCGCCTTCCAGCGTGTCCAGCCAGCGGCTGACCCCCACCTTGGGATCCGTGGCGCCGAACACGACGCGGCCGACCCGGGCGTGGATGAGGGCCCCGAAGCACATGAGGCAGGGCTCGAGGGTCACGTAGAGCGTGGCCCCCGTGAGCCGGTAATTCTTGGTCCAGGCCCCGGCGCTCCGCAGGGCCAGGATCTCGGCGTGGGCGGTGGGGTCGTTGAGCTTCACCGGCTGGTTGTGGCCCCGGCCCAGGAGGGCCCCTTCGGACACCAGCACGGCGCCCACGGGCACTTCGTCCAGGCGGTCCGCCATCTCGGCCTCCTGGAGGGCGAGCTGCATGAAGTAGATGTCGTCACCGCTCCACATGCCAACCAGTGTGGCTTAAACACGGCACTGTACATCAGGAACAAAGGAGCAGTATGCCCGATTTCGCCTTGAACAAAAAGGCTGATCCTCGTTTTTCCGAGTCGCTAAACTCACTTTGGTCCTGAAGGGCCGAGTCATTCTCACGACCCCGCGACAGCCTGGCTCTCGCGGGGTTTTTGCAGGGGTTCAACCATGATCCGGGGGGGACCGCCTGTTCGCTGCGCTCACGAAGTCCACCCCGGGGCCCCCCACCTCGCCGGCAGGCAAAGCCTGACGCCTCGGTCAAACCAAGAAGGAGGCACATGCGCGCGCACCTGATCCTGAAGGATGGGACCATCTTCCGGGGACGGGCGCCGTTGGGGTTCGGTGGGGGCGGCGAGGCGGTGTTCACCACGGCCATGGCCGGCTACCAGGAGATCCTCACGGACCCGAGCTTCGCGGGGCAGATGGTCTGCATGACCTTCCCCGAGCAGGGCATCTACGGCATCCACGCCGACCTCAACGAAGGCGCAAGGCCCTGGGCCACGGGCCTGCTCTGCCGGCGGCTCACCTTCGCGCCGGACCACCACCGCAGCGAGGGGGACCTGCCCAGCTGGCTCAAGCGCCACCACATCCCCGTGATGACCGACCTCGACACCCGGGCGCTGACCCAGCACCTCCGCGACCAGGGCGCCCAGCCCTCGCTGATCTGGACCGAGCTGGACGGCAGTCTCGAGGCGGGCGTGGTCAAGGCGAAGGCCCTGCCGGACATGGCGGGCCAGGCCCTCTGCGGGGAAGTGAGCTGCAAGGAGCGCTACGAGTTGAATCCCGGCGGCGCCTTCCGGGTGGCCGTGCTGGACGGCGGCATCAAGCTGAGCATCCTGGACCAGCTGGTGCGCGTGGGGCTGCACCTGGAAGTCTTCCCCTGGGACACGCCGGCCACGGAACTGGCGGAGAGGCGCTTCCACGGCCTCTTCCTCGCCAACGGCCCGGGCGATCCGGCGGCGCTGCCCGGCATGCGGAAGGAAGTGGAGGCCTGCATCGGGAAGCTGCCCATCTTCGGCATCTGCCTGGGCCACCAGCTGCTGGGCCTGGCCTTCGGGGGCCGCACCTTCAAGCTCAAGTTCGGCCACCGGGGGGCCAACCAGCCCGTGCACGACCTGATGACCGGCCGCATCGAGATCACGGCCCAGAACCACGGCTTCGCCGTGGACGAGGCGAGCCTGCCACCCGAGATCGAAGTCACCCACAAACACCTGAGTGACGGAACCGTGGAAGGCCTGAGGCACACCAAGTTGCCGATCTTCTCGCTGCAGCACCATCCCGAGGCGAGTCCGGGCCCCCACGACGCGCATCCGGCCTTCCATCGCTTCGTGGCGCTGCTCCAGGAGTTCCACCATGCCTAAGCGGACCGATCTGAAGAGCGTGCTGGTGCTGGGTTCGGGACCCATCCAGATCGGGCAGGCCTGCGAGTTCGACTACTCGGGCACCCAGGCCCTGAAGGCCCTGCGGGAGGAGGGCATCCGGACGATCCTTCTCAACTCGAATCCGGCCTCGATCATGACGGACCCCGGCCGCTCCGACGCCACCTACATCGAACCCCTCTCCTTGGCGGTGCTGGAGAAGGTCCTCGAGGCGGAGAGGCCCGACGCCATCCTGCCCACGGTGGGCGGCCAGACGGCCCTGAACCTGGCCATGGAGGCCCACGAAAGCGGGCTGCTGGAGCGCACCGGCGTCATGCTCATCGGCGCCCAGCCCGAAGCCATCAAGCGCGGCGAGGACCGCCAGCTCTTCAAGGCGCTCATGGACGACCTGGGGCTGGAGACCTGCCGCGGCGGCTTCGCCCACAACATGGGCGAGGCCAGGGATCTGCTCAAGCTCACGGGCTTCCCCTCCATCATCCGGCCCAGCTTCACCCTGGGCGGCAGCGGCGGCGGCATCGCCTACAACGTGGACGAGTTCGAGACCATCGTGGCCCGGGGCCTGGACCTGAGCCCCACCAAGCAGGTGCTCATCGAAGAGAGCATCCTGGGCTGGAAGGAGTTCGAGCTGGAGGTGGTGCGGGACCTGGACGACAACGTCGAGGTGATCTGCTCCATCGAGAACCTCGATCCCATGGGCATCCACACCGGGGACAGCATCACCGTGGCGCCCGCGCTCACACTCACGGATCCCGAGTACCAGCGCATGCGCGACGCGGCCCTGGCCGTCATTCGGGCCGTGGGCGTGGAGACCGGTGGCTCCAACATCCAGTTCGCCCTGGAGCCCGAGACCAGCCGCATCATCGTCATCGAGATGAACCCCCGGGTGAGCCGCAGTTCCGCCCTGGCCTCCAAGGCCACGGGCTTCCCCATCGCCTGGGTGGCCACCAAGCTGGCGCTCGGGTACCGCCTCTGGGAGCTGCCCAACGCCATCACGCGCATGACCAAGGCCGCCTTCGAGCCGGTGCTGGACTACGTCGTGGTGAAAATGCCCCGCTTCACCTTCGAGAAATTCCCGCAGGCCGACAAGGTGCTGGGCACCCAGATGAAGAGTGTGGGCGAGGTCATGGCCCTGGGCCGCAGCTTCCAGGAGGCCCTGCAGAAGGCCGTCCGGTCTCTGGAGGAGGGTCACCGCGGGATCTCGGGCGCCCTGGAGGGCAAGCTGGACCTGGGCCGCCTCAAGGAGCACCTGCTCATCCCAGGGCCCCAGCGCATCTTCTGGATCTACCACGCGCTCAAGGCCGGCCACAGCGTCGAGGAGCTGCACCGCCTCACGAAGATCACCCCCTGGTTCCTGCGCGAGATCGAGGAGATCGTGGTGCTGGAGGGGCGCCTGCGCAGCTTCCCCGTGGACAGCCTGCCGGAGGAGCTGCTGGAGAAGGCCAAGCGCGCCGGCTTCGCGGACAACCAGATTGCCGTGTTCTGCTCGGGCACCGAGGCTGAGGTGGCCGAGCGGCGGGAGAAGCTGGGCCTGCGCCCCGCCTACAAGCGGGTGGACACCTGCGCGGGCGAGTTCCAGGCCGAGACGCCCTACCTCTACGGAACTTGGGAGGACTGCAGCGAGGCCGAGCCCACGGACCGGCCCAAGGCCATCGTGCTGGGCAGCGGCCCCAACCGCATCGGCCAGGGGGTGGAGTTCGACTGCTGCTGCGTGCAGGCGGTGGAGGCCATCCGCGCCAGCGGCGTGGAGGCCATCCTCATCAACTGCAACCCCGAGACCGTGAGCACCGACTTCGACACCAGCGACCGGCTCTACTTCGAGCCCCTGACCTACGAGCACGTGAAGGCGGTGGTGGACCGGGAGGGTGCGGGCGGCAAGCTCCTGGGCGTCTTCGCCCAGTTCGGCGGCCAGACGCCGCTGAAGCTGGCCGGGCCCCTGCATGCGGCCGGTGTGAAGCTCCTGGGCACGCCGCTCAGCGCGATCATGGATGCGGAGGACCGCGAGCGCTTCGGCCAGGCCCTCAGGCGGCTGGACATCCCCGCCCCGGCCTGGGGCATGGCCACCAGCTTCGAGCAGGCCAAGGAGGTGGCCCACCGCCTCGCCTATCCCGTGATGGTGCGGCCCAGCTTCGTGCTGGGGGGCCGGGCCATGGCGGTGGTCTTCGACGACGCGGGCCTGGAGAAGTACATGCGGGAGGCCGTGGCCGTGAGCAACGACCAGCCCATCCTGCTGGACCGCTTCCTGGACGGCGCCCAGGAGCTGGACATCGACGTGGTCTGCGACGGCGAGGAAGTGGCCATCGCGGGCCTCCTTGCCCACATCGAGGAGGCCGGCATCCACAGCGGCGACAGCTATGCCGTGATCCCCGCCCTGGGCGTGGCCGGGGAGATCCTGGAGACGGTCAAGGACCATGCCCGCCGGCTGGCCCTGGACCTGGGCGTGCGGGGCCTCATGAACCTGCAGTTCGCCGTGAAGAACGGGATCACCTACTGCCTGGAGGCCAACCCGAGGGCCAGCCGCACCGTGCCCTTCGTGAGCAAGGCCACGGGCGTGGACTGGGCGGGGGTCGCCGCCCGCGTCGGCCTGGGCCAGAGCCTGCGCCAGCAGGGCATCACGGACGGCGTGCCCCGGGCGGTCTCGGTGAAGGGCGTGGTCTTCCCCTTCGCCAAGTTCCCGGGCGTGGACCCGGTGCTGGGCCCCGAGATGAAGAGCACGGGCGAGGTCATGGGCATCGGCGACAGCTTTGGCGAGGCCTACGCCAAGGCCCTCCTGGCCGCGGGCATCCCGCTGCCCCTGTCGGGCACCGTGTTCCTCACGGTGAATGATGCGGACAAGGCCCGGCTGCCGGAACTGGCCCACAAGCTGGTGTCGCTGGGCTTCGGCCTCTGCGCGACCGAGGGGACGGCCCGGACCCTGGATTCCGTGGGCCTCAAGGTGCGCCGCATCTTCAAGGTGAACGAGGGCCGACCCAACGCCGTGGACCTCTTGAAAAATGGCGAGGTGCAGTGGGTCATCAACACGCCCCTGGGCCGGGACGCCTTCTTCGACGAGGGCTCCATCCGGAAGGAGGCCCTGCGCCTGAAGATCCCCTGCCTCACCAACCTCAGCGCGGCCCTGGCCGCCTGCGAGGCCGTTGAGACCCTTAGGGGCGAGATGAAGGTCCGTGCGATCCAGTCCCTATGAGGATACGGCTGGTATAAAAAAGATCCGTTCATCAGATCTATCGGGATCGTCGTAAAGTAGCATTAGGGACTCTTTACGCCCCTCGAAGGGAAGCCATGGCTGCTTCCGGAAACCAGGCACCGCGTCTGAATGCGGACCCGCTCCGCTCGCCCTGGCCATGGATTGGGCTGGTCATCGCCCTGCTGTTCACGCTCGGCGCCTGGCGCCTCATCCACCGGGTAGAGGCGTCGAGGCTGGAATCCCTCAAGATGGTCCAGGCCAGTTCGATCGTGCAGCGGGTGGACTGGCGCATGAAGGCCCTCGAGCAGGTGCTTCGAAGTGCGGCCGCCTACCTGGGACGCGGTCCCCTGCCCAGCCGCGACGAGTGGCGGGCCTTTGTGGAGGACCTGGACCTCAGGGCCACCTATCCGGGCATCCAGGGTCTGGGGTTCGTGGCCTGGGTCCCCCGGGAGGAACTGGCCGCCCATGTCCAGCGCGTCCGGAAGGAGGGATTCCCGGACTACGAGGTGGTTCCAGGTGGCGCCCTCGCGCCCATGCCGGAGGGCTTCGGTCCCATCCTCTACATTGAACCCCTGGACCCCCGGAACCGGCATGCCCTCGGGAAGGACATCCTGGCCGAGGCCGCCCGGCGGCAGGCCCTGCTGCAGGCCCGGGACACGGGAGTGGTGGTCCTCACGGGCAAAGTGACCCTGTACCAGGAGAACGGGGCCGATGTTCAACCGGGTGCCGTGCTCTTCGCCCCGGTCTACCGCCAGGATCAGCCCCTGGACACGGTGGACCAGCGCCGCCGGGCCCTCCGGGGCTGGGCCAGCTGCCCCCTCCGCATGATGGATTTCATGGGGGCCGTGCTTTCGCAGGAGCGAGGCCTGGCGGACGTGGAGTTCTTCGACGGCCCAACCCCTTCACCGGAGACCCGGCTCTTCGATTCGGAACCCTCGCATTCCGCCCTCCGCGCGGACTCCCATCTCGAGCGCCGCCTGGAGGTGGGCGGGCGGGTCTGGACCGCCATGGTCGAACCCAGCCAGGCCTTCTATGACGAGAAGGGCCGGAAGAGCCACTGGGAGGTGCTGAGCGGCGGCCTCATCGCCAGCCTGCTGCTCTTCGCCGTCCTGGCCGTCAGCGTGGGCGCCGAAGGCCGCGCGCGCCGGCTGGCGGACCAGCGGGGCGAGGAGATCCTGGCCACGGAGGCGCAGTTCCGGGCCCTGTTCGAGTGCGCCACCCTGGGCATGGCCATCGTGGACACCGCCAGCGGCCGGTATCTCTCGGTGAACCCCCGGCTCGGAATGATCCTGGGCTATTCCTCGGAGGAGCTGCTGGAGCGCACCTTTTCCGACGTGACCCATCCGGACTACCTGAAGGCCGACCAGGAGGCGGCGCGGGACCTGGCTGCCGGCAAGATCCTCGAGATCCAGCGGGAGAAATGCTACGTCCACCGGGACGGCCATGTCATCTGGGGCAGGCTGGACCTGGTGCGGCTGCCCACCCCGCCCGGCGAGCGGCCCCGGCACCTGGCCCTGGTGGAGGACATCTCAGAACTGCATCGGGTGGCCGAGGTCATTCGGTCCAATGAGGAGCGGTTCCGTCAGCTGTTCGAGCTGTCCCCGGACCCGACCACCCTGCTGCGCCTGTCCGATGGCGCGCTGGTCATGGCGAACCAGGCCTGGTACGAGATCACGGGCCTGAAGGAGGAGGAGGCCCTGGGCCATTCGCCCACGGAGCTGGGTTCCTGGTCCTGCCCGGAGGAGCGTCTCGCCCTCATGGAGGAGCTGCGGCGCTACGGGGCGATCGCCACGCGGGAGACCACCCTGCTGCGCCGGGACGGTCCCGAGCGCCATGTCCTGATCACGGCCCGGCTCCTGCGTTTCGGGGAGGAGGAACTGGCCCTGGTCATGGGGAAGGACGTGACCGAGCGCCACCAGGTCGAGGAGGCCCTGAGGGCCAGCGAAGCCCGGTTCCGCAGTGTGATCGAGAATGCGGGGGATGCCATCCTTGTGAACGATGAGGAGGGCCACATCCTCCTGTGCAACCGGGCGGCCAGCACCAGCACGGGCTACACCATGGAGGAACTGCTCCGCATGCGCGTCAGTGACTTCGATTCCGGCTACCGCGAGGCCGGCAACGCCCTGGCGCGGCAGGCCCTGAAACCCGGAGAGCAGCTCAGCATTGCGGCCCGACATCGGCGCAAGGACGGCACCCTGTTTCCCGTGGAGGTCCGCATCAGCCTCCTCCGGGAGGAAGAACCCCGGCAGATCCTGGCCGTGGTCCGGGATCTCAGCGAGCGGGAGCAGGTGCAGGAGAACGAGCTCCGCGCCCGCAAGGCGGAAAGCCTGGTCCTGATGGCGGGGGGCATCGCCCACGACTTCAACAACCTGTTCCAGGCGATCCAGGGGAACCTGGAGATCATTTGGATGCGGGCGAAGGGGGTGCCGCCCATCGCCGAGCCCCTGAGCCGGGCCCAGGGTGCCCTCAACCGGGCCGTGAGCCTCTCCTGGAAGATGCTGGACTTTTCGGGCCATGGCTTCGTGCAGTTGGAGTCCCTGGACCTGGAGAACTGGCTCCCGGCCTACCTGGCCACCCTGCAGCTGGACCTTCCCCCCACCTTCCACCTGGACCTGGCCTGCGGGCCCGTGCCCAGGGTCCTGGCCGACCGGTCCAAGCTGGAGCAGATGCTGAAGGCCATCGTGGACAACTCCCGGGAGGCCGCCGGTCCCCGCGGCAGCTTGCGGTTGCGGCTGCACGTGGACTTCGGGGAGGACCAGGCGCGACCCGGAGAGGCCGGCATCTGGCCCCTGAGGCGACCAGGACTGCCCGCCACGGTCTGCCTGGAGATCGGCGATGACGGACCCGGTGTCCCGGAGGAGAAGCTGCACCTGATTTGCGATCCCTTCTACACCACCAAGGAACCGGGCCGGGGTCTCGGGCTGTCCGTGGTGCTGGGGCTCCTGAGAGCCCACCGGGCGGGCCTCCACATCCTCAACGGGGCAGGGAAGGGCCTGATCCTGCGGATCCACTTCCCGCCGGACCGGGCCTGAGCCGCGCGTCACGGGGATACAATTCCCGGCATCCGAAGCGCTGGAGGTTCCATGGCCGATGCCGTTCAGCAGAAGATCGAGGCCTTCCTGGCTTCGGGCCCCTTTGCCGTAGTGGGCGCCAGCGTGGACCGCGCGAAGTACGGCAACAAGGTGCTGCGCTGTTTCCAGCAGCACGGGAAGGAAGTCTATCCCATCAACCCGCGGGCCTCGGAGGTGGAGGGACAGAGGGCCTATCCCTCGCTGGGGGCGCTGCCGGTGAGGGCGAAGGCCGTCTCCGTGATCACGCCCCCGGCCATCACGGAAGGCGTGGTGCGCGAGGCCGCAGCGGCCGGAGTGACGCACATCTGGATGCAGCCCGGCGCCGAGAGCGAGGCCGCCATCCGCGCGGCGGAGTCCCTCGGAATGTCCGTCATCGCGGGGGGGCCGTGCATTCTCGTGGTGATGGGTTACCGCGACTAAGAGGTCGTAACAAAACCCCACGGCGCCGCGCGAGGAGCGCCGGGCGAGCGAGGCGAGAAACGCGAGTCAAAGCGTAGCAGGAACTACGCGTGACGAGCGTGACGCTGCACCGCGACGCCCGC
>CAIMBM010000238.1 GCA_903839205.1 uncultured Holophagaceae bacterium | reverse complement strand
TGAGCGGCTTTCGCCCAATGCTCAGGGTTGAATTTACCGGGATAAAATGTCTTCCGTATATCTTCGTAAGCCTTCTTGTAAGTGTACCAGTCCTGGGAATAAGGGCCGCGCCTGACGCACCAGCCCTCGTCTTCGGGACAAAGACTCCAGCTTTCAACCACTCCCCATTCGCTGTATGCCCCCCACCATCAAGGTGGCCCCATCCCCGATCCCTGCCAGAGCTTCGCGAACCGTTCTGCACTCCATCAGGTGCCTCCTCGACGTGGATTGGGTGAGGGGATCATACCAAGGCCCCGGAGTTCCCAACAAAACCACGGGATCGGAGTAGCATGTCCTCCCAACCGACCCCCAACAGAGGAGGAGCCATGACGACCCGCAGGGATTTTCTGGCCACGACCGGCCTGGTGACCGCCGGTGTCCTCGCGGGGACCTCGACGGCCCTCTCCGCCAAGGACCCGCAGCTCGCCAAGAAGTACAGCGGTCCGCACGAACTGCCCAAGAACGTGACCCTCCTTTCCATTGACCACGGGGACGGGACCGAGACCCTCGGCGTCAAGACGGCCAGGGGCATCCTTGACGTCCGGAAGGCCGCCCGGCTCCTGGGCCTCGCGGCGCCCGCGACCCTCGAGGAACTGCTCCGGGAAGGCAACGCGGCCGGACTGAATCAGCTGATCGCCTCCGCGACTGGCTCGACCAAGGCCAACTCCGCCTTCCTGGACGAATCGAAGCTCAAGTACGGCCGGCTCTTCACCCACCCGGGAAAGATCGTGTGCGTCGGCCTCAACTACAAGCGCCATGCCAAGGAAATCGGCATGAAGGAACCCCGGGTTCCCCCGCTGTTCAACAAGTACAACAACGCCCTGGCAGCCCACCAGTGCACCATCCCCCTGCCTCCCAAAGAGGTCGCCTACAAGTTCGACTATGAAACCGAACTGCTCATCGTCATGGGCAGGGCGGCCCGGAATGTGTCGGAGGCCGACGCCCTGAACTACGTCGCGGGCTACTGCACGGCCAACGATTTTTCCGCCCGGGACCTGCAGCTGGAGACGCCGAGCGTCCAGTGGATGATCGGCAAGACCCTCGACAAGTTCGCCCCCATCGGGCCCTACTTCGTATCGGCGGACCTGGTGGGCGACCCCAACAACCTGAAGCTCGAGACCCGCGTCAACGGGGAGCTGCGCCAGTCCTGGAGCACCAGCGACTTCATCTTCAACACGCAGCAGATGATCGCCTACATCTCCAGGCACTGGACGCTGGAACCGGGCGACATCATCTTCACCGGCACCCCCCACGGGGTCATCCTGGGCTATCCGAAGGAGAAGCAGGTCTGGCTCAAGGCCGGCGACGAGATCGTCAGCTCCATCGAGAAGCTGGGCGACCTGACCTTCAGGCTGGGCTGACCCGCGGCGCCTTCACCAATTCCGCCTAGAAGTTCGCATGCTCCGTGCGTCGGATGATCTCGTCCTGCAGAGCTTCTGAAAGGTCGCAGAAGTAGTCGCTGTACCCCGCCACCCGGACGATGAGGTCCCGGTACTGGTCCGGCGTGGCCTGGGCTTTCCGCAGCTTCGAGGCCGTGACCACGTTGAACTGCATGTGGTGGCCATCCAGCTTGAAGTAGGTCCGCACGAGGCTGTGCAGGTGGTCGATGCCCCCCTCCCCTTCAAGCAGGCTGGGGGCGAACTTCATGTTCAGCAGGGTGCCGCCGGTCTTCACGTGATCCATCTTCGCGGCGGACCTGAGCACGGCGGTGGGGCCCTGGCGGTCGGCGCCCTGCACGGGGCTGATGCCTTCGGAGAGGGGCTCCCCCTGCCGGCGGCCATCGGCGGAGGCCAGGCAGACCTGGCCGAAGTAGACATGGCAGGTGGTGGGCAGCATCTCCAGGCGGTAGGCGCCGCCCTTGGTGTTGGGGCGCCCGTCGATGGCCTGGAAGAGCATCCTGAAGGTGCGCGTCATCTGGTCGTCGGCGTAGTCGTCGTCGTTGCCGTACTTGGAGGTCTTGTTCACCAGCCGCTGGCGCAGGGCCTCCTGGCCGGCAAAGTCCGCATCCAGGACCCGGATGAATTCCGGCAGGGGCAGGTCCCCCTTGTCGAAGGCCAGCTCCTTGAGGGCCGAGAGGCTGTCCGCGATGCTGCCGATCCCCACGGCCTGGATGAAGCTGTTGTTGTAGCGGGCCCCGCCGGCGTTGTAGTCCCGGCCGCTGGCGATGCAGTCGTCGGTGAGGACGGAGAGGAAGGTGTGCGGCATGCGCCGGGCGTACAGGCGTTCGATGATCTGGTTGCCCCGGATCTTCACGTCCAGGAAGTGCCGCGCCTGGGCCTCGAAGGCCGCGAAGAGGTCCTCGTAGGAGCTGAAGCCGGCCGGGTCGCCGGTCCTCGGGCCGATCTGCTTCCCGGTCCCGGGGTCGAAGCCGTCGTGCAGCGCCAGTTCCAGCATCTTCATCAGGTTGAAGTAGCCCGTGAGGATGTAGGCCTCCTTGCCGAAGGCACCCACCTCCACGCAGCCCGAACAGCCCCCTTCCCGGGCGTCCTCCAGGGTCTTGCCCTGGCGGAGCTGCTCCTCCACCACCGCATCGGCGTTGAAGAGCGAGGGGAAGCCATAGCCGTTGCGGATGACTTTGAGGGCGTGCTTCAGCACCGTGTCCGGGGTCCGGCGGGAGACCTGCAGGTTGCTGCTGGGCTGCAGCATGTGCATCTCGTCGATGATGTCCAGGAGGAGGTGGGTGAGTTCGTTTGAGCCGTCGCTCCCGTCGGGAAGGAGCCCGGCCAGGTTGAGGTTGGCGAAGTCCGTGTAGGTGCCGCTCTCGGCGGCGGTCACGCCCACCTTGGGGGGGGCCGTGTGGTTGTTGAACTTCACGAAGAAGCATTCCAGCAGTTCCTTCGCCCGGTCCCGGGTGAGGGTCCCCTCGGCGAGCCCCTTCTGGTAGAAGGGCCAGAGGTGCTGGTCCAGGTGGCCGGGACTGTAGGCGTCCCAGCCGTTCAGCTCGGTGATCACCGCCAGGTGGCAGAACCAGTAGGCCTGGAGGGCCTCATGGAAGTCCCTGGGGGCATGGGCGGGCACGTGGCGACACACCCTGGCGATCCCCAGGAGTTCCTGCCGGCGGGAGGGATCCGCGGCCCCGGCGGCTTCCGCCTCGGCCAGCTCCGCATGACGTTCTGCGAAGCGCATGACCGCGTCGCAGGCGATGGCCATGGCCCGGAGCTGCTCCCGCTTGTCCAGCGCCTCGGGGTCCTGCTCGAAATCGAGCATGGACTCGGCACAGGCGATGTCGGCCTTGAAGTCCAGCAGGCCCTTCCGGTAGAGCTTGCCGTCGGCCACCGTGTGGCCCGGGGCACGCTGCTCCATGAACTCCGTGTAGCAGCCCGCCTCATAGGCGTCATGCCAGGCCCGGGGCAGCTCCTGGAACATCTGGTCCCGCATGGACCGGCCCTTCCAGAAGGGGATGATCTCCCGCTCGTAGGTCTCGATCACCTCCGGCGCGACCTTGTACTGGGTCTTCTCCCGGGAGTCCAGGATCCGCAGGTCCTCGGCGCTGTGGCAGGTCAGCTCCGGATAGGTGGGCACGGCCTTGGGCCCGGGGCCGCGCTCGCCCACGATGAGTTCGCCCTCGCCCATCCAGAGCTGCTTCTGCTCGCATATGGCCAGGAAGTTCAGGGCCCGGAGCACGGGAATGCTGTGCCGCCCCTGGTGTTCCCTGTAGAAGGCCGTGGTGATCTCCGCCCGCTCGGAACTGATGGAGGGGACCGCGGCCAGGCTCTCCTTGCGCAGTCGCTCGGTGCGTTCGTTCATGGGCGGCCTCCGATGGTCGTGTTCAGGCCCCGGGCGCGAAAGGGAGCGGCCCGGCCCTCCAGGTCCTCGACGCTGGGGGTTCCTATAGTGTGCAGGCTTTGGGTCACGCCCACGCGGACGGATTTTGCCTCGCCCAGCGGGTGGTAGGGGAGCAGGTCCACCTGCCGGATGCCTGCCAGGGGTGCCAGGAAGGCCGCCGTGGCCTCGAGGTTGGCCCGGTCATCGTTGAGGCCGGGGATGATGGGTACGCGGACCCAGATGGCGGAATGAACCCCTGACAGGGCTTTGAGGTTCTCCAGGATGAGGCGGTTGGACACCCCGGTGGCCGCCCGGTGGCGCCCTTCGTCCATGAGCTTCAGGTCGTAGAGGACGAGGTCGGCAAGGGAGGCGGCTTCGGCGAGGACGGGCCAGTCCGCGTAGCCGCAGGTGTCCAGGGCCGTGTGCACCCCTTCGGCCCGGAGCAGGCCCAGGGCCTCGATGACGAAGGGGGCCTGCAGCAGCGGCTCGCCGCCGGAGAAGAGATCGGAAGAGCCACACGTCTGAACTCCAGTCAC
>CAIMBM010000237.1 GCA_903839205.1 uncultured Holophagaceae bacterium | reverse complement strand
GGGCTTCGTGATCGTGCCCTACGGTGATCTCGATGCCGTGAAACGGGCCATCAACAAGAACACCTGTGCCATCTTCATGGAGCCCATCCAGGGTGAGGCCGGCGTGGTAATCCCGCCCAAGGGCTTCCTGAAGGGCCTGCGCGACCTCGCCGACCAGAACCATTGCCTGCTCGTACTGGACGAGATCCAGTCGGGCTTGGGCCGGACGGGCAAGATGTTCGCCTTCGAGCACGAAGGCATCCGCCCCGACGGCATCACCATCGGCAAGGCCCTCAGCGGCGGCTACTATCCCGTCAGCGCCTTCCTGGCCAATGACGCGGTCATGGACGTATTCACGCCCGGCATCCACGGCAGCACCTACGGCGGCAACCCCCTGGCCTGCGCCGTGGCCAGCGCCGCCCTGGACGTGCTGGTGGACGAGCGGCTGGTGGAGAAGACCGCCGAGCTGGGCGAACACTTCAAGCAGCGGCTCCTGGACCTGAAGACCGACAAGGTGCGGAAGATCCGCTGCATCGGCCTGTGGGCCGGCGTGCAGCTGCGGCCCGAGGCCGGCGGCGCCCGCAAGTACTGCTACGCCCTCAAGGATCGCGGCATGCTCTGCAAGGACACCCACGTGGACACCATCCGCCTGGCCCCTCCCCTCGTCATCACCCGGGCGCAGCTCGACTGGGCCCTGGACCAGCTGGAGGCGGTACTCGCCTAGGAGCCTTCCGTTGGACCGATGATGGGAACCGCGGATGGTCGGCCCGATCTGATCCCCCGAGCTTCGGCCATCCGATTATGCTGGAGCCGGAGGTCTCATGACGGGCCGCGTCGAATCCATCCACATCGCCACCGCGGCCGAAGCCCCCATGCGGGGGGTGGCTGAGATCACGGCGGTCGCCGGCGTGGGGCTGGAAGGAGACCGCTACGCCACCCGCACGGGCAGCTTCTCGGCAAAGCCCAAGCCCGGTCGCCAGATCACCCTTGTCGAGGCCGAGGCCATCGAGGCCCTCGGCCGAGAAGCGAACCTGGTGCTTGCCCCCGGCGAAACCCGCCGCAACCTGGTCACGCGCGGCGTGGCGCTGAACCATCTGGTGGGCCGCGAGTTCATGGTGGGAGGCGCGCGCCTCCGCGGCCACGAACTCTGCGAGCCCTGCAGCGACCTGGCCCGCATGACCGGCAAGCCCCAGATCCTGCCGGGCCTCGTGCACCGTGGGGGCCTGCGGGCCGAGATCCTCGAGGGGGGCCTCATCCGGGTGGGCGACCCGGTCGGTTGACCGGCGTCGGGAACCGGCCTCAGGCGATCCCGCCGGGACTGCCACCCCCGGCGGCGTCCGCAGGGGGGGTGTCGGCCCCCAGCCAAGGGGCGAGGGTCTCGTGCAGGGCCCTGAGGGTGTAGGGCTTGGCGAGATAGGCGTCCATGCCGGCCTGGAGGCAGCGTTCCGCGTCGCCGCTCAGGGCATTGGCGGTGATGGCGATGATCGGCGTGGGCTGGAGCAGGCCGCCCTGCTCGCGGGCACGGATGGCGCGGGTGGCCTCGAAGCCGTCCATCACCGGCATCTGGCAGTCCATGAGGACCAGGTCGAACCGTGTGGCCTCCGTGGCCTGTAATGCGGCCAGGCCGTTCTCGACTTCCACGGGCTCGATGCCGAGCCGGTTGAGCATGGCCACGGCCAGGGTGCGGTTGACCGGATTGTCCTCGACGAGCAGGACCCTGCCCCTCAGCGGCGGCGGCGAATCCTTGGCCTGGGACTCCGAAGGGGCGTCTGGCACATGCGAGAGGGCCTCCAGGGGGAGTTCCAGGGTGAAGGTGGAACCCAGTCCCGGTCGGCTCTCCACGAACAGGTCGGCCCCCATGGCCTCCGTGAGGCGCTTGCTGATCACGAGCCCCAGCCCCGAACCCCCGAAGCGCCGGCGGTTCGTTTGATCCGCCTGGAAGAAGGGCGTGAACAGCCGGGGCAGCGCCTCGGGTGAAATCCCGATGCCCGTGTCCTCCACCTCGAGGGCCAGCCTTGGATGCGCCTCGCTCAGGCCGGGCTTCCTCCTCGCCCGCACGCTCACGTGCCCGGCGTCGGTGAATTTCACCGCATTGCCAATGAGGTTCAAAAGCACCTGGCGGATGCGACCGGCATCGCCCTTCACCCAGGCGGGCAGGGAAGGGTCGAACTCCATCGAGAGCTGGAGCCCCTTGTCCTGGGCCAGCGGGGAGAACAGGTCGACGACCGAATCCAGCACGGGCTGGAGCTGCATGGGCTCGTGGAGCAGCACCAGGCTGCCCGCTTCGATCTTGGAAAAGTCCAGGACCTCGTTCAACAAGGTGAGTAGTGCCTCACTGGAGGAGATGGCCGTGCCGAGCAGCTTGAGCTGTTCCGGGCGCAGGTCCTGGTGGGAAAGCAGGTCGAGGGCGCCGACCACGCCGTTCAAGGGGGTCCTGATCTCGTGGCTCATGTTCGCGAGGAACTGCGCCTTGGCGACGTTGCCAGCCTCAGCCTGGTCCTTGGCCTGGACCAGCCTGGCGTTCGCGGATTCGGAGTCGATGCGGCGCTGGATGGCAATTTCGGTGACGGATTTGTACCCGCGTGACGTGCGGCGCAGGGTGAAGTAGAACACCGGGATCACGCAGGCGAACAGGGGGGAGTAGGCGTGCGGATCCAGGAGGCAGACCGCCAGCAGCGAGAACATCTGGGGCAGGGTGTAGTAGTAGAAGGCCCGGCCCACCAGGGACACGAACAGCGTGGCCACGGTGAGCATGGCACCCATGGCGGCGATGATGAGGATCGAGGTGTGTCCGGTCGAGGCCGGATAGATGAACGTCAGGGTGACGGCGCACATCATCGAGGTGAGCAGGGAGCTGCCCTCGAACTCGCGTTCCCCCCGCACCACTCCGCTGGAGGTACCCAGGAGCGTTCCCAGCCGTCGGGCCAGATGGTACCTCCACGTGGCGATCAGGAGGGACAGGGCCGCCACCGCCGCGCCCGCGGCCTTCTGCCCGCCTGACCAGCCGATCCAGCCGATGATGGTGTTGATGAATACCAGGGAGGCGCCGCCGTCCCGGGCCTGAGCCACCGCCATCTGCAGCAGCTCGCGCCGGGTCTGGTACTGGAGGTCGGGCTCTACGCCCCGCCCCTCCGGCAAGGCCGGATCCGCAAGCGAAGGCGGCCGAGGGTCCTGGAGCATTTTCCAATCATAGTCAAAACACCTGCGGCCGCCCGCTTGACTCGAATCGGACCCCCGCGCCCTCAGCGACGCTGGAGGCTCGCGCAGGTCCCGTGGGCCAGGCCCCTAGGGCTGGGGGGAAGTCCCCGGCGTCCGGAACCGGGCCAGCAGCAGCCCCGAGATTCCGGCGATGGCGAAGGTGGCAAGCCACACGACCCTCGGCCCGGCCTTCGCATAGGTCAGGACGCCGAGCCAGGGGCCCAGGGTGAGGGCTGCGGCGAAGCAGAGGGAGAGCAGCCCCATGTACTCGCCCCGGCGGTCCGCGGGCGCCAGGGTCGCCACGGCATCGCTCATGGCCGGGAAGAGGATCATCTCGCCGAAGGTCCAGACCACGGTGGTGAGGATCAAGGTGAAGTACCCGTTCGCCCAGGCGGTGAGCCCGAAGCCCACGGCAAGGCAGAGGCAGCCCAGGAGGAGGAGCTTCCCATGGCGCCAGTGGGCCATGGCCAGGTTCAAGGGCACCTCGAACAGCACGATCAGGAGGGTGTTCACGGTGAAGAGCAGGCCGAAGAAGCGGCTGCCCAGGCCGAGGTCCCGCACCACCCAGAGGGGCAGGGTGCCTTCGATCTGGAAGAAGACCATCAGGGCCAGGAGGAAGGGCAGGAGCAGGAAGGCCAGGTGCCTGTTCCTCCAGGGGCTGTGGCCGGGAACGTGGTCATGGGGGAGGAGCGGCACCGGGGGCGCCTTGAGCAGGAGGCCCAGGAGGGCGGCCCCCGCCAGCGTGCTGAGACCATCGGTCCAGAACACCCACCGGTAGCTGTGGTGGGCGATGAAGCCCCCCATGGCCGGCCCCACCGCCATGCCCAGGTTGACGGAGAGGCGGTGCAGGGCGAAGACGGCCTTGCGCTTCTCGGGCGAGGCGAGCCCCGTGAGCAGGGCCATGGAACTGGGCCAGAAGGCCTGGGTGAGGCCGGCCCACAGGAAGATCAGAGAGAACAGCAGGGGCCTCGAAGTGGCGTAGGGAAGCACCAGCAGCATGGCGCCCGAGGTCCAGAGGCTCGCCTTCAGGACCTGGACGTGACCCAGCCGGTCCGCGAGACGGCCCGAGAAGGGCCCCGCGGCCAGGGCACCGGCCCCGTAGATCATCATTCCGTAGGCAGCTTCCGCCGGTGTCCAGCCTCGGCCCTCGGTGAGATACAGCACCAGAAAGGGCAGGGCCATGGTGCCCAGGCGGTTCACCAGGGTGCTGGCGCAGACCAGCCAGACCTCACGGGGGAGGCCCCGGAGCCCCTTCCAGGGATTCATGCGCGGTTTTCTTGGGCCGGGCTCAGCTCCCGTCCGCTGCGACACCATTCGCTCCAGCTCCCGACATAGAGCGCAGCCCCGGCCAGGCCGGCCACCTCCAGGGCCAGCAGGGTATGGCAGGCGGTGACGCCGCTGCCGCAGTGGACCGTGAGGCGATCCGGCGGCAATCCACCGAGCAGGGCCTCGTACTGGGCGCGCAGGTCCTGGGGCGCTTTGAACCGGCCATCCGGGCCCAGGTTCTCGTTCCAGGCCAGGTTCAGGGAGCCGGGGATATGGCCCGCCACGGGATCGAAGGGTTCGCTGTCCCCCCGCCAGCGCTCCGGGGAGCGGACATCCAGCAGCTTCCGGGAGGGGTCCCGGCGCAGGAGGTCCACTCTCTCCGCATCCACCTGGGGGAGCTGCCATCGATCTGCGGGATAGGGTGGGGCTGGTTCGAGGTCTGCAGGGTCCAGAGTCAGGGCCAACCCGGCTTCTAGCGCAGCCTGGAGCCCGCCGTCGAGCACCCGCACCCGCCCGTGTCCGAGAGCCTGCAGCATCCACCAGAGGCGCGCCGCGGCATTGCTTCCCCCGCTGGCATCGTAGGCCACCACTTCCGTGTCCGGGCCGATGCCCCAGGCGCCCACCTGGGCCGCGAACCGGGCTGGGGGGGGCAAGGGGTGGCGGCCTCCCCGGGCCGGGTCGTGGTCCGGGGCAGAGGCCATGCTGAGGTGGCGGTTCAGGTCCGCGTGGAGGGCGCCGGGCAGGTGCCCGGCAGCATAGCCCGAGGCACCCTGCCGGACGTCCAGCAGTCGGATCTCGTGATGGCAGGCCCGGAGGTCGGAGGCGGAGATGAGGGTCATTCCCCCAGTATGAGCCGCCTCCCACGGGTATTACCCTGGAAGACTGCCCAGGGACCCAGGGCAACGCAGGCATTGCCCGAGACCGACAGGAGCCCCCATGTCCGAAGCCTATGTGCCCGAATCACGCTGGCGCCTCGCGGCGGCGGCCCTCCTGGTCGGGGGTGGCCTCCTGTTGGGCGGGGTGGCCATGGCCCGGGGCATGTTCGGCGGGGGCTCCGAAGGGGCCTCCAAGGGCACGAATGTGAGCCAGGTGGCCTTCCTCGATGCCGAGGGGAACCACCGGACCCTGGCCGAGTTCCGGGGCAGGGTGGTCTTGGTGGATGTGTGGGCCACCTGGTGCCCACCCTGCCGCAGGTCGCTGCCGGAGGTGTCTGAGCTCCAAAAGGCGGGGGGGGATCGTTACGTGGTGCTGCCCATTTCGGTGGATCGGGGGGGCTGGGCCGAGGTGAAGCCCTTCCTGGCCCAGAATCCCCAGCTCGGGCTCACGGCCTACCTTCCGGACGGGCCCACGGCCCTGGCCGCCTTCGGGGAGATCAGCGGCATTCCCACCACGCTCATCATCGACCGAAAGGGCCGCCTGGTGAGACGCTGGTCCGGCTACGGAGAAGGCATGGCCAGGCGGGCCCTGGACGAGGCCCTGAGGGAACGGTGAGAAAACCCGCCGGGGGAGCCGCTTTCGTCGGCGGTTGGTCCCCCTGGGGCCGGCCCCTGGGGCTGCTGTTCCTGATCCTCCTGGGTCCCTGCCTTCTCAGGTCCACGCCCTTCTCCTGGATCGCCAGCGTCTGGACCTGGACCTTGATCCTCGGCCTCTGGATGCTGGCGATGGCCCTCCTGCTCGCCGTCATGGTCGGTTCCGTCCGGGCCGTGCTTGGCTGGCTCGAGTGGCGCGTGAGGCTCTGGGTGGCGCACTTCGCCCCGGATCCCGAGGCACTCTGGCTCCACTGGGCGAGGCATGCTCATCCTCCGGAGACCGCCCTCAAGTGCCTGGAGCGGGCCGTGCGGTTGGGGAACCCCGAGGCCCTGTTCCAGGAGGGACTGATCTTCCTGGAGGGCGGGTTCGGGGCAGGGGGCCAGGTCGCCGCCGTCGAACGGTTCCGCAAGGCCGCGGGACTCGGCCACCCAGAGGCGGCCTTCCGGCTGGCGGAGGCCCTCCGAACCGGCCTCGCATCCTGCCAGACCGCCCCCTCCGAAGCGGAGACCTGGTACCGGCGTTCGGCGGGAAAGGGGTTCGGCCCCGCCGCCGCGTGGCTGGCCTGGGCCTACCAGTGCGGCGACGGCGTGGCGGCGGATGTGGAGGAAGCGGCATTCTGGAGGGAGGCCTCCGGGCGCCTGGAACCCCACCCGGAACTGTCCCGCAGCCTGTTCCGGCATGACGCGGCTCCCGAGGATCCCCTGGTCAGGCTGACCTCGAAGGTGAACCGCGGGTTGGAACGGGGGGCGGACCGGCTGGTAGTCCGCCGGACCGGGCGGTGGATCCTCGGCATCGTGGGGGCCCTGGTCCTTGCCGTGACCACCTGGGCGGTGGCCCTCATGTTCTGGGCGGGGTCGTCCAACCTGTACCACCTGCCCTTGATCATGCTGGCGCCCCCGCTGTTCCTGCTGGGCTGGATGGGCTGGCGGCTGCGCCGTGAAGGCCCTCGGCGGGGGCGGGACCGGTTGCGGGAGGCCGCAGGAGCCGGAGATCCGGAGGCCTGCTTCCAGATGGGACTCCGTCACCGGAAGGGCGGTCCCGACCTTCCGAAGGACGACCTGGGCGCGGTCCTCTGGTTCCGGAAAGCGGCCGAGCGCGGCCATCGGGGCGCCATGGTGGCCCTTTCGGAAGCCTACCTTGGGGGCCATGGAGTGGTGCGGGATCCCCGTGAAGCCGCCCGGTGGGCCGAGACGGCGTGTCACGAATCAACTTCCTGAGGGCTCAAACCGATGAGGCCCCAGGGGGATGGCATGTCGCGTGTTCTGCTGGTGCTGCTGTTGTTGCTCGGCTCCATGGGATGCAAGGACGAACCGCGCCGCGTGGAAAACGAGAACCTCGGCTTCGCCGCCACCTTCCCCGGCCCCCCCAAGCTCTACCGGCACACGGAGCCCGGGCCCTTCGGCGACATGGAATGGTTCGACATGTCGATGAGCCCCTCAGGACGCCTGGACGAGACCTTCGATGTCGCCGTGGGGAACCTGCCCCCGGGAGACAAGGGCGGGACCACGCCGAGCCAGGTCCTCACGACCTTCCAGAACTTCCTCACCTACCGTTTCGGCGGGATCCGTCGGACCGAACTTCCGGCCAGCAGGGGACCCGGTTTCCGCTACAAGGTGAAGAGCCCCAACGGGGGAATCGTCGAAGGCATCGTCGTCCTTCGCCAGGGTCGGCTGCACCATGCACAGGCGATCGTGCGGAAGGAGGGCGATCCCCGGACGGCGGCCTTCCTGGATGATTTCGAGGTCAGGACGCGCTAGGTCCTCTCTTCGGGCGGAGAGGCACCTCGGGGAAATGATGCTTGCGGCAGTCCGGGCAGATGCCATGGCTGAACTCGGCCTCGGAATGATGCTGGATGTAGCTTTCCAGCTGCCACCAGCTCCCTCCGTCGTCCCGGATTTTCTTGCAGTAGCTGCAGATCGGGATCATCCCTTGCAGCGACTTCATGTCGGCCAGGGCCTGCTCCAGGTCCAGGGTCCTCTGCTTCACCAGGCCTTCGAGGTTCTCCTGATGGCCCTGGATGGTGTCGGCCATGGTGTTGAAGGTTCTGGCCAGGTGCTCCAGTTCCGGGTGGACCTGGACGGGCAGGCGGGCCCCGCTGTCCCCCCGGCCGAAGGCGGTGATGGCTTCCGAGAAGGCCTGCAGCGGGCGCAGGAGGATCCGTCCCAGGAAGAGGGCCAGCAGAAAGGCCCCGCCGGAAGAGAGCACCCCCATGAGGATGATCTTGTGCCAGACGGTCCAGGAGGGGCGGAGGATCTCGGCTTCGGGAACGGAAGCGACCACGACCCAGGTTTGTCCCTTGACTGGGCTCATGCCACCCCACTTCTGAAGGTCTCCCAGGAGGTAGCGCACCGTGCGGGGCACACCATCCCCGATCACCCTGCGTACGGTTGCGGGGAAGTCGGGGGTCAGTGGGTCGACCGGGAAGATGCAGTCCAGGAACTGCCGGTGCTGCTCCAGGTCCTGCCGGATGGCCTCCGGAATGGGCTCGATGGCGTGGTAATCGTAGGCCGAGTTGCTGTGGGAGAGCAGGATCCCAAGATGGTTGATGAGCATGGCGGAGCGTCCCGACTGGCCGAAGGATCGGATCGCCCGCTGCAGCTCCTCGACCTCGAACTCGGTGACCAGGACGCCCGTAATCCGGCCCCTGGACCGGATCGGTGAGGCCGAGGAGATCCGGGGGGTCCGCGTCACGGAGCCGATGAACCAGTCGCTGCTGTTGGGGCGGCCTGTGACGGCCTGCTGGAAGTAGGTCCGGAAGGCGAAGTCCCGGCCCACGAAGGCGCGGTTGCTGGATGCGACGCACTGGCCGTCGGCGGTCATGATGAACACGGCCGACAACCCCGGGGAGCCCTGGACCTGGATGTCCAGCCAGGCCGTGATCGCCCCGAGGTCGCGGCGTCCCGGCGGTGTGTCCAGAAACCGCTCCACGTCCTGGGTGTGGGCCAGGTGGCTCGCGAGGCTGCGCGTGGTGGAGAGGTAGGTGTCCACCTGGCCCGCAAGTCGTTCGGACAGCAGGGTCAGGGTGGCCAGCTCCGCCCGGATGGCCTGCTCCTTGGCCAGGTGGTTGGCATATACACCCAGGCCCAGCACCCCGATGAGGAGCACCAGAGCGAAGGCCAGGCTCAACTTCAGGGACAAGGACAGCCTAGCCGTCCAGGCCAATATCCTGGTGCCGAGGGGATCGGTGGTGGAGGGCATCGGTGGGGAATGGTAACCCATCCTCCGGGCGCTTCAATAAGCGGCGCCCAGGGCGGTCCGGATGGCCGAGACCAGGATTTCGGCGTCCGTGTCCTGGGGCAGGCTCACGTGGGTGCCTGGCACCTCGGCGCCGATACCCACGAAGGGCAGCCCCAGGGCCTGCGCCGCGGCCAGATCGTGGGGCCGGTCGCCCACGTAGAGGTGCGGCCCCGGGGAGCCGCTCAGGGCCCGGTTCAGCAGGTCCTTCCGGCCATGGCGGGGCAGGGAGCCCAGGCGCGGGATGGCCGGATCGATGCCCAGGACCTCGGCCTTGAAGAGCAGCAGTGCGGGGGCGTTGCCGGACACGATCCACACCTGGCGGGTGGCTGCCAGCTGGTGCAGGCCATCCAGCACCCCCCGGTAGCCGATGGCCTCCCGGCCGCCGGTGCCGAAGACCTCCCGGAACCGGGCGAGGCAGGCGGCCTCATAGCGGGCATAGCCCGCCTCGTCCAGCTCAAGCCCGAACCGCTGGCGGTGCAGTTCATCCACGATTTCCCAGTCCGTGGATCCTCGGCAGAGCCTCAGTTCCTCCACCGTGGGCTGCTGGCCCCAGACCTCGCCCAGGGCCTCGCGCAACAGGATGAAGCCGGAACTGAAGTGACCCAGGGTTCCGTCGAGGTCGAAGCAGATGGGCACGCCAACCTCCTCTCTGGCCCAGGATCGCATGGGATGGCATCCTCAAAGGATGGGTGGTTCCTTGATGCGTCGCTCTCTGCTCCCGTTCCTTCTGGCCTTTTCCCTGCCGGTCTGCGCCCAGGAGGGGCTCCGATACCGGATCCAGGTGTGGATGCACGGGGAGGTGAAGCCGCTGGAAACCCAGTTCCGGCTCCAGTCCATCGCTGGCACCCGGAGCCACAACAAGGTGCAGAAACCCCGCATGGGCGGGTGGCGGCTGGAGGTGGACCGCGCGGAGGGCACCCCCTATGCCCAGGCCATGCTCCTGGCCCGGGCCGAAAGGCTGCTCTACCTGGCGGGACCGGCACCCCAGACCAAGCCCGAACCCATCTCCCTCCGCTTCAGGAACCGCAGCCTCCCGGTGTGGAGCCTGGAGATGCCCAAGGGGCTCCACGCCTCCACGGTGCTGGTGGAGGTGAGGCCTGGACTGCTCGCGCTCTGCGACTTCAGCGGCAGGTTCAGCCGCGGTGACGTGGACCGGGTGGAGCTTCATCTGGAGGGCCTGGACGGCACGGATCGACTGGCGCCCGCCGAGGACGGCACCCTGCTCCTGAGCACCCTCCAGTCGCTGGTCCAGGAGGCCCGCGAGGAAGCCGCGACCACGGTGACGGTGCAGTAGGGCGACTGTCCGGGAAGGCCGGGGTATCCTGGAGGACTCGGGGGAATCATGCCGTTCAGGGACGAATGCGGGGTGTTCGGGATCTGCCATCAGGTCGAGGCGTCCCGGCAGACCTACCTGGGCCTCTATGCCCTCCAGCACCGGGGCCAGGAAGCCGCTGGGATCTGCTCCGGCGACGACCAGGGACTCCACCTGCACAAGGCCCAGGGCTACGTGGCGGATGTGTTCACCGAAACCGTGCTGGACGCCCTGCCGGGGGACGCGGCCATCGGCCACACCCGCTACTCCACGACCGGGGGGAATGTGGCCTCGGCGGCCCACCCCTTCCTCATCCAGGGCCGTTTCGGCCAGGTGGCCCTCTGCCACAACGGGAACCTCACCAACACCGAGGAACTCCGCTCCCGCCTCATCGCCGACGGCCACACGTTCACCAGCCCCTCGGACAGCGAGGTGCTGCTGGCCCTCATCAACCGGGCCCCGGCCGACACGCTCGAAGACGCCCTCATCGCGGCCCTCCGCCAGGCCGAAGGGGCCTACTCGCTGCTGATTCTCACGGATGATGCCCTCATCGCCGCCCGGGATCCCCACGGCTTCCGCCCCCTGGCCATGGGGCACATGGGAGACACCCATGCCTTCAGTTCCGAGACCTGCGCCTTCGACCTCGTGGGGGCCCAGTACGAGCGGGATGTGGAGCCCGGGGAGCTGGTGATCGTGTCGAGGCAGAGCGGGGAGATCCGCTCCCGGTTCCCCCTGCCGAGGGTGCAGCCCAAGCCCTGCGTGTTCGAGCACATCTACTTCGCCCGGCCCGATTCCCTGGTCTACGGGAGGAGCGTGATGGTCGCCCGCCGGGAGATGGGCCGGCGCCTGGCCCTGCGCCATCCCGTGGAGGCGGACCTCG
>CAIMBM010000236.1 GCA_903839205.1 uncultured Holophagaceae bacterium | reverse complement strand
GTTGTTAGGGTCATCAGGTTCGGCGCGGACCGTGAGGAATCGCCGGGTCTGCCGCAGGTCGAGGTCGGTGACCTTGAGGTTCAACACCTCACTAATTCGGAAGGTGTGCCAGTACAGAAGTGTGATGAGAGCGTAGTTGCGCTCCTGATGGCTGCCGAAGGGATTCCGGGGATTCTCAGGGTGAAACACGCTCGTCTGCCCGTCCTGCCGGGTGCCAAACAGGGTGCGAGCCTCCTCGGTTGGCAGGCCCTCAATTGGGCTGCGAACAGCCGAGGAAACCGAAGGACGAACGCTGCGGTACAATTCGATGAAGTAGCGGATCTGATCTTTCGCAGCCTCACGCTCGTCGATGCTCATGGCGCGGGTGAAGCTCTTCCTGGCTTGGAACACCATATAGCCCAGGATAAAATCCCACCTCGCAGCGAGGGTCTCGGTCGCCACGAGCTTGAGGCGGTTCGCGCCGTCCCGCAAACGAGGAACCCGCAAGGCCTCGCGCAGTTCTTGCAGTTCGTCCTCGTCAAAAAATTCCCGGGTCCGGCACCTTGCCTCGAAGTCGATCCCAGACCTTTTCGCCCAGTCGAGTGCGCAGTCGATAGCACGGAATTGGTAGGCGATTGTGTTGGGTGCCCGACCAGCCCGCCAGCGAGACAGCGCGAAGGCCGTCGCGGTGACGGACGGCAAGCCTTCTCCGGTGAGGGGGAGCGAAAACCAGGCGCCAGTACCCAGACGAAAAACGGACACACATTTCATATTCAAAACATACATATATTGAAATGCCGCGCAAGGTTAAAAATCGATAACTAAAAATGACGCTATGTATATTTATTTTATTTTATAAATTCTTTAATAATTACATTTAAATAAACAGTAGACTCACATTGTCAAATATTGCCCGATATGGAACAACCACCACCACCTGCTCCATGCCGTGAAGCGGGTGAATGGACCCATCCTGTGGGCCAACACGCACCTGCTGTTCTGGCTGTCCCTGGTGCCCTTCACCACGGCCTGGATGGGCGAGAACCACTTCGCGGCCCGCCCCGTGGCGCTGTACGGCGGCGTGCTGCTCATGGCGGCCCTGGCCTACTACCTGCTGAGCCAATGCCTCATTCACTACCACAGGTCGGGCTCCCTGCTGGGCACCGCCGTGGGCAGCGATTTCAAGGGGAAGGTTTCCATCGCCATCTACTCGGCGGCCATCCTCATGTCCTTCGCCAACCGCTGGATGGGGTTCGCCCTTTACTGGGTGGTGGCCCTCATGTGGCTGGTGCCGGACCGGCGGATCGAGCGGATGGTCAGCGAGTAGTGCACCTCGCCTGAAATACCTGGATCAGCGGGGTGATGGCGAGGTGCACTTCCCCAGGGCAACGCACGCGTTGCCCTGGATCTAGGGTCATCGGGGCATAGCCCCTCTGGCGCCCCATCGCGCAGGCGCGCCGGGGCTGTCAACCCGCCGGGGGCACTGCCGTGCCCCCAGACCCCCGTCTCGTGGTGCCCCCAGCAGTCCAGATGATCCAGCTATTACGCGCGGGCACCACTAATGGCCTTGTAGTTCGGCATCACCTTGCCCTTGGCGACCTCGAAAATGAGGCTGGTCTGGATGTGGGCCACTTCCGCGCGGGTGGTGAAGGCGTCCAGGGCCAGGTCGCGCAGGTGGTGGGCATCGCGCACGGCCACGTGGACCTGGAAATCGTGGGTGCCCGCCACGTGGAAGACGGTGAGCACTTCGGGCAGCCCCATCATGTGCTTCCAGAAGGCCTTCACCTGGGCACGGCTGTGCTGGCGCAGCTGCACGGCGATGAGGGCCTGGAGCCCGATCCCAAGGGTCTCGGGGTTCACTTCGGCATGGGCACCCTTCAGCACCCCTTCGCTGCGGAGGCGCTGCACCCGGGCCAGGCAGGACGAGGGCGCCAGGCCCACGGCCGCCGCCAGTTCCTTGTTGGATAACCGAGCATCCTTCTGCAGAAGGTCGATCAGGGCGAAGTCGATTCGGTCAAGTTCCATGATAGACATCATTTCACGAATTCAATTCGGCATGAAGCCGAATTGATCGAACCTACATTGGGGAGACAGGAGTCCCGCCATGAGCCACCCATCCGCTTCCATGTCCCTGGAAACCCAAGCTGTCCATGCCGGTCGCGAGGTGCTGCACGAACAGGGCATCCATGCGCTGCCCATCGACCTCAGCAGCACCTATCCCCTGCACAACCTGGAGGAGGGCGGCCAGAGCCTCGAGGCCATGGCGATGGGGGGATTGCCCATCGGCAGCCCGGTCTATTCGCGGCTCTTCAACCCCACGGTGGCCCGCTACGAGCAGGCGCTGGCCCAGTTGGAGGGCGCTGAAGAATGCGTGGCCTTCGGGTCCGGCATGGCCGCGGTGACCGCCAGTCTCATGGCCGCCAAGCAGCGGGGCAGCCACATCGTGGCCGTGCGTCCCATCTATGGAGGTACCGACCACCTGCTGGCCTCGGGGATGCTGGGCCTGGAGGTCACCTGGGCCGAGGCCGATGGCATCGCGGCGGCGATCCGTCCCGATACCGCCATGGTGATCGTGGAGACCCCCGCCAATCCCACCCTGGCCCTGCTGGACCTGGAGGACGTGGTCCGCCAGGCCGGCCAGGTGCCCGTCCTGGTGGACAACACCTTCGCCACGCCCATCCTGCAGAACCCCATCAAGCACGGCGTGACCCTGGTGCTCCACAGCGCCACCAAGTTCCTGGGGGGCCATGGCGACGTGCTGGCGGGCCTGGTGGCCACCAACCACGACTGGGCTACCGAGCTGCGCAAAGTCCGCGTCATCACGGGCAACGTCCTGCATCCGCTGGCGGCCTACCTGCTGCACCGGGGCCTGCCCACGCTGCCCCTGCGGGTGCGGGCCCAGCAGGAGGGCGCCAAGGGCCTCGCCGAGCGTCTGGCCGGTCACCCCGCCGTGACCGCAGTCCACTTCCCCGGCCTGGCTGGACAGGATCCCAAGGGCCTGCTGGGCCGCCAGATGAAGGGGCCCGGCTCCCTCATCGCCTTCGAGCTGGTGGGGGGCTTCGAGGCTGCGGCCACGGTGATGGCCGAGGTGAAGCTCATGACGCCGGCTGTGTCGCTTGGCAGCGTGGACACCCTCATCCAGCATCCCGCGGCCCTGACCCACCGCGTGGTGAACGCCGAGGCCCGCGAACACAGCGGCGTCTCCCAGTCCCTCATGCGGCTGTCCGTGGGGCTCGAAGGCCCCGAGGACCTCTGGGCGGACCTGGAACAGGCCCTGGTGAAGGCCATGGCGAAGACAACCGCCCACGTCTAGGCCGAGCGCTGGGATGGCCTCGGCCGGAAGGCTGCGGCTAGGCTGAACTCCAGCCATGTCCCTCGCCCCGCTCCCCCTGTCGTCCAAAGTCACGGTCCTCCGGGGCCTGGGAGTGGCGCGGGCGGCGGCCCTGGAGGAGGCGGGCATCGACACCCTCCGGGACCTGCTCTGGAGCCTGCCCTATCGCTATGTGGACCGGGGCAGCCTCCGGCCCCTGGGCAGCCTGGAACTGCGGGGCTTCGAAGTCCCGGACTCCAGCCTCGTCACCGTGCTGGGCACGATCCAGGATCTGCGCCAGAGCACCACCCGGGTCCAGCGCATGGCCCTCACGGAGGCGCTGCTCACCGACGGCACCGGGACCCTCCGCCTCCTCTGGTTCAACCAGCCCTACCTGGGTCGCGCGCTGAAGGTGGGGGACCGGCTCCTGGTGTTCGGAACCCTGTTCCCGGGCCGCCATGGGCTGGAGATGCGGGGACCCCAGTTCGAGGTGATGGACCGCGACGGGGACATCGGCTGGGTCCGCCGCTATCTGCCCCTCTACCGGAAGCTGGGAGCCCTCCCGGGGCGGGCGCGGCAGAGGCTGGTGGCGGAGGCACTCTCACGGGCCCAGGTGGCCGACGACTGGCTGCCCCTGGAGCTGTCGAGGGACCTGCCGGATACCCTGACGGCCCTGCGCCTGCTGCACGGCCCTCCGGACGAGAGCGAGGCCCAGGCCCTGGAAGGGGGTACCACCCCCGCCCACCGGCGCCTGGCCTCGGAGGAGCTCTTCGCCTTCTCCCTGGGGGTGGCCCTGCGCCGGGCCGGCCGGCTGCAGCGGAAGGGGCTGGTGGTGCCTACCTCCCCGCAGCTGAGGGAGCGCCTGAAGGCCCTGCTGCCCTTCCCTCTGACTGGGGCCCAGCGCCGCTCCTTCAAGGAGATCGTGGGGGACCTCACCTCGGGTCGCGTGATGAACCGCCTGCTCCAGGGCGATGTGGGCAGCGGCAAGACCCTGGTGGCCCTGCTGTCCATGGCCATGGTCGCCGAGACCGGCGGCCAGGGGGCCCTGCTGGTGCCCACGGAGGTGCTGGCCCGCCAGCATGCTGAGAGCTTCCGGCGCTACCTGGGCGCACGGTCCGATTCCATGCAGCTGCTCCTGGGGGGCATGAAGGCCGCCGAGAAGCGGGCGGCCCTGGCCCGCATCGCCAGCGGTGAGGCCCGCTACGTGGTGGGCACCCACGCCCTGTTCCAGGAGGCCGTGGCGTTCCACCGGCTGCAGCTGGTGGTGGTGGACGAGCAGCACCGTTTTGGCGTGAAGCAGCGGGAGGCGCTGAAGGAGAAGGGCGGCGACCCGCACTGGCTGGTGATGAGCGCCACCCCCATCCCCAGGTCCCTGGCGCTGGCCATCTTCGGGGACCTGGACCAGAGCGTGCTGGACGAGTTGCCCCCGGGCCGTCAGCCCATCACCACCAGGCTTCACAAGCCTGAATTCGCGGAGCGGGCCTGGGAGCAGGTGCGCCGGGAACTGGCCGAGGGCCGCCAGGCCTTCGTGGTGAGCCCGAGCATCGATCCTTCCGACGAAGGCAAGGTCCAGCTCCGGGACATCCAGGCCATGGAGGCCCTGCTGCGGGGCATCTTCCCGGAGGAGCCCCTGGAGGTGGTCCACGGCCGCCTGAAGGCCGATGACATGGCGGCGCGGATGGGCCGCTTCGTGTCGGGCGAGGCGAAGATCCTCCTGGCCACCACGGTGATCGAGGTGGGCGTGGACGTGCCCAATGCCACCGTGATGGTGGTGGACCACGCCGAGCGCTTCGGCCTCAGCCAGCTCCACCAGCTCCGGGGCCGGGTGGGCCGGGGCCCCCATGGCAGCCACTTCCTCATGCTCAGCGGCTCCGAGACGGAGCGCCTCCAGACCCTGGTGGAGACCCAGGACGGCTTCCGCATCGCCCAGCGGGACCTGGAGCTGCGGGGGCCCGGCGAATTCTTCGGCGTACGGCAGGCCGGGCTGCCCCAGTTCCAGGTGGCCGACCTCGTGCGGGACCGCGCCCTGCTGGCCCGCTGCCGCGAGGCCGCGGACCGGGCCCTGGCCCTGGGCCTCAGCGAGGCCCAGCTCGACTGGCTCCGGCGGGAGCAGGCCCGGCTGCGGCTGGCCGAGATCAGCTGAGGGGCGGCCCATCACGGCTCCGCCGCCGCTAAGCTGGAGCCATGCCACTCCCCACGGCCATCCTCCTCATCTCCTGCCCGGACCAGCGGGGCATCGTGGCCCGGCTGTCGGGCTTCGTCTATGAGCGCGGCGGCAACATCGTGGACTCGGACCATCATTCCGATCTCCAGGCGGGGCGTTTCCTGGGCCGCATCGAGTGGGAGTGCGAAGACAGTCCATCGGAGCGGGAGCAGCTCCGCCGGGACGTGGCCGCGGTGGCCGGGCCCATGGGCGGCCAGTGGGAATTGCACTTCTCGGACGTGGTACCGCGGATCGCCCTCTGGTGCAGCAAGCAGGAACACTGCCTGCTGGACCTGCTCTGGCGCCACCAGGCCGGCGAGCTGGGCGCCGAGATCGCCTTCGTCTTAAGCAACCATGACCTGCTCCGTCGCCACGTGGAGCCCCTGGGCCTGCCCTTCCACGTGCTGCCCATCTCGAAGGCGAACAAGGCGGAGCAGGAGGCCCGCCAGCTGGCCCTTCTGAAGCAGGAGGGCGTGGACCTGGTGGTGCTGGCCAAGTACATGCAGGTCCTCAGCTGGGACTTCCTGCAGGCCTTTCCCGGAGGTCATCAATATCCACCACAGCTTCCTCCCGGCCTTCGCGGGGGCCCAGCCCTACCACCAGGCCCTGGCCCGGGGGGTCAAGCTCATCGGCGCCTCGGCCCACTTCGTCACCGGGGACCTGGACGCCGGCCCCATCATCGAGCAGGACGTGATCCGCGTGAGCCACCGGGACACCGTGGAGGATCTCGTGCGCAAGGGCAAGGACATGGAGCGCCTGGTCCTGGCCCGGGCCGTCCGCCTGCACCTGCACCACCGTGTGCTCACCTACGGGAACAAGACGGTGGTGTTCGAGTGAAGCGCTTCTTCCGGGCGCGCAAGAAATTGTTGATCAAAAACAAGGATCACCACCAAGACACCAAGGCACCAAGAAAAGCCTGTAGAGAGCGCATGCAGCTCTTCTCGGCGTCGTCTGCGGCGATACACGGGGTAAAGAGGAGCTTGGTAGTCTTGGCGCCTTGGTGGTAAGAAGTGGCTTATTTCTTTTCTTGAACCTTCGTTGGCATCAGACCTTGGGAAGGTGGGCCAGGGACTCCTGGATGGCCTCGGCGGGGTAGTCGAAATCCTCCAGCTTTCCGGAGAAGTACCGGTCGTAGGAGGCCATGTCGAAGTGGCCGTGACCCGTGAGGTTGAAGAGGATGGTCTTGGGCTCGCCGGTCGCCTTGCAGCGCAGGGCCTCGTCGATGGCGGCGCGGATGGCGTGGCAGGACTCGGGGGCGGGGATGATGCCCTCGGCCTTGGCAAAGAGCACCCCGGCCTCGAATGTGGCGACCTGGGGCACCGCGATGGCCTCCATCAGCCCCTCGTGGACCAGCTGGGAGACGAGCGGGCTGTCGCCGTGGTAACGCAGGCCGCCCGCGTGGATGCCCGGGGGCATGAAGTCGTGGCCCAGGGTGTACATCTTCATGATGGGGGTGTAGCCCGAGGCGTCCCCGTAGTCGTAGGCATAGGCGCCCTTGGTGAGGGTGGGGCAGCTCGTGGGCTCCACCGCCACCAGCCGAAGGTTGGGCGTCTTGCCCGCGGCCTTGTCCGCCAGGAAGGGCAGGGCGATGCCGCCGAAGGAGGAGCCGCCGCCGCAGGGGCCGAAGATGACGTCGGGCCAGTCCCCGGCCAGTTTGAACTGCTTCTTGGCCTCGAGGCCGATGATGGTCTGGTGGAGCAGCACGTGGTTCAGCACGGAGCCCAGGCAGTAGTTGGTGTCCGGGCGGCCGGCGGCCTCCTCCACCGCCTCGGAGATCGCGAGGCCCAGGGAGCCCTCGCTGTCCGGGTGCTTGGCCAGGGCCTCGCGCCCGGCCTGGGTGAGGTTGCTGGGGCTGGGGAACACCTCGGCGCCCCAGGCCTGCATCATGGAACGGCGGGAGGGCTTCTGCTCGTAGCTCACCTTCACCATGAAGACCCGCACGTCGATGCCGAACATCTGGCCCGCGAAGGCCATGGACGAGCCCCACTGGCCGGCCCCGGTCTCGGTGGTGAGCCGCCGGATGCCCACCTGGTGGTTGTAGAAGGCCTGGGGCACCGCCGTGTTGGGCTTGTGGGAGCCCGCCGGGGAGACACCCTCGTTCTTGTAGTAGAGCTTCGCCGGGGTGCCGAGGGCCTGTTCCAGGCGCAGGGCCCGGATCAGCGGAGAGGGCCGCCACAGGCGGTAGATTTCGCGCACGGCCTCGGGGATGGGGATCCACCGCTCGCCCGACATCTCCTGTTCCAGCAGGGGACCCGGAAAGATGGCGAGCATCTGCTCGGGGCTGACCATGTTGCCATCGGGCCCCAGGGGCGGGGAGGGCGGATTGGGCAGGTCCGCGACCACGTTGTACCAGTGGGTAGGGATCTCCTGCTGCTCGAGAACGAAGCGGGTGGTCTGCATGATGGCTCCGGGCAGTTCAAGTGTGGGGAAGCCTGAAGTATAACCAGCCCGGGCCGGGGACCGTGGATCCGAATGGCCGCGGGCAGCGAGGCTAGGTCCTGCCGAGCCGCGCGGCGATCCGCCCGCGCAGTGAGTCCGGAACCAGGTCCGAGAGGTTGCCGCCCATGGTGCCGATCTCGCGGACGAGGCGGCTGCTCACGGCGCTGTAGTTCTCCTTGGGCATCAGGAAGACCGTCTCCAGTTCCGGCGCCAGCTTCCGGTTCATGAGGGCCATCTGGAATTCGTATTCGAAATCACTGAAGGCCCGCACGCCCCTGACGATGAACTGAGCGCCCTGGGACTTGGCGAAGTCCACCAGAAGGCCGTGGAAGCTGGTGATGGTGATCCCGGGGTGGTTGCCAGCCAGTTCGCGCAGCATCTCCACGCGCTCATCCACCGTGAAGGCGGGCTGCTTGGATGGATTGTGGAGGACGGCCACGACGAGATGGTCCACCAGCTTCTCGGCCCGCTGGATGATGTCCCAGTGGCCCAGGGTCACGGGGTCGAAAGAGCCTGGATAGATGGCCGTACGCACAGATGCTCCGGGGTTTCGCCCTAGCCTAGCGCATCGGGTGGGGGCCGGGTGTCACAGTGTTCCCCGGCCCGCGGTTGGAATACAGTGGTTCCATGCGTGAGACTCTGAGCGTCGGACTGCTTTTCGGCGGGGAATCCCCGGAGCACGAAGTTTCCATCGTCACGGCGCGGGCCATCGCGGAGCATCTGGACCGGACGCGCTTCAAGGTGAGGCCCATGGGCATCGCGCGGAACGGCGTGTGGGTGGTGCAGGGCGACCCCTTCGCGCGCCTGGCGGCGGGAGAGCTGCCCCTGCGCAGTGAGGTGCCCTTCCTGCCCCTGGAGCAGGGCGCCGAAGCCACCCCGCTGCCGGACCTCTTCTTCAACGCCCTGCACGGGGCCGGCGGCGAGGACGGCCAGATCAACGGCTACCTGGAGCTGCTGCACCGGCCCTACACCGGCGGTGGCCTGCTCGCCATGGCCGCGGGTATGGACAAGTGGATCACCAAGCGGCTCTGGGAATCCGAGGGCCTCCCCGTCGTGCCCTACGTCGGGCTCACGGAGGAGCACTGGAACCGCGAGCGGCAGGCGTGCCTTGGGGAATGCGGAAAGCTGGGCCTGCCCCTTTTCGTGAAACCCGCCAACCTGGGCAGCAGCATCGGCGTCGAAAAGGTGAAGCGGAACGAGGATCTGGCCCCGGCCCTCGACCGGGCCTTCACCTTCGATCGCCGGGTCCTGGTGGAACAGGGACTGGAGGTCCGCGAGATCGAGGTGGCCGTGCTGGGGGGCGACCAGCCCCTGGTCTCGATACCCGGGGAAGTGATCGTGGCCGACGAGTTCTACACCTTCGAGGACAAGTACATCCACGGCAAGAGCCGCACGGAAATTCCCGCCCAGATCTCCGCCGAAGTGGCCGAGCAGGTCCGCGGCCTCGCGGCCAGGGCCTTCGCCGCCACGGACGGGTATGGCATGGCGCGCGTGGATTTCTTCCTGGAGCGCCAGAGCGACCGGGTCTTCCTCAATGAGCTCAACTTCATCCCCGGCTTCACCAGCATTTCCATGTATCCCAAGATGATGGCCGCCAGTGGGGTGCCCTACGCGGACCTGCTGACGCGCCTCATCGACCTGGCCCTGGCCCGCCACGCCCAGACCAGCGCCAAGCAGAAGGGGTTCCAGTCCGGCAGCAGCTGGTTCAAGCAAGCCTGATTTCCCAGTCAAGTCTGTCCCCGGGGTGCCGATAAACCTCCCATGGACGTGGTCGGCACTGCACTCTCAGGTCTCAGCGCTTCCAGCGCCGGCTTGGCCGTGCAGGCCAACAACGTGGCCAACCAGTTGTCGAGCGGATACAAGGCCCAAAGCGTCGACCTGGTGGCTGAAGCCTCGGGGGGGGTGCGGGTGTCGGGCGTCTCACAGGACTCCACACCCGCCGGCCCGGGGACCTCGAATGTGGACCTCACCACGGAAACCGTGCAGGGCATGGGTTTCGACGTCATGTACCAGGCCAATCTCAAGGTGCTCAACACCGCGGATGAGCTGTTGAAGACCACCCTGGATATGAAAGCCTGATCGGAGCCCGCAGCCTGGGGGTCGTTTCCACCGTAGACTGGAGCCATGCATGCTCGCTCCTGGCTCTCGGTCCTTTCGCTTCCCCTGGTGGCGGCCTTCACCCTGCCGGTGCTGCAGCAGGCCAACCCGCCGAGCCACTCCGCGACCGTGGATGCCAAGGCCGCGCCCCAGGATCCCCTGGCGGGCCTGTCCGACATCCAGGACGTGCTCTCGCTGGTCCAGCAGAACTACGTCGATCCCCCGGACATGGAAAAGGTGGTCTGGGGTGGCGTGCAGGCCGTCCTGGAACGGTCCCACCCCCTCAATTCCTATCTGACTGCCGAGGACCTCCGCCTGCCCGATCCAGGCCCAGCGGAGGCCGGGCTGGTAGTGGTGAAGCGGTCCATCTACGCCACGGTGCTGGCCGTGGTCCCCGGGGGTCCCGCCGCCAAGGCCGGCATCCAGGCCGGCGACGTGATCCGCAAGGTGGATGGCGATTCCGTGGGCCGCATCAGCACCTGGACCCTGGAGCGGAAACTCCGTGGCCCCGTGGGATCGCCCCTGGACCTCTACCGTTACAACGCCACCGGTGATCTCACCAAGACCACGGTGTTGATGCAGGTGATCACGCCTGGGGCGGTGGTCGTCAAACAAGGGCAGGGCGCGCTGCTGGCCTCGCTGCCGGACCTGGCCCCCGGCAGGGCAGGGGAATTGAACAAGGCGCTGGCCTCGGCTGACCGGGGGCAGACCCTGGTGCTGGACCTCCGCCAGTGCCTCAAGGGTTCCATGGACGAGGCTGCCGCCGTGGCGGGCCTGCTGGGCGCGAAGGGTAATTTCGCGACCCTGGAGGAGGCCGGCAAGCCGGACCGAGTGCTTCCGGTGACGGAATCAGGGACACCCTTTGCCCACCTGGCCCTGCTGGTGGGACGTTCGACCCTGGGGGCCCCGGAGGTCCTGGCCGCCTGCCTGAAAAAGGGAGGGGCGCGGAGCTTCGGCGAGCGGACCGTGGGTTTAGGGGTGGAACGCACCCGCTTCGCCCTAAAGCAGGGCGGGGCGGTGGAACTCGTCTCCAAGCGCTGGGTGGGTCTGGGGGGCGAAAAACTGGATCGCCAGGGCGTGGTGCCCGACCAGGTGCTCAAGGTGGCTGACACGGACGATCCCCTGGCCAAGGTGCTGGCGGCCCTCCAGGCACCCGCCCCGGCCGCCAAGCCGACCTCCCCAGTGCCAGGAGCGGCGGCTGGGCCCAAGGAAGGACCCGCTTCCATCAAGAAGCCACTGCCCTGATGGCGCGAGCCAAGGGGAAACGCGCGTCTACCCTCGCCCTGGTGGGCTGGGCCGCGCTGATGCTTGCCCTGGGCATGGGTATGGGCCTGCTCCTCGGCCAGCAGGGTTGCGGCAAGCGTGAGGCGCCTGCCAGACGTGAAGCACCCAGGCCCGAGCCCAGGAAACCCGAGCCCAGGAAACCCGAGCCCAAAAAGCCCGAGAAGAATCCCGTGGAGCCGAAAGCGAAGCCCGAGGCCGTCGCCACCCGGCTTCCGGTCCAGGAACCCCGGCGCCCCCTCCCTCGGATCGCCCTGGTGATCGACGACCTCGGCTACATGCAGCCGGAACTGGTGACCAGGCTCTGCAGCCTGCCCGTGCCCTTCAGTGTGGCTGTGCTGCCCTACCAGGAGCACACCCGGGAAAGCGCCGAGATCGCCCACCGCCTAGGCAAGGAGGTGATGCTGCACCTGCCCATGGAACCCCTTGGCTACCCGGCGCCGGGCCACGACCCGGGTCCCAACGCCATCCTGTTCAACCTGCCGGAGCCGGAGATCCGCCGGCGCGTGCGCCTGGCCCTGGACGAGATCCCCTATCGCACGGGCGTGAACAACCACATGGGCAGCCGCATCACGCCGGACCGCCTGCGCATGGGCTGGGTGCTGCAGGAGATCAAGGCCCGGAAGTGCTTCTTCGTGGACAGCCGCACCGAGAAGGACAGCGTGGCCTACGATGTCGCAGAGCAGTTAGGGGTGCCGGCCGTCCAGCGGCGGGTCTTCCTCGACGACAACAAGGCCTTCCCCGAGATGGAAAAGCAGTGGGACCGGGCCCTGAAGCTGGCCGAAAAGGACGGGTCCGTGCTCATCATCGGCCACATCTATCCGGAGACCGTCGAGGCCCTGGAGAAGCTGGTGCCGCGGGCCAAAGGTCAGGTGGGCTTCGTGACGGCGGGACAGCTGGCCAGGTGATAGGCTAGGACCCGGCGATGGCGTCCGCCCCATAACCGCCTGGAAGGCTGATGACGCCTGTGCATCCTGGAGGACACAGGCATGGCTATCTATTCCTTTCTGGCGGTGGGAGTCGGTGCGGCCCTGGGGGCTTGGCTGCGCTGGGGCCTGGGGATTTTCCTGAACGCGACCTTCCCCACACTCCCCATGGGCACCCTGGCCTCCAACCTGGCGGGCGGCTACCTGGTGGGGATGGCTGTGGCCTTCTTCTCGCACCATCCGGGCCTTTCGCCGGACCTTCGCCTCCTGGTCATCACCGGCTTTCTGGGAGGACTCACGACCTTCTCCACCTTTTCTGCTGAGGCCGTGAACCTCATGAGCCGGGCGGAGTATGCCTGGGCCCTGACCCATGTCTTGGCCCACCTGATTGGATCGTTATTACTTACGTTGCTGGGCATGCTGACAGTGAATACCCTGCTTAGGGGGACGCCATGAACGGAATGTCTCTGAGGTTCTACGTCCAGGAAGACAAGAAGATCCACCATGTCCTGGTCTATGAGTGGCTCCTGGAACAGGCCCGCCGTCTCGGGTTCCACGGCGGCTCCGTCTTCAAGGCCATGGCGGGCTTCGGGCGCCACGGCCTGCTGGAGGACCATTTCTTCGAGCTTTCGGGGCGCCTGCCGGTCGTGGTGGAATTCCTGGCCACGGAGGAGGAGGTGGACCGATTCCTCACCTTCGTTCAGGCCGAGGAAGCCACCCTCTTCTACGCGAAAATGCCCGTGGAATTCGGCTGGATCAAGGGGCCGAAGTCCTGATCAGGGGGGGCACCCGCAGCCGCCAGTGAAACCTACGCTTCGCGCGGCGCGGAGCATCTGGAAACCTTCCCTCCCGATGAGGAACGCCAGGCCCAGGGCCGCCGCGGCATCGATCCACCAGAGGGCTGGGATGAGCAGGAATACCAGGCTTCCAGTGAAGAGCACTCCCGAAAGCTGGATGCAGGCCAGGCTGCAGGTGGCGTCCGCGTGCAGGGTGGCGCTGTCCATGGCCTGGGCCGCCCGGAGTTTGGCCCGCCACAGGTAGGCCATGAAGGCCAGGGACAGGGCGGAAATGACCAGCCCCGGCATCGAAGTGGGTGGGTGGCGCCGGGCGATGAGCTGCGGGATGGCGCCCCCGGCGATCCCAGCGGCCAGGAAGAGGAAGAGCTGCCCGATGCCACGGGTGGCCTTGCGTTCGCGCTCGAGGCTGCCGTGGTCCAGCAGCTTCCACAGCACCAGCAGGGCCGAGGCCACCTCGATGAAGCTGTCGGCCCCGAACCCGAAGAGGGCGATGGAGTCGTCGGTCCAGCCGAAGGCCATGGACACGAGACCCTCGATCAGGTTGTAGGCGATGGTCAGTCCGGACAGCCAGAGGGCCCGGCGGCGCCACTGGGCAGGATTCACGAATGGGGCTCGCGCACCTTGCGGGCCTTCACGAGCACCAGTGTCGAGCCGCCCGGCGCGCACTCCATGTGGACCTCGTCCATCACCTGGCGCATGAAGTAGACCCCACGGCCCCCGGGCTTCAGCAGGTTCTCCGGCAGGTTCGGATCCGCCAGGGTGTCCAGGTCAATACCCGGGCCCCGATCCTCGATGCGGATCTCGAAACGGTCCGCCCGGGGGGTGAAGGTGACCGTCACGGGCTTGTCCTTCTGGAGCTGGTTGCCGTGCCGCATGGCATTGGCGATGCCCTCCTGGATCGCCAGCCAGAGGCGTTCTCCATCCTCCTGGCTGAAGCTGAGGTGCTTGAGGAACTCGGCACCCACCACCTGGATCAGGTCGATGAAACGCAGGTCCGTGTTGCACGTGAGGACGACCGGCAGGAGGGCAGGGTGGGCCATGGACGAGACTTCCCTTTCAGTGATCAAAAGAGCCACGTCCAAGGTACTTGGAATCCAGGAGGCCTAGCCAGTGGTTTTCTGCGAACCATCCGGGCCGGTTCACCCGCTGTTGCGCAAGCCTGCGGCGACGCCGTTGATGGAGAGCAGGATCCCGCGCTGGATCCGGGCATCCGGATCCCCGGCCCGGTAGCGGCGCAGCAGTTCCACCTGGAGGTGATTGATGGGATCCATGTAGGGGAAACGATGCTGGATGGAGCGCTTCAGGGCGGGGTTGTCCTCGAGCAGGACTTCCCTGCCGGTGATGGCCTTCAGGGCCAGGATGGAGGCTTCGCACTCCTCCCTGATGCGCCCGAAGATCCGATCCTTCAGGGCCGGATCTTCCACGAGGTCGGCGTAGCGGGAGGCGATGGCCAGGTCCACCTTGGCGAGCACCATGTCCATCATGGAGACCAGGCTGCGGAAATAGGGCCAGCCGACGTACATCTCCCTCAGGAGGGCCAGGCCAGCCTCGCCCCGCTCGCTCCGGAAAGCGCGGACCGCCGAACCCACGCCGTACCAGCCGGGCAGCATCACTCGGCACTGGCTCCAGCTGAAGACCCAGGGGATGGCACGGAGGTCGGTGATGGCCCGTCCGCCCTTCCGGCTGGCGGGCCGGGAGCCGATGTTGAGCTGGGCGATCTCGGCGATGGGGGTGGACTCCCAGAAGTAGCTTTCGAAGCCTTCAGTCCCGTAGACGAGGTCCTGATAGGCCCTGCAGGCCTCCCTGGAAAGGGTGTCCATGGCCTCCAGGAAGGCCGGTTCCCCGGCCGCCTCCCCCCGGTGCGGCAGGCTGGCCGAGAGGGTGGCCGCCACCAGCACTTCCAGGTTGCGGCGGCCCACGGCCGGGTGGCCGTATTTGGCGGCGATCACCTCACCCTGCTCCGTGAGGCGGATCTGGCCCTGGACGGTGCCTGGGGGCTGGGCCAGGATGGCCTCGTAGCTGGGGCCGCCCCCCCGGCCGACGGACCCGCCCCGGCCATGGAAGAGCCGCAGGCGCAGCCCATGCCGCTTCGCCACCTCCACCAGCCGCAGCTCCGCCTTGTAGAGTTCCCACAGGGAGGTGAGGAAGCCGCCGTCCTTGTTGCTGTCGGAATAGCCGACCATCACTTCCTGCACGCCGCCGCGGCTGTCCAGCAGGCGGCGGTAGATGGGCAGGTCCAGGAGTTCCTCCAGGATGTCCCCGGAGCGCTGGAGGTCCGGGATGGTTTCGAAGAGCGGGATGATGTTCAGGTCCAGCCGGCCTTCGGCCGGACGCAGGATCCCGGCCTCCCGCAGCATCACGGCCGCCTCGAGCAGGTCGGAGACGGCTTCCGTGTGGCTGACAATGCAGCTGGGCAGTGCCTCGATGCCCAGGCGGCGATGGGCCTTCGCGGCCATGCGGAAGAGGGTCAGCTCGTCGCGGGTTTCGTCGCTGTAGGTGAGAAAGGGCGAGGCGAGAGGGCGCGGGCTCTCGAGCTCGGCGGCCAGGAGGCGGACTTTCTGTGCTTCGTCCAGGTCGAGATAAGCCGTGCCGGGCCGCACGGCCTCCAGCAACTCGGCCACCACCCGGCCATGGACCTCGGAGTTCTGCCGCAGATCCAGGGGGGCCAGATGGAAGCCGAACACCGAGACCGCTCGCCGCAGATCCCGCAGGCGACCCCGGGCCAGCCGCCGCCCCCCGTGGGCCCGCAGGGAGCGGTCCAGGGCATCCAGGTCCGCCTTCAACTCGACCGGCGAGGGGTAGGGCTCCGCGGGCCCGGGAGGGGCGGCAGGGTCTGGATGGAACAGGTGCTTGTGGGTGGCGGAGAGCCGCAGGTACATGAAGTTGAGGGCCCGGCGGTAGGCCTCATCCGCCCGCTGCAGCGACTGGTCCGGGGACCGTTCCGCCAGGTCGAGCACTTCCTGGGAAGCGCGCGACACCAGAAGGCTGAGCGAGAGCTCCTCGGCCAGGGCCAGGAGCTCCTTCAACAGAAAGTCGAGAATGGCCCGGGACTGCATGTGGAGGGTCCGCTCCAGCACCTCGGCGGTGACCAGGGGATGGCCATCCCGGTCTCCTCCGATCCAGCTGCCCACCTGGAAGAAGGGCGGAAGTTCTACATCACCCAGAGTCGGATCCTGCCCGAGCCGGTCTTCGAGGTCCGCATAGAGGGCCGGAATCTCCCGCAGGAAGGTGCGGTCGAAATAGGAAAGGGCGCTGGCCACCTCGTCCGTCACCGAAGGCCGGTAGGGCCTCAACATGCGGGTCTGCCACAGCAGCAGCACCTGGCGCTCGAGGTGCTCGTCCCGCAGGGCAGTTTCCCGGGGCGTCGAGGCGATGCGATCCCGCTCGTCCAGCAGGCGGGCGATCTGCATCTGGGCGTGGAGGATGCTCTTGCGGTGCACTTCGGTGGGGTGGGCGGTGAGCACGGGCCGGACCTGGGCGCTGTCGAAGAACGCCCGCAGGTCGGGGCCCCCGAGCCCCGCCTCGCCGGCCTGGGCCAGGGCGTGGCCCAGGGAACTGGGCCGGGGGGGATCCTCCCCCATGCGGTGGGCCCGGGACCGCCGCGTGTGGTGCTGATCCTCGGCCAGATTGGCCAGCTGGGAGAAGTAGCTGAAGGCGCGGATCACCAGGATGGCGCGGCCGGGGCTGAGGTCCTTGAGGATGTTCTTCAGGTCCTCCCTGGCCCCGGGGTCCTGGGCGCGGTGGAAGCGCACGGAACTCTGCCGGATCCGCTCGATGAGCAGGAAGGTGTCCTCGCCCTCCTGCTCCCGCACCGTGTCACCCAGCAGCCGTCCGAGCAGGCGGATGTCCTCCTTCAGAGGCAGATCCTTGTCGGGTTGGGCTGAGTCCATGGGAGAGTTCCTGGGGAGCGGCGGCGAGCTGAACTCAGGGTAAGGGAATCCAGGGGTCCGGGTCCCGGCAATTCCCGCGGAACTGGGGGGAGCCAGCGAATTCACTCGGGAACAGTCCTCTAGGGTTATGATGCTCCCTGAAACCAGGGAGCTAACCATGCCAGGCGTGCACAAGAAGATCGAAATCGTGGGGACCTCGCCGGTGAGTTCCTCGGATGCCATCAAGCAGGCCGTGGCCGAGGCGGGCAAGACCATCCAGCACATGGAGTGGTTCGAGGTGAAGGAAATCCGCGGCCGCATCCATGGCGGGGAGGTCGCCGAATACCAGGTGACGATCCAGATCGGATTCAAGCTCTAGGGGATCACGGGGGCGACCCTGGACCCGGGAAGCCTCCGGGCCTCTCTTTCTTCGCTAGGATCCAAGCATGATTCCGGCCAAGGTACAGGCCATCCTCGAAGCCCATGCCCTCGTGGCACTGGAGTTCGAGCCCGGCAGCACACCCACCGCTGAACTTGCGGCCCGGCGCATCGGCGTCGCCACCGCGAGGATCGCCAAGTCCCTCCTGTTCAAAGACAGGGCCGGCGGCTTCCACCTGGTGGTCTGTCCCGGCGACAAGCGCCTCTCCTCCTCGGCACTGAAGCGGGTGATCGGCTCCCGGGTCTCCATGACCGATGCGGACGAGACGGAGCGGGTCACGGGCTACCGCCCGGGCGGGGTCTGCCCCTTTGCCCTGGAGGGCGTGGCGATCCTCCTCGACCAGGACCTGGGGCTCTACCCCACCATCTATCCGGCGGCGGGCACGGATGCCACCGGGGTGCCCCTCACCTTCGCCGTGCTGGCCGAGATCACCGGCGGACGCATCGTGGACCTCTCCGCCGAATAGAGCACCCGAGGACCCGTCACCGGAGTCCCTGCCGGGGCATCCCATTCTGCAGCAGAGACCGTTCCGTCCTCCAGGGAGACCATCATGCCAACCTACCGGGTCATGGCCGCAGCCGGCCTGCTGTCCGCCGAGCAGAAACAGCGCATCGCCCAGGGCATCACCCAGGTGCACCACCGGGTGACCGGCGCCCAGGCATTCTTCGCCCAGGTCATCTTCACGGAGGTGCCCGCAGGGGATCATTTCGTGGGCGGTGCCCCCCTGCGGGGGGACCACCTGTTCGTGCACGGCCATATCAGGGCCGGCCGGACCCCCGAGCGGAGGCGGCAGCTGCTCCAGGAGCTGGTGGCCGAGGTGGCCAGCGCCGGGGCCATCGCCCCCAACCGAGTCTGGGCCTACCTCGCGGAGCTGCCGCCCGGCCAGATGGCCGAGTACGGGCACGTCCTGCCGGAACCAGGCGAGGAGTCCACCTGGCTGGCGGGCCTGCCCGCCGCGGACCGCGAACTGATGGAACGCTGCTCCCTCTGACTTCCCGCCGGCGCTATGATGGATAACCTGACCAACCAGGTCAGGATTGCGGGGAGTTCATGAAGGTCATCGTCGCCAAGACTGCGGGGTTCTGCTGGGGCGTGAAGCGCGCCATGGACGCCGTGCTTGAGGCCTCCGTGCGCAACGACGGGCGCACCGTGCAGACCCTGGGACCCCTCATCCACAACCCCCAGGCCCTGGAACTGATCCGCCAGCGGGGCGTGGCCGTGGCGGAGGCGCCGGAGCAGGTTCAGAACGGCACCGTGGTGATCCGCGCCCACGGCATCCCCATCCAGGACCTCCGCGGCCTCCGGGAGCGCCAGGTCAAGGGCGAGCTGAGGATCGTGAACGCCACCTGTCCCGAAGTGGCCAAGGTCCACAACAAGATCAAGAAGTGGAGCCCCAAGGGCTACTTCACCGTGATCCTGGGCAGCCACGGCCATGCGGAGAGCGTGGCGCACCGGAGCTTCGCCGACAGCGGCTCCATCATCGTCTCGAACATGGCCGAGGCCGAGGCCCTCACGGCGGAGCAGCTCCGGAAGGTGCTGGTGGTGGCGCAGACCACCTTCACCGTGAAGGACTACCAGGCCATCACCGACTACCTCCGGACCCGGGCCGGGGAGGCGATCTTCGAGAACACCATCTGCGAGGACACCTGGATGCGCCAGGACGAGGCCCGGGAACTGGCCAGGACCGTGGACACGGTGATCGTCGTCGGCGGCAAGGCCTCCAGCAACACCAAGCACCTGGCCGAGTTGGCCCACCACTACGGGAAACCGGTGCAGTACGTGGAGACCGCCGCGGAAATGGACCTGGCGGGATTCACCGGCCGGGAGACGGTGGGGGTGCTGGCGGGCGCCTCCACGCCCACCTGGCTGGTGGACGAAGTGGTGGATGTGCTTGAACAGTTGGGCGACGGCCCCAGCCGCTGGCGCAGCTTCCTCCGGGCCGCCTTCGGGAGTTCGTCGCTGCTGGCCGCGGGCGGAGGCCTCGCGACCCTGGGCGTGCACCACTGGCTGGGCCTGCCCACGGGGTGGCGCTATCCACTGCTGACGGCCTCCTACGTGCTGGGCATGTACCTGCTGAGCCCCTTCCTCGATCCGCTGGGCCTGGGCGCCAAGGGCCCGGCCCGGGCCCGCTTTCTCGAGCGCAACTGCAGGATCCTGCTGATGTCGGCCCTTGCGGCCACCCTGATCACCCTCGGGCTGGCCGCCAGCCTCGGGGCGAGGGCTTTCGGCGTCGTGGTTGGCGCCTCGCTGGTAGGCGCCGCCTACAAGCGGCGCTTCCCGGTCGGGGGTCGGGTCTTCAGCCTGCGCAGCATCCCGGGCTCCAAAGACCTGGTCGTGGCCCTGGCCCTGACCACCGTGGTGGTCATCATGCCGATCTGGCAGGCCGGGCGGAACTGGGACCTGCGGGCCTTCTCGGCCATCTTCCTGGTGGGGGTCCTCAGCTTTGTCCGCACGGTGATCTACGAGATCCGGGACATGCAGAACGACCAGATCGTGGGGAAGGAGACCCTCCCGATCTTCCTGGGCAAGCGGGCCACCAAGGTCGTGCTGCTCGGGCTGCTGGGCACCCTGCTGGTGGGCACCCTCTGGTCCACCTATGACAACCGGAGCCAGGGCCACCCCATGGCCGTGGCCCTGGTGCTGGTCCTCTGCGCCGCCTATCCGATGCTCTACCTCTGGCTGTACCACGAGCGCTTCACCACCGGCAGGCACCGCTTCGAGCTCAGCGTGGACCTGAGCTTCTACCTGGTCGGCCTGCTGGCGTTGATCTGATCTAGAGGTCCCGGCGCCCCGATTGCGGCCTGTGGAAAGATGGTGGGATGCGAAGCTGGGTGATCATCACGGGCTGTTCGACGGGCATCGGGCGGGCCCTGGTGCCCCTGTGCCGGGAGGCCGGCTGGGGGGTGGTAGCCACGGCCCGGAACACCGCTGCCTTGGCGGACCTGCCCCCGGGCGAGGACCTGCGAGTCCTGGCCCTGGACGTGACTGATGCGGCCAGCATCGCCGCCGCGGCCGCCGCCTGCGCGGCCTTGCCCCTGAAGGCCCTGGTGAATAATGCGGGCTACGGCCAGGTGGGGCCCCTGGAACTCCTGCGGCCGGAGGAACTCCGGGCCCAGTTCGAAACCAATGTCATCGGCCTGCATGCGGTCACCAACGCCTTTCTCCCCCTGCTGCGGCGCGAACCCGGAGCCCGCGTCCTCCAGGTGGCCTCCATGCTGGGCCGCCTGTCCATCCCCCTGGCGGGACCCTACAACGCCTCCAAGCATGCGGTGGTGGCCCTGGCCGAGACCCTGCGGCTGGAGGTGGGCCGGGAAGTAGCCGTGGTGCTGGTGGAACCCGGGGCTATCCGGACCAGATTCCGGGAGACCCTGAGCAAGGTCTGGGGTGATCTGCCTGAACGGGCCGCAGGAACCCGCTACGAGCGGATCCTCAAGAAGTATCTGGCCGTCCGGAAGGACCAGAGTGAACGCTATGCCATGGACGCAGAAGCCTGCGCCAGGAAGATCCTAGGTGCCCTTGATGCGCGACAGCCACCGAGGCGACTGGTCATTGGCCGCGATGCCTTCTGGGCGGGCAGGCTGAAGGCCCTCCTGCCAGCCAGCTGGTGGGAGGGCCTCCTGCGCCGTATATACGGCCTGGGATGAGCTACTTGTAGATGCCGCAGCCCATGATGATGTCCCCTTCAGCCATGCAGAAGGAGGTCTTCTCCTCGACCTTTCCCGTGGTCGGGTTGGGCCACTTGTACTCGATCCAGCCGCCCCCCTTCTTCTGTCCGGCGTGGATGATCTCCCGGACGATGTATTTTCCGTCCGGGTCCCTGAGGTCCCAGCGGTTGGTTCCGGCGGCCGCAGGGTTCATCCCGAAGGCCAGGGTGGTGCCCTTGGGGTCGTACACGAACAGGTAGAGCGTGCTGCCGGGCTTGACGTGGAACCGGCCGGAAGCCTTCTGGACCTCGGCGATGAAAGCTTCCCTGCCGTTGGCCTTGAGGAAGGCGATGCCCTCCCTGACCATGGCCTCTGCCTTGGGCCGTTCGGCCGGCTGGGCAGAGGCCGAGGCCACGATGGCCAAGGCCAGGAAGGGTGTGGCGATGGAAGAGCGCATGGGGCCTCCATTGGCAAGGGGCGGTTGTTGGCGCCCAGGTGAATTGCCTCTATCGTCCTGCGGCAATCTAGAGGTGAGAAGTGTCCAACACCATAGGGTGGAATACCTAGTCCTTTTGCAGCCCCAGGCACGAGAGGAGGAATTCCACCGGCCCTGCCAGACTGGAGCCATGACTGAAGACCGCCTCTACCTCATCGACACCTTCGCCTTCATTCTCTCGGTATCCGCTGCGCGGATACGCGAGGCCTTGCCGTTAAGCATGGAGGCCATCCGTGGCTGAGGACCGCCTTTATCTCATCGACACCTTCGCCTTCATTTTTAGGGCCTACTTCGCCAATCCGCGGCTGAAGAACGGGGCCGCCTACACCTTCACCCGGCTCGTGCTGCAGCTGCTGGAAAAGCACAAGCCCACCCACATCGCCTGCGTGTTCGACACGCCGGAACCCACCTTCCGCCACCAGATCTACCCTGAATACAAGGCCAACCGGGACGCCATGCCCGAGGACCTGCGCCCGCAGATCCCCATGATCCGCCAGCTGGTGGAGGCCCTGAACATCCCCATCGTGGAACTCCACGGCTACGAGGCGGACGATGTCATGGGCACCCTGGCCCGGGAATCCGCGGCCATGGGCCTTCCGGCCGTCATTGTGAGCCCGGACAAGGATCTGCTCCAGCTGGTGGACGACGACCTGCACATTCAGGTGCTGAACACCAAGGACGGCGAGGTCTGGCACGATCGCGAGGGCGTGAAGGCCCGCATGGGCGTGTGGCCTGATCAGGTGGTGGACTTTCTCAGCCTGGTGGGGGACGCCTCCGACAACGTGAAGGGCGTGCCGGGCATCGGCGAGAAGGGCGCAGCGCTCCTGCTGGAAAAGTTCAGCAGCCTCGACGGCGTCATCGCTGCCAAGGCCGAACTGAAACCCAAGCAACGAGAGGGGCTGGAAGCGGCCTCCGAATGGCTGGAGCTCACGAAGCGCCTGGTCACGGTCGTGACCGACCTCAAGCTCACCCTGCATCCAAGGGATCTCGCCTATCCCGGCGTGGACGAGGCCAAGGCCCGGGAGACCTTCAAGGCCCTGGGTTTCCAGACCCTCACCAAGGAGTTCACCCAGAACGCGGAGCAGGCGGGCAGCGCACGGAAGTACCGGTCCGCGGCCACTCTCGCGGATCTCCAAGCCGCCGTGTCCGCCTGCCGTGCCGCGGGCCGATTCGGCCTGGACACGGAAACCACCAGCATCGATCCCACGCGAGGCCACATCGTGGGGCTGAGTCTGGCCTGGGTGCCCAATGAGGGGCTCTACGTGCCCCTGGCCCACCTGAAACCGGCCACTGCCGATACGGAGGGCTCACTTCCGGGGTTGCTGCCCGACTCGGGCCTGCCCGATTCCATGCTGGACCTGCGGGGCGACGCGGCGGCCTTCTTCAAAGCGTTGGCACCGCACCTGGACTCCCGCAACCTTCCCTTCGGCGAAGTTCGCCGCATCCTGGCGCCCCTGCTGGCGGACGCATCCATCGGGAAGTGCGGCCAGAACCTGAAGTACGACCTCCAGGTGCTGACCCGCCACGGTCTGCCGGTGGCGGGACTGGCCGATGACAGCATGGTGCTGAGCTTCCTGCTGGAGAGCGGTGTCCGCCACAACCTGGACGACCTCTCCGTGCGCCTGCTGGACGTGAGACCCATCGCCTTTGAGGAGGTGGTGGGGAAGGGGAAGGGCCAGAAACGCTTCGACCAGGCCGAGTTCGAGCCTGCGGTGCAGTACGCGGCCGAAGACGCCGACCTGGCCCTGCGGCTTTGCGACAACCTGCGGGCGAAGCTCACGGATGACCAGCTGAGCCTCCTGTACGAGGAAGTGGACCTGCCCTTGGTGGAAGTTCTCGCGGCCCTGGAAGGCCACGGCGTCAGGCTGGACCTGGAGGTCCTTTCCCAGCTCGCTGAACGCATGCACGGCGAGCGCAAACGCGCCGAGGCCCGGGTGATCGAACTCGCCGGGGAATCCTTCAACCTGAACAGCCCCACCCAGCTAGGCGCCGTCCTTTTCGGCAAGCTCGGCTACAAGGCCGTGAAATACACGGGCAAGACCAAGGTGCCCAGCACCGATGAGGATGTCCTCCAGGAACTGGCCAAGGAGCAGGGTGCCGAAATCGCCAGCGAGTTGCTGCGCCACCGGCAGATGGTGAAGCTGCTGGGCACCTACGTGGAGGCGCTGCCACTGATGGTGAACCCCATCACCGGTCGGGTGCACACCCGGCTGCATCAGGCGGCGGTGGCCTCCGGACGGCTGGCCTCCAGCGATCCCAATCTGCAGAACATCCCCATCCGCACGGAAGAGGGCCGTGCCATCCGCGGGGCCTTCGTGCCCGAGCCGGGCTGGGTGCTGCTGGACGCGGACTACAGCCAGATCGAGCTCCGCGTGGTGGCGGCCCTGGCGGAGGATCCCGTGCTGCTGGGAGCCTTCCGGGCGGGCGAGGACATCCATCGGCGGACAGCCTCGGAGGTGATGGGCCTCCCCATGGATCAGGTCAGTGCGGACGACCGCAGCCGGGCCAAGGCCGTGAACTTCGGCCTGCTCTACGGCCAGGGGGCCTTCGCCCTGGCGGCCAACCTGGGTATTTCCCAGAAGGAAGCCAAGGCCTTCATTGAACGCTACTTCGAGCGCATGCCCAGGGTGGCTGCCTGGATCGAGGGGGCCAAGGCAAAGGCCCTGGCGGAAGGCCTGGTCCGCACCCACTGGGGCCGCATCCGCCGCATCCCCGAGTTGGAAAGCCCCAACAAGCAGTTCCAGGCCCAGGGTCTGCGGGAGGCCGTCAACACCATCGTCCAGGGGACCGCCGCGGACCTCATGCGCCGGGCCATGGTCCGCCTGCACCGCAGCCTCCTGGCCTCGGGTTTGAAGGCACGGCTGCTGCTCCAGGTCCACGACGAACTGCTCATGGAGGCCCCCCCGGAAGAAGCGGACCGGGCGGCCGCCCTGCTGAAGGAGGCCATGGAGGGGGCCGATGACCTGGGCGCCCTGGGCGCGAAGCTGGCGGCGGAAGTGCGCACCGGGGCCAGCTGGCTGGCCTGCAAGTGATGGGGCCGGTTTGACAGTTTGTGGGGTCAATGGCCGGGTTCCTGCGGTTCTGGGAGATTTTGTGATGGCCGCCCGGGTCCAATTTCCACGGTGAGGTCATGATTGGGCTGATCCGGTGCGGCCTCGCGCCAGGATTGCAGCCCCTTCCGGAGGAGACCGATCATGGGCCAGTACGACATCGCGTGGTTGCCCGGAGACGGAGTCGGCGTCGAGGTCATGGAGGCGGCCAGGCTCTGCCTGGACGCCCTGAAATTCGATGCCACCTACACCCACGGGGACATCGGCTGGGAATTCTGGTGCCAGGAGGGCGAGGCCTTCCCCCAGCGCACCATCGACCTGCTGAAACGTAGCCAGGCCGCCATGTTCGGGGCCATCACCTCCAAGCCCGTGAAGGATGCCGAGGCGGAACTGGCGCCCGAACTGAAAGGCCGGGGCCTCATCTACCGCAGTCCCATCGTCCGGATGCGGCAGATGTTCGACCTCTTCACCTGCCTGCGGCCCTGCAAGGCCTATCCAGGCAACCCGCTGAACTTCAAGGAAGGCATCGACATGGTGATCTTCCGTGAGAACACGGAGGATCTCTATTCGGGTGTCGAGTTCAGCCCGGTCCCGGATGAGTTGAAGGAGAGCCTGAAGCGGCTCAGCAAGCCCTTCGCCCATTTCGCGGACCTGCCGGGCGACGCCTTCGCCATCACCTGCAAGGTGAACACGCAGAGGGGCTGCGACCGCATCATCCGGGCCGCCTTCGGCTACGCCAAGCAGTTCGGCTATCCCAAGGTGACGGTCATCCACAAGGCCAACGTGGTGCGCGCCACTGAAGGCATGTTCCTGGAAACCGGCAAGCGCATCGCGAGGGAATTCCCGGGCATCCAGATGGACGATGCCAACGTGGACGCCATCACCATGTGGATGCTGAAGAACCCCAAGAACTACGGGGTCATGGTGGCCACGAACCTCTTCGGGGACATCATCAGCGACCTGGCGGCCCAGATGGTGGGCGGGCTCGGCTTCGGATGCTCGGGCAACATCGGCGAGAAGCTGGCCGTGTTCGAACCCAGCCACGGCAGCGCCCCGAAATACGCAGGCCAGTACAAGGTGAACCCCATCGCCACCATCCTGGCCGCCAAGATGATGCTGGACTGGCTCGGCGAGACCGAGAGGGGTGCTCGCCTCGAGGCCGCCACCGCCGCCGTCATCGCCGAGGGCCGGGTCCGCACCTACGACATGGGCGGCAGCGCTTCGACCCTCGAGATGGGCGAAGCCATCGCGCGGAAGCTCTGAGGCTCGGCATGCACCCGATCCGCATCCATGAAGTCGGTCCCCGCGACGGCCTCCAGGCCGAAGCGGCCGTGGTGCCGACCGAGGTCAAGCTGGACTGGATCCGCCGGGTGGCGGAGGCGGGCGTGGACCTCGTCCAGGTGGGTTCCTTCGTGCGCGGTGACCGGCTGCCCCAGATGGCGGACACGGACGACCTGTTCCGGATCCTCGGGAAGGAATCCCACCATGCCCTGTTCTCTGCCCTGGTTCTGAACGAAAGGGGACTGGAGCGGGCCCTGGAGGCGGGCGTTCCCCTCCTCTGCATGGGCGTCTCCGCCTCGGAGACCCACAGCCGGAAGAACACAGGCATGGGCACGGAGGAGGCCACCCGCCGCATCATTGCCATCGCCCTGGCCGGCAAGCAGGCCGGGCGGAAGGTGCAGGTGAGCGTGCAGAGCGCCTTCGGCTGCGGCTTCGAGGGGGCCATCGACGAGACCCGGGTCATGGGCCTGGCCGCCGCCTACCTGGAGGCTGGACTGACTTCCATCAGCCTGGCCGACACGGCGGGTCATGCGCATCCCGGCCAGGTGCACCGCTACGTCCGGCGCGTGCGGGAACTGAGTCCCGGCGCCGAAGTCACCGCCCACATTCATGACACCTACGGCCTCGGCATGGCCAACGTCTATGCGGCCGTGGACGCGGGGGCCTGGGCCATCGAAACCAGTTTCGGCGGCCTGGGCGGTTGCCCCTTCACGCGCGTCGCGGCCGGCAACGTGGCCACGGAGGACCTGGTGCACGGCCTCCAGCGGGCCGGCCAGCGCCTGGACATCGACCTCTCCGCCCTCGTGGCCGTGGCGAAGGACGTGGCCAGGCACCTCGGCCGGGACCTGCCGGGCCGCGTCTACAAGACCGGACCGATCCTGGCGAAGGACCTGGCATGAGCAAGAAGATCCTGGAAGGCATCAAGGTCCTGGACCTCACCAACGTGCTGTCGGGGCCCTTCGGTACCCTGCACCTGGCCCAGCTCGGGGCCGAGGTCATCAAGGTGGAGAACCCCAAGGACGGCGACCTGGCCCGCAAGCTGGGCATCCTGCCGGACCTGAACCAGAAGCTCATGGGCACCAGCTTCCTGGCCCAGAACTGCAACAAGCTCTCCATCACCTTGAACACCAAGTCGGCGGAGGGGAAGGCGCTGTTCCGGCGCCTGGTGAAGGACGCGGACGTGGTGGTGGAGAACTTCCGCCCCGGCGTCATGGAGCGCCTCGGGCTGGGCTACAAGACCCTGGCGGGGCTCAACCCCAGGCTGATCTACTGCGCCATCTCCGGCTTCGGCCAGACCGGCCCCGATGCCCTGAAGCCGGCCTACGACCAGATCATCCAGGGTCTCTCCGGCGAGATGGCCGTGAACGGGGACCAGCGGCTGCATCCGCTGCGCGCGGGCTTTCCCGTCTGCGATACGGTCGGCGGGCTCAACGCCGCCTTCGCCATCATGGCGGCCCTCTTCCACCGGGAACGCACGGGGGAGGGTCAGTTCATCGACGTGGCCCTGCTGGACAGCATCATGCCCCTCATGGGCTGGATGGCGGCCAACCTGCTCATCGGAGGGGTGCCGCCCACCCTCATGGGCAACGACAATTTCACGGCGGCCCCCAGCGGCACCTTCCGCACCCAGGACGGCCACATCAACATCGCGGCCAACAAGCAGGAGCAGTGGGAGGCGGTCTGCGACGTGCTGGAGGTCCCGGCGCTGAAGACGGATCCGCGCTTCCAGGAACGGGATACCCGCAAACGGAACCGAACCGAGCTCACGCCCCTGCTGGAGGCCCGGCTGACACGGCGGCCCACCCGCCACTGGGTCGAGGCCCTCAACGCGAGGAATGTGCCCAGCGGCGAGATCCTCGAACTGGAAGCGGCGCTGCGGCAGCCCCAGGTCCAGCACCGCCAGGTCCTGCGCAAGGTCCAGGTGGAGGGGATCGGCGAGGTGGAGGTCTTCGGCCTCACGGCCCAGTTCGAGAAGACCCCGGGCGCGGTGGAGAAGCCACCGCCTGCCCTCGGCGAGCACAATCAGCGTATCTTCGGGGCGCTCGGCCTCTCTGAGGCTGACTTGGCCGACCTGAAATCGAAGGGCGTCATCTAGGGGGTGTCCGTGGGCATGACCGTCGTCGAGAAGATCCTGGCCCGGGCCTCGGGCCTGCCTTCCGTGCGGGCGGGCGACGTGGTGGAACCCCGGGTCGACCTGGCCATGTCCCACGAGAACGCAGCCCTGGTGATCAACCAGTTCCAGGAAGTGTTCGAAGGCACCGGCCTCGACGCGAAGGTCTGGGACCCTTCCAAGATCGCCATCATCTTCGACCACCGGGTGCCCGCGGAGTCACCCAAGACCGCCACCAATCAGAAGAAGATCCGGGAGTTCGTGGCGGCCCACGGCATCACCAAGTTCCACGACGTGCGCGGCGACGTGGGGGGCATCTGCCACCAGATCCTGCCCGAGTTCGGCTATGTCCGCCCCGGGTCCGTGGTGGTGGGCACGGACTCCCACACCACCAGCCACGGGGCCCTTGGGGCCTTCAGCTTCGGTGTCGGCGCCACGGAAATGGCTTCGGCCTGGGCCCTGGGCATCGCCGTGAACGTCGAGGCGCCGGCCACCATCCGGGTGGAGGTGAAGGGCGCGTTTCCCCCCATGGTCGGGCCGAAGGATCTGATTCTCTATCTGATCGGCCAGCTCACGGCCCAGGGCGCCAATTTCAAGGTGCTGGAGTTCCACGGCGAGACCATCCGGAACATGAGCACGAGCGGGCGTCTCGCCATCTGCAACATGAGCGTCGAGGCGGGCGCCACCTCCGGCATCGTGCCCGGGGACGAGGAAACGATCCGCTACCTGCGGGAGGAAGCCGGAGTGGTGGGCGGCATCGACTGCGTGGGGCCCGATGCGGATGCTCAATACGTCCGTACGGTGGAGGTCGACGTATCCGCCCTGGTGCCCCAGATCGCCTGCCCCCATGCCGTGGACAACGTGAAACCCATCGACCAGGTCCTGGGCACCAGGGTCCACCAGATCGTCATCGGCAGCTGCACCAACGGGCGCCTGGACGACCTGGCGGACGCCGCCGCCCTCCTGCGGGGGAAGAAGGTCGCCCAGGGCACCCGCATGCTCGTGTTTCCCGCCTCCAGCAGGATCTTCGGCCAGGCCCTCGACAAGGGCTACATCCACGACCTCATGAAGGCCGGCGCCGTGGTGATGAACTCCGGCTGCGGCCCCTGTCTCGGTGTCCACGAGGGGGCCCTGGGCGATGGGGAGACAGCCCTCAGCACCACCAACCGCAATTTCAAGGGACGCATGGGCAACCCCACGGGGTTTGTCTACCTCTGCAGCCCGGTGGTCGCCGCCGCCTCGGCCCTCACGGGCGTCATCACCGATCCCAGGAAGGCGTGAGCCATGGCCAAAGTCATCCTCAAACTCGAGAACGACATCAGCACCGACGACATCTATCCGGGCCGATTCATGGCCACGGTGCTGCCGACGGAGACCCCCCAGTTCGCCTTCTTCGACCGAACCGACTTCAATGCCAAGCTGCGGGCCGGAGCCTTCGCGCCGGACTCCATCATCGTGGGAGGCGAGAATTTCGGCTGCGGCTCCAGCCGGGAACAGGCCTGTTCGACCCTGAAGGGCCACCGGGTGGCCGTGGTCGCCCGGAGCATCGCCCGCATCTTCCTCCAGAACAGCATCAACCTGGGCCTGCCGGTCGTGATCTGTCCCGGGCTTGAGGCCGGCGAGGGCGACGAGCTGGAGATCACTGCCAACCAGGTGCTCAACCGGACCACGGGTCGGGCCTTCGATCAGGTCCAGCTGCCCGCCGCCCGCAAGGGCATCATGGACGCCGGCGGCCTCATCCCCTACACCCAGGCCCGGCTGATGGCCCGGAGGTCCTGAACGGTCCTATTCCGAGGTCTCGAGGGCATCCTCGGGGCAGGGGTGGTGGCGGTTCCGGACGGCATGGATGGCCAGGTCGTAGTCGGGTTCCTGTGTGAGCTCTGGCACCAGTTCGGTGTGCACGACGGTGCCGTTCTCGTCCAGCGCGACGACGGCCCGGGCGAAGAGGCCCCGCATGGGACCGTCCACCAGGGTCACGCCGAAGGCCCGGCCGAACTCCGGGTGCCGGAAGGCGGAGGCGGTGAGCACCCGGTCCAGTTGCTGGGCGCCGCAGAACTGCGCCTGCGCGAAGGGCAGATCCATGGAGACGCAGAGCATGACGGTGTCGGCCAGGTCGGCTGTCAGGCGGTTGAACTTCCGCACGCTCTCGGCGCAGGTCGAGGTGTCCAGGCTGGGGAAGATGCTCAGCACCACGCGCCTGCCCTCCAGTTCGACGCTGGTGAGCTCGCTGAGATCGTCGCGCGTGAGCGTGAAGAAGGGCGTCGCGTTTCCGGGCAGGGGCAGGTCGCCGCAGGTATGGATGGGGTTGCCGCTCAGGGTGATCATGGCCATGGAAACCTCCCGGCGGGGTCATCCTACTCCCAAGTCCCGGATACGTTGAGGCCATTCTTGACCGTGAGGACCTCTTCCGGGTGGAGACCTTCCGCGGACCGCCATAGACCCGGTCCGGCGATACTGGAAGGCGGAGGTCCCCATGAAGATCCTGCTCCTCGGCTCCGGCGGCCGGGAACACGCCCTGGCCCTGAAGTTGAAGGCCTCGGCCCGGCCCGTGGACCTGGTCTCGGCCCCGGGCAGCGACGCCCTCGGGGAACTGGGCGGCCGCGCCGCCCTGGACCTGGAGGATCCGGCCTCCGTGGCGGCCTGGTGCGCGGCGAACCGCCCCGACCTGGTCGTGGCGGGGCCCGAAGTGCCCCTGGTGGCGGGGGTGGGCGATGCGGTGCGGGCCCTGGACATCCCCTGCTTCGGCCACGACGCCGCCACCGCCCGGCTGGAGGGCAGCAAGGCCTTCGCCAAGGCGTTCATGGAGCGGCACGCCATCCCCTGCGCCGCCAGCCACACCATCACGGACCTGGCGGCGGGCGAGGCCCTCATCCGCCGCTGGCCCCACGGGTTCCCCATCGTCCTTAAGGCCGACGGCCTCGCCGCGGGGAAGGGCGTGGTCCTGGCCCAGGACGAGGCCGAGGCCCTGGCCACTTTGCGGGCCTTCCTGGCCGGGCAGTTCGGCGACGCCAGCAAGACGGTGGTCTTCGAGGCGCCCCTGGTGGGTATGGAATTGTCCCTGCACGTGCTGGTGGATGTGGACGCCGAGCACGCGGCCTACGCCCTGCTGCCCGCCTGCCAGGACCACAAGCGCATCTTCGACGGCGATCAGGGCCCCAACACCGGCGGCATGGGCGCCTTCGGGCCGCTGCCCTTCCTGCGGGCCGGGGACATCGAGCTCATGCGCACCACCCTGGTGGAGCCCACAGTGCGGGGCCTCCAGCGGGACGGTCTCGAGGCCCGGGGGGTGCTCTTCCTCGGCGTGATGTGGACGGCCTCCGGGCCGGAGCTCCTGGAGTACAACGTGCGCTTCGGCGACCCCGAGACCCAAGTGCTCATGCAGCTGCTGGACGAGGACCTGGCGGACCTGCTGCTGGAGGTGGCCGAGGGTCGGCTGGTCCCCCGGGACCTGAAGTTGAAGCCCCACACGGCCATCGCCGTGGTGCTGGCGGCCGAGGACTATCCGGAAGGCGCCAAGAAGGGTGTCCCCATCGCTCTGAGATCGCCCGCCGTCACGGTCATCCACGCGGGGACCCGGAAGCAGGATGGCCAGTGGCTGACCAACGGGGGCCGCGTCCTGAACCTGGCCACCTCGGCCCCGGATCTCGCCGCCGCCCGCGCGGCCATCGAGGCTGCCCTGCCCCAGGTGGACTGGCCCGGCAGGCAGGTGCGCCGGGACATCGGCCTCAAGGCCCTGAGGCACGCCCAGGCCGGCAGGACCGTTCAAGACCCCTGGTGAACCGCTCGCAGCCAGTCCCTGGCCACCTGATGGGAAGTCCCGCCTGACCCCTCCTGGCCTTGCAGAATCTAGGAAGGGAGGTGGCGAATTGGCAATCCCGAAGAAGCTTCAATGCGAGTGGGACAAGCTCCGGCAGCAGCGCCCCGGCACTCGAATCTGGTGGGCAACCCGGGTGGCCATCACGGTGGGCCTCCTGCAGAGCGCCCTCCAGCCTCTGCTCCGCAAGGATGGGTGGTGGCCTGTCCCAGCGGCCATCGCGATCCTGGTGTCCGCCGGCCTGCTCTGGTGGCTGGCGGCGTGGCTCTATGCAAGTGAGCGGCGGAGGATCGAGCACAAGGAGTCGGCCAGGTTTTTCGGTGGCTGGCGGGGGGCAGTCCCCATTTTTTTCGGGACGCTGGGCTTCCTGGTGGGCCTGCGACCCACCTACTTCACCCAGACCATGGTCATGCCCCTGGTCTTCTTCGGCATGATGATCTTCGTGATGGAGCAGACGATGGCGGCCAAGAATGCCAGCTTCGATCTGCTTGAAGCCAGAGAACAGGTCCTCCGCGCCAAGCTGGCGCCCCACTTCATCTTCAACACGCTGAATACTCTCCACGCCCAGATCGACCAGGATCCCCGGGGCGCCCAGGCCACCACGGAACGCCTGGCCCAGCTGTTCCGCCAGGTGATCGCAGCCGCGGACCAGGTCACCATCCCCCTCAAACAGGAGCTGGCCTTCGTGGAGGCCTACCTCGGCATCGAACAGGCCCGCCTGGGGGACCGCCTGCGGGTGTCCGTCCAGGTTCCCGAGGACCTGGAGTCCGCCTGCGTTCCTCCCCTCTCGATCCAGGTGCTGGTCGAAAACGCCATCAAGCATGGCGTGGCGCCCCTGGAGCAGGGCGGGGAGGTGCGCATCGGAGCCGAGAGCACTGCGGGCGCCATGCACCTCTGGGTCGAGGATCCGGGGCCGGGCTTCAGCAACCATCGGGGCACGGGCACGGCCCTGGACACCCTGCGCCAGCGGCTGGAGCGGCCGGAGGACCTGGAGATGGGCCTGGTGGAGGGCCGGCACCGGGTGGGCTTCCGATGGAGGCAGGCATGATCCGCATTGTGGTCGTCGAGGACGAGCCCCTGGCACGGGACCACCTGGCGGACCTCCTGTCGGAGCTGCCGGGGGTGGCGGTCGTGGCTTCGGCGGAGAATGGCCGCCTGGGGCTCGCCGCCATCGCGGAGCACCGGCCTGATGCGGTCTTCCTCGACATCGAGATGCCGGGCATGAAGGGCACCGAGCTGATGCACATGCTGCCGGAACCGCGGCCCTCGCTGGTGTTCGTGACAGCCTACCCGCAGCACGCCATCGAGGCCTTCGCGGGCGGGGCCGTGCATTACCTGCTGAAGCCTATCTCTAGGGTGGCCGTGGCCCAGGCGCTCTCCCGCATCCGGCCCAAGGACGAGCCCCTCCAGAAGGAATGGCTGCGGCTGCCCGTGCGGAAGAAGGGCACCACGAGGCTGCTGCGGCCCGAGGAAGTGGAGGCCCTGGTGGCGGACCTGGGGGACTGCGTGGCCTGGACCCCGGAGGGGCGCCTGCCGGTGGATGGCACCCTGGCCCACTGGGAGGAACGGCTCGGCGATCACGGTTTCCTGCGTGTGCACCGCAACGCCCTGGTGCGCTTGGATGCCGTGCGGGAAGTGACCGTGGAGGACGAACTGGTCCTGGCCACCGGGCGCATCAGCATCAGCCGCCGCCGCATGGACGAGGTGCGGAAGGCGCTGGGGATCTGATCAACCGCGTTGGCGCAGCAGCCAGACCAGGGTGGTGAGGGCCAGCCCCAGGAGGGTCGCGGTGCCGACGCTCCGGTGGATCCTGAGGACCGCGGGATGGGTGCTGCGCGCCTCCCGCCAGGCCAGGGCCGCCCGGCCCAGGAGGATGGTCAGCCCCGCGGCGCCCAGGGTGCTGAGCCAGAGGGTGCGGTGGGCCGGACTGAGGCCCCTCGGGTGCAGCACCAGCCGCAGGCCCACCAGGGTGAAGAGGGCCGTCATGAGGTGCCCGTGCAGCCGGTACTCGCCATCGTGGACGGCCCGAAGGGCAAAGAGCAGCAGCAGCGCCGCCGGGATCAGGAGGACATCGAGCATGACCGCCAGGGTAGCCGGATCCGCTTAGAGGGGCAGGGCCTCCATGCGCTTCTCCCCATCCCAGCGGTAGAAGCCGGAGCCGGTCTTGCGGCCCAGCCGGCCGGCGGCCACCAGTTGGCGGAGCAGGGAGGGCGCCTTGAAGCGCGGCTCGCCGAAGGCCTCGAAGGTCACCTCGGCCACGCTCAGCATGGTGTCCAGTCCGATGAAGTCGCTGAGGTGGAGTGGCCCCATGGGATGCCCGCAGCCCAGCTTCATGCCCGTGTCGAGGTCCTCCACCGTGGCCAGCCGCTGCTCGGCGCAGCGGATGGCATCCAGCAGGTAGGGCACCAGCAGCCGGTTGACGATGAAGCCCGGGGCGTCGGGCGCCATGACGGCGGTCTTGCCGAGCCGCTGGACGAAGGCCCGCAGGGAGGTGAGTGTGTCCTCCGCCGTGGCGAGGGTGCGGATCACCTCCACCAGGGGCATCATGGGCACCGGGTTGAAGAAGTGCAGGCCGGCCAGTCGGGACAGGCGCTGGGGCGCCAGCGCCGGGCTGAGCTGGGCGACGGAGAGGCTGGAGGTGTTGGTGCAGAGGATCGCCTGGGGTCCCAGCACCCGGTCGAGTTCCGTGAAGGTCTGGAGCTTGAGGTCGAGGCGCTCCGGGATGGCCTCGACCACGAGGTCGCGGTCCGCCAGGTGCTGGAAATCCAGGGTGCCGCGGAGGTTCTGGAGCCAGGCACCGCGCTGTTCCTCGGTGGCCTTCCCCTTGGCCACGGCCCGGTCCCAGGCACCGTGGACACGGGCGAACCCCTTGGCGAGCAGCGCCGCGTCGGCCTCCTTCACGAGGACCTGGCAGCCGGCCTCGGCCGCGCACTGGGCGATGCCCGAGCCCATGAGTCCGCAGCCGACCACGCCGATGAGTTGGATGTCCATGGGGAGCCTCCTGTCTGTTCTGGGGATCTTCAGGTCCCCATTCTCATGGAAATCCCTGTCTCCCGGGGCCATGACCTTCGGTAGAATCCGCCCAACGGAGGCACCATGATCGGTCAGCTGAAGAATCTCCTCAGCCACCAGGCCTGGGCGGACGCAGTCTTCTTCTATGCCTGGAATGCCTCTGGTGCCCTTGAGGATGAGGACTTGCAGACTCGGGCCGATCATATGGTGGCGGTCCAGGAGGCCTTCCTGCACGTGTTCCAAGGGGATCCGGCCAGCTTTTCCGACCATCCTCTGCCCGGATTCCAGGAACTGAAGGCCCGCTGCGAGGCCAGCCACCATGTCCTGAAGGCCCTGGGGCGGGGTCTGGACGATGAAGCTCTGGCGAAGTCCGTACGGGTTCCGTGGTTTCCCGATCCCCCCTGCGTGATCCCGGTGGCCGACGCGCTGCTGCAGGTCTGCCTCCATTCCCAGCACCACCGGGGCCAGTGCATGGCCCGGCTGCGGGCGCTGGGTGCGGCGCCCAAGAACGTGGACTACATCATCTGGCTCTGGAAACAGAAGCCGGAACCCCGCTGGTGAATCAGATCTCCAGGTAGGTATGCAGCTTCCGCTCCTCCGTCAGGAGGGCGCGCAGGGCTTCGGCGGCGTCATTCTTGACGCTGGCCTTCCGCCGGGTCTGGGGTCCCTGGATCAGGACGTCGGGGTCGTAGTGGACGCTGCGGAGGACGTGATCCACGGTGTCGCCCGCCACGCTGTGCTGGACCTTGAAGGTGTCGTCCTCGTGGACCATGATGTGGGCCTCGTTGGGCGCGCCGAACAGGTTGTGCCGCATGCCCAGGATGTCCTGGTAGGCGCCCGTGAGGAAGAAGGCGACATAGTAGGCCTCGCCGCTCCGGGGTTCGTGGAAGGGGATCTCGTCCCGCACGTCCTTCAGGTCGATGAACTTCTCCATCTTCCCGTCGCTGTCGCAGGTGATGTCGCAGAGGGTGGCGGACAGCCCCGGTTTCTCCTTGAGGCGGTGGATGGGCATGACCGGGAAGAGCTGCTCGATGGCCCAGTGGTCCGGCATGGACTGGAAGATGCTGAAGTTGGCGATGAGCTTGTCGGCCAGGCTCTTGTTGAGATCCTGGAATTCCTCGGGAATGTACTTCAGGGTCTTGCTGGCAAGGATGCGCGAGAGCTTGCGGCAGACTTCCCAGAACAGGGTCTCGCCCTTGCTCCGGTCCTCCAGCCCCAGGTAGCCCAGATTGAAGAGGGTGAGCATCTCGTCCTTCTGGGTGATGGCGTCGTGGTACATCTCCGAGAAGTTCTTGATGGAGATGTTGTCCCGGGTGTAGGCCAGCTCCTTCAGGATCTGGGGCTCATTGCCCGTGAGGGCCACGGTGTACTTGGTGTGCGTGGTGTCGATGAGGCCGATGATGTCCACGACCACCACCTCGTGGTAGGCCACGATGGCCCGGCCCGATTCGCTGAGCAGATCCGGCATGGGCACCTGCTCCTGGGTGCAGATATCCTTGGTGGTGTAGACCACGTCGGCGGCGTACTCGGCGATGGTGTAGTTCATGGAACTGCTGAAGGTGGTCTTGCTGCCGTCATAGTCCACGCCCAGGCCGCCGCCCACGTTGAGGTAGCGGATGGGCACGCCGAGCTTGCGCAGCTTGGCGTAGATGCGGGTGGCCTCCTTCATGGCCGACTTGATCTTGCGGATGTCGGTGATCTGGCTGCCGATGTGGAAGTGCAACTCGATGACGCTGTCCAGCAGGTCGCGCTTCTCTAGTACCTCGATGGCGTCCAGGATCTCGCGGGTGGTGAGGCCGAACTTGGCGTGATCGCCGGCACTGGTCTCCCACTTGCCGGAGCCCTGGGCATTGAGCTTGGCGCGCAGGCCGATGAGGGGCTCGACCTTGAGCTCCTTGGCCACCTTGAGGATCAGCGG
>CAIMBM010000235.1 GCA_903839205.1 uncultured Holophagaceae bacterium | reverse complement strand
GACGCTGGTCTTCGCGGCGCTGTGCATTTTTGCCATCGCCTATCGGTTCTACGGGCTCTGGATCGCCAACCGGGTCCTGGGGCTGCGGTCCGACCGGCCCACGCCCTCCGAGACCATGGCGGACGGCATCGACTACGTGAAGACCAACAAGTTCGTGGTCTTCGGGCACCACTTCGCGGCCATCGCGGCGGCCGGGCCGCTTCTGGGGCCGGTGCTCGCCGCGCAGTTCGGCTTCCTGCCGGGCGCCCTGTGGATCCTCATCGGCTGTGTGCTGGGCGGCGCCGTGCACGACATGGTGGTGCTGTTCGCTTCGGTCCGGCACAAGGGCCACAGCCTGTCCTCCATTGCCGCGCTGGAGATCGATTCGGCGGCGGGCCAGGTGGCCGGCTACGCCATCATGTTCATCCTGCTCCTCACCCTGGCGGGCCTCTCCCTGGCGGTCGTCAATGCCCTGTTCCAGAGCCCCTGGGGCACCTTCACCGTGGCCGCCACCATCCCCATCGCCTTCATCATGGGCCTCTACATGCACGTGTGGCGGGACGGGGACGTGCTGGGCGCCAGCGTCATCGGCGTGGTCCTGCTGTTGGGCACGATCCTGGCCGGGCCCTATGTGGCCCACAACCCGACCCTGGCCCGCTGGTTCACCCTGAGCCGCGGGAGCCTGGCCATCATGATCCCCGTCTACGGCTTCGTGGCTTCGGTGCTGCCGGTGTGGATGCTGCTCTGCCCCCGGGACTACCTGTCCACCTACCTGAAGATCGGCACCATCCTCATGCTGGTGCTGGGCATCTGCTACGTGCACCCCAACCTCGAGATGCCGGCGGTGACGAAATTCTACAGCGGCGGAGGCCCCGTGATCCCCGGGGCGGCCATGCCCTTCCTGTTCATCACCATCGCCTGCGGGGCCGTGTCGGGCTTCCACTCCATAATTGCCACCGGCACCACGCCCAAGATGATCCCCGGCGAGAAGGACGTCCTGTTCGTGGGCTACGGCGCCATGCTCACCGAGGGCATGGTGGCCATCATGGCCCTCATCGCCGCCTGTGTGCTGGTGCCCGCCGACTACTTCGCCATCAACGCCCCCGCCGCCGCCTTCGCCAAGCTGGGGATGACGCCCGTCCACCTGCCGGACCTGGCCCGCCAGGTGGGAGAGAACATCCAGGGCCGCACCGGCGGCGCCGTCTCCCTGGCGGTGGGCATGGCCTATATCTTCGGGTCCGTGCCCCTGTTCAAGAACATCATGGGGTACTGGTACCACTTCGCCATCATGTTCGAGGCGGTGTTCATCCTCACGGCCGTGGACACCGGCACCCGGGTGGGGCGCTTCTTTCTGCAGGAGATGCTGGGCCAGGTCTGGCCGAAGGTCGCCGTGCAGGGCTGGTGGCCAGGCATCATCCTCACCTCCGCCGTGTTCACCGGCGCCTGGGGGTACCTGGTCTACACCGGGGACATCGGCACCATCTGGCCCCTGTTCGGCATCAGCAACCAGCTGCTGGCGGCCTGCGGCCTCATCATCTGCACCTGCATGCTGATCCGCATGGGGAAGGCCCGCTATGCCTGGGTCACCGTGTTGCCTGGGATCTTTATGGCGAGCATCACGTTCTGGGCGGGCTACCTGAACGTCGTGCACAACTACCTGCCCACCAAGCACTACCTCCTGGCGGTGCTGGCCATCGTGGTGATGGTGCTCATGGCCATCGTCTTCGTGCTGGCGGTGCGGCGCTGGATCAGGCTGCTGCAGATCCACACCCGCATCCCGGACGCCTGGGGCGAGCCGGTGCTGGAGGTGGTGCCGGAGTGAGAGGACGGCGCGCCATTTAGGTGGGTTGAAGGAAGGGAGTCCGGGGCGGCAAGCAGACCGGTCCTCATCACCTTGATAGGATCAAGCATCTGGTCCCTTGCCGTCCAGACCACTCTGGGGTGATGGTCATGCGCTTCCCCATCCGACCTTTCCTGATCTCGCTGGTCTTCGCGGCCCAGGCCATGGCCTCCCAGGTGGGATGGCAGGAGTTCCACGTCCAGTGTGCCGACCAGGAAACCACCGTGGCGCTGTACTACCCGACCCAGGCGAAGGCGCACGCCATCGCCATGGGTCCATTCACCTTGAGCGTGGCCATGTACGCGGACCCGGAACCCAGGTTCAGGGGCCTGATCCTGGTCAGCCACGGCACCGGTGGTTCAGAACTCGGGCACAGCCGGCTCTGCGGGGCCCTTGCGGGACACGGGTACCTGGTGGCCGCCCTGCGGCATCCGGGGGACAACTGGCAGGATGACACTCTGAGGAAAAGGACGCCGGACTTGTACTGGTCCGAGCGGCCACGCCAGGTCTCCCGGGTTCTGGACGCGCTGCTGGCCGATCCCCGGTGGAAGGACCGCATTCCCCGCAACGCCCGGGGCCCACGCGTGGGGGCTCTGGGGCATTCCGCCGGAGGCTACACCGTGCTGGCCTTGGCGGGAGGGAAGCCTGATCTGACACGCCTGCGCCAGCACTGCCTCAAGGAATGCGCCGAGGATCCGATCTTTTGCAGCATGGGGCGCCCGGTTCCCGGAAACGCTCCTCTCTCGGCACCAGCCATCCCGTCTGCGGAACTGAGGGACCCACGCGTGCAGGCGGTGGCGGCCATGGCCCCGGTCGGCGTCCTGTTCACCGCGGAATCGCTGGCGGGGGTGCGGACCCCGTGCGCCATCTGGGAGGCGGCCAGTGACCGGTTTCTGGTGCCGAGGTTCCATGCGGAGTGGGTGGCCCTGAACCTGCCTGCCGCGGAGCTGCACAGGGTCCCCAACGCTTGGCACTTCGCGTTCATGGACACCCCGACCCTGGCCATCCTCACCCCAGACGGGGACATCGCCGCGGATCCGCCCGGGTTCGACCGGAAGACCTTCCTCACCACCCTGGGGGGAGAACTCGCCGCCTACTTCGACAGGACGCTTCAGTGAGCACAACCTGTCCGCTCGTGCGAAGTCGGAAGCATGAACTGTCCGAGGAATGAAGTGAAGGCTGGCCGCCTGTTCCAGCCTGGGAAGGAACGCCCATGGTTCTCCTAGCACCCGGACGGCCACGGCGGCACCACGGACCGGGTCTGGAACCGCAGGACCAGGCTACTTCGAAGGCACGAGCTTCAGGGCCTCGAGGATCCGTTTGGGAGTGAACGGAACGTGGGTCACTCGCGCACCGGTGGCGTCGAAAACGGCGTTGGCCAGGGCGGCGGCCACCGGCACCACGGGGGGCTCACCGATGCCCTGGGTGACCATGGTGGCGTTGTCCGCGAAGACGACCTGGATGCGGGGGATGGCGGAAAAGCGGGGCAGCAGGTAGGTGTCGAAGTTCTTGTCGAGGATGCGACCGCCCTTGAAGTGGATCTCCTCGCTGAGGGCCTGCCCGATGCCCTGGGTGATGGCGCCCTCCACCTGCTGGCGGGCTCCGTCGGGGTTCACCACGAGGCCCACATCCACGGCCTCGAGGAAGCGCTCTGTCTTGACCTGTCCCGTGGTCCTGTCCACGGCCACCTGGGCCACGGCCACCACAAGCCCCTGGCGCCAGGCGCCGCAGGCCAGTCCGATGCCTCGGCCCGTGGGTCCGGGTGCGGGGTCCCAGTCGAAGGTCTCCACGGCGAGGTCCAGGAGGCGCAGGAGCCGGGCATCCGTGATGAGTCGACGGCGAAGGGTCACAGGATCGACACCGGCCTTGGCGGCCAGCGCATCCAGCTGACTTTCCCGGGCGAACGCGTTGGTGTGGGCGTTGGGGGCGCGCCAGGCGCCCACCTTGAGGGGATGGAGGCCGGGAACGGCTGGGGCCTGGTACCGGTTCGCCTGCATCTCGTAGGAGAGCTCGGCCTCGCCCTGGGAGACGCCCGCCACGGTGCTGTCCCAAAAAGTGATGGCGCCGCGCCCGGCATCCAGGCCGGAGCGGAGCTTCACCACGGCGGCAGGCCGGTAGCCGTCCAGAAAGAGATCCTCTTCCCGGTTCCAGGCTACCTGGATGGGCACGCCGGGGACTTGACGGGCGATGCGAGCAGCCTCGATGGCCCCGGGCCCCACGAGCTTGCCGCCGAAACCGCCGCCCACGAACTGGGCGATGATCCGGACCTTGTCCTGGCCCAGCTTGAGGGCCTCGGCCACGGCATCACGGAAGACGAAGGGGGACTGGGTGGAGGCCCACACCGTCATGCGGCCCTCCTCCCATTTGGCGACGGAGGTGTGGGGCTCGAGGGTGGCGTGGCTCTCGTAGGCGTTGCGGTATTCCCCCTCCACCACGGTGGCAGCCCGTTTTTCACCCGCAGCCACGTCGCCGCGAGAGATCACCACGCGCTGCCCGGGCGCCGCCTTGTCCACGAGGTATTGATAGATGCGCACATCGTCCACGTCGGGTTCGGTCCCCTCGAAGGTGCCCTTCACCAAGGCGAGCGCCTTGCGGGCGGTGTCGGGCTGGGGGTGGAGCACGGCCAGGAGCGCGCCATCCCGCACGATGCGAACACCAGGAACCCGCTCAGCACCGGCCGTGTCAGCGCTGGCCAGGGTCAGACCCTGAGACGGGGGGCGCAAGATGCAGGCATGAAGGGTTCCGGGCATGCGCAGGTCGCCGGCGTACTTGGCGGCGCCGGTGATCTTGGCGAGGGCGTCCTTGCGGGGGAAGCTGCGCCCGATCACCGTGCATTCGGAGAGGGGCTTGGGCTTGACCTTGCCCAGGTGCCGCTCCAGCTTCCGCCCCTTGACCAGCTCGCCAAAGGTGGTGCGACGCGCTGGGTTCTCCTTCACCCAGATGGCACCGTCCTTCAGGGTCAGGCCTGAGACCGGGGCACCCAGGGCTTTAGAGGCCATTCGCAGGAGCACCGCCCGCGCCTCCGCGGCGGCGCCACGCAGGACAGGGGCCGTATGCCACATGGTGAGGGAGCCGCCGGTGGGCATGTCCCATGGGCAGAGGTCCGTATCGCCCAGGACCATGTCCACCTGGGCCGGATCCAGCTCCAGCTCCTCGGCGACGAGCATGGCCAGCACGGTCGTGGCGCCCTGCCCCAGTTCGGTCTTCCCCACGAAGCAGCCCACGCGGCCGTCGGCCGAAATCTTCAGGTAGGCGTTGAAGTCCTCGGAGTAGGTGCCGGGTCGGGTCGGCACGATGGGTGCCGATCCAACGGGGGTTGCGAAGAAGAAGGTGAGCGCGCCCGTCGCGGCGCCCTGGAGGAAGTCCCGGCGTCTCATCGCACACCTCCCACGGCCTTGCCTGCCGATTCGACCGCGTCCAGGATCCTCACATGGGCCCCGCAGCGGCAGAGGTTTCCCTCCATGGCCTCGACGATCTCGGACCTGGTGGCCTTGGGCTTCTTCTTCAGAAAGGCCCAGGCGGCCATGATCATCCCGGAGGTGCAGTAGCCGCACTGGAAGGCATGGTGCTCCTGGAAGGCTGCCTGAACGGGGTCCAGCTTCCCGTCATGGGCCAGGCCCTCGATGGTGAGTACGCTCTTCCCGGCCACATCGCCCAGCGTCGTGGAACAGGAGAGCGCAGTCTCGAAGTCCACAAGCACGGTGCAGGCCCCGCAGAGACCCGCCTCGCAGCCCACCTTGGTGCCCGTGAGGCCCAGTTCGTCCCGCAGGACCCATACCAGCATGCGATCAGCGGGGCTCGCGACGGTGACCGGCTTGCCGTTAAGAATGAACGAGACGGTGGCGGTCATCGGGAACCTCCGGGGAAGAGGGTGGGGCGGGGGAAGGTCCCATTATCTCAGGTCGGTGAATTGGCCAGACCCTGGCTATTTTGGGTTAAGGTCACCGTACCGTACAAAAAACCCCCGCTAGGCGGGGGCTTTTGCTTGGTGGAGGTGGTGGCTGTTTAATTGGTGGTGCAAATAACAGAAAGATAATGATTTGATGTTTTCAAAATAAAAAGTTGCCCCCAAACCTGCCCCCGCAAACATTGTGCTGCAAGTGCTTTTAATCGGGCGCATTCCCTCATTCGATCTGATGCAGATGCCGTTCTAGTGTTCTGAGGAATGCAGGAAGGCCGATCCCAATGGCTCTGCACCACTCCCGAAGCTCGATCACGTCTACCCGGCGCTCCCCGCGCTCACACTTGCTGACCTGACTCTGCGACAACCCGAGGCGCTCAGCTACCTCGATCTGGGTAAGCCCGGCGCCCTCTCTGGCCTCTTTGAGGCAGGCAAGGAGGACTTTGTAGTCCTCGGATGTGACCGATTTCTCCATGGCCCCCTGGAATCGAGTTCAGAGGCCACGCTATAGTTCAAGTCGGAATAGTCCAAAATCGACTAAATAGAACCTGAAGCGCTGAAAACTGACGGCTAGAACGAGGCACTGACTCGGGAGATTGGACGCCTACTGTCCAATTCCCTCGGTGATCATCAAGGATAATTTCGGAGATAACCAATGAAAGGGGCCGAATGAGCATTCATCCGAGGAAAGATAACAAAGGGAAACAGGTAACCATCAAGCACCCGCACACGTCCACCCCCTTGGATTCCTGGGTGGACGGAGAATCGACGACTACCGTGATTCCAGATGGCCCCATGCCTGACTCGCTTGGAATGATCCCGTTCATTCCCTGGTCGGGTGCCCCAGATGAAAGGGCCGCCTGTGTCAAGCGACACGAAAGTTGACCCACCCAACGACACGAATATTGACCCCCTTGGTATGTGAGCCGGTGGGGTGCCT
>CAIMBM010000234.1 GCA_903839205.1 uncultured Holophagaceae bacterium | reverse complement strand
GGCAGGTGGAACGGCCTGGAGAAGGGTGGTCAGGATTCCGAAAAGCAGGGGCAGATGGGATCGCATGGCGCTCCTCGGGTCAGCCACCGATGCGGGACATCTCGACCCTGGGCAGACCGATGGTGTCGGCGCTCCTCAGCTCCGAGTAGCGGTCCGCGCGGCGTGTCCAGTGGGAGGCCAGGAGTGCAGCGAGGTCTGCGTCCCTGTGTCCAGCGCGGAGAAACGCTTTGAGATCCAGGCCTTCTCCGGCGAAAAGGCAGGTGAAGAGGTGACCGTCGGCGGACAGGCGCGCGCGGTCACAGTCCGCGCAGAAGGGTGCGGTCACCGAGGCGATAAGGCCCACTTCGCCCCCGCCATCCACATAACGCCAACGCCGCGCCACGCCCCTTTCGTCCGCGGTGATGAGCTCCAGGGGCCATTGCGCGTGGAGGATCCGATGGACCTCAGTGGTCCGAACCACGGAGTCCAACTGCCAGCCGTTGGTGGTGCCCACATCCATGAATTCGATGAAGCGCAGGGTGTGTCCACACTCCCGAGCGAAGGCCGCGAGATCGAGGATCTCATCGTCGTTGACGCCGCGTTGGAGGACGCAGTTCAGCTTGAGGGGACCAAACCCCGCCGCACGGGCGACCTCCAGGCCCTCCAGGATCGTAGCAAGGGGCAGGTCTGTGTCGCTGAGGGCGCGCAGGCGCTCTGGGCGCAGGGTGTCCAGGCTCACAGTCAGCCGCTTCAGCCCGGCCGTGAAGAGGGCAGGTGCCAGTCCCGAGAGCAGGACACCATTGGTGGTGAGGGCGAGATCCTCAATGCCGGGAACGGCGGCCAGCATCTGCACCAAGTTCGGCAGCTCCCGGCGCAGGAGGGGCTCGCCGCCCGTTAGACGGACCTTGGTGACGCCGAGGCCGACGAAGATCCGGACGAGACGGGTGATCTCCTCAAAGCTGAGGATGGCCTCCCGGGGCAGGAAGGCATAGTCGGGGCCGAAGACCTCGCTGGGCATGCAATAGGTGCAGCGGAAATTGCAGCGGTCCGTGACCGAGATGCGGAGGGCCTTGAGAGGGCGGCCCAGGGAGTCTAGGGGTGCCATATCCCTTAAGCATAAATTCCTTTCCTGGGTCACAATGGATTGTTTGGATGGATACGCAGATATGGGCTTTTTTGACCGATTTCGTTCCCGCGCCGATGAGGCGCCCCTGCCGGGCCTGGAGATCCTGCTGGAGGCTCGGGGCCTGACCCTGGATCTGCCGGGACTGCCTGCATTGATCCCTGGGTTCGAGGCGCATCGCAAGGCGGAGGAGCGGGAGGCCTGGGTCGACGCGGTCGTGGAGAACCATGCCCTGGGCCTTCCCCTGCCGGAACCCTGGGTCGAGGCCCAGGATCACCTCCTGCCTGAGGTTGTCCCAGCCTGGCGGGCAGAGCGTGAGGGACGCTGGAGCCGGGGTTTCATCGATGGCCTGAGCCAGCGCATCCGCGTGGGCGACGTGGTGATGCCCACTGCCTGGCTGGCCCTCTGGGACCAGTCCGCGGATGACGTGCTGGATCTGGCCCTGGATCACCTGCGGCACCGGAGCGAGGACGCCTTCGAGCGCCTGCCCTCGGGGGCCTACCGCAGCCCTTGGCGCGATGGCCTGGATGCCGCGCGGCTTCTGCTGCCAGAGGTGTGGCAGGGCCTCTTCAAGGACCAGCATCCCTTCCTCGCCATTCCAGAGGCCGACACCCTGCTGGCCGTGCCCCAGATCCTGCTGCCCAAGCTCATGGACGAGGTGGGCCGCAGCCTCAAGTCCGGCGCGAAGCCCCTGCAACTGGCCGTGATCGAGCGTATCGGCGATCAGCTGATGACCGCCCGGCTTCAGGATCCCCATCCCATGTCCGCCCCCCAGAGGGAGCTGAAGCATATGGACCTCATCGAGGCCCTTCGCCAGCAGGAGCAGGATCTCGACCCGGCCCTGGGACGACCCGCCGGCGTCTCCATGGTCAAGAACAGCCAGGGCAAGCCCCTCACGGTGGCGCACTGGACTGAGGGTGCGCCGGTGCTGCTGCCGGAGACGGACCTCATCGCCTTCTCGGATGGAAGGGGAGAACCCCTGGGCCTCTTTTCCCGCCAGACCCTGCCCCGCATTCAGGAGATTCGAGGCGAGGCCGTGGCCATCTGGGGACCCCGCCGGGTGCGCTACGAAGGATTCCCCACGGCCGAACAGCTGTCCCGGCTGGAGCGCGTCGCCACCGCCGAGCAGATGAAGGCCCTCCAGGCCCCCGCAAAGGAACGACGAGCGGTTGCCAGGCCAGGTTCCGTCCCGCCCGCGAACGTCCAGGGGATCCAGGGTTCCGCGCCCCTGCCGCAAAATCTCCAGGGTGTGGGGCTGGGCGTGCAGGATCCCGAGTAGTCCTCCCTACGCCATGCTTCTGTCTCGGTGCATACGAGGTTCAGGGCTTATAAAAGAGCGGGACTCTGTGTCCTCTGTGTTCCAGATTTCATTTTCTAGGATTGGGCTGATCTAAAAAACGGCGACGGACCTGGGGCCCGCCGCCGTCTGCCGACCCCTTCCAAGGGC
>CAIMBM010000233.1 GCA_903839205.1 uncultured Holophagaceae bacterium | reverse complement strand
GGCCGCAAGGCCAACTTCATGGACCTGCAGGCGGCCATGGGCCTGCATCAGATCCAGAAGCTGGACGGCTTCAACGCCCGGCGGGGCGTGCTCTTCCACCGCTACCTCGACCTGATGAAGGACCTCGAGGAGGTAATGCTGCCCTGGCCCGGCGACCTGGACCACGGCCACTGCTTCCACCTCTTCGTGCTGCGCATCCTGCCCGAGAAAGTGGGCTTGGACCGGGACGCCTTCGTGGCGGCCCTCAAGGACGAGAACATCGGCACGGGCATCCACTACCGCCCGGCCCACGTCCATCCCTGGTACCGCGACTTCTACGCGGCCCATCCCGCCCATCTGCCGAAGGAGGGCCTGCCCCAGGCGGAGTGGAGTGGTGAGCGGCTCCTGAGCCTGCCCCTCTGGCCCGGCCTCACCGAGGCCGACCAGGACCAGGTGGTGGCCGGCATCAAGCAGGTCATCGCCGCGGCCAGGGCCCGGCAGCGGGTCAGCCTCTGACCATCTCCCGCCGCTCGTGGGGCAGGGTCGGGACCGGGGCGTAGACCGTGGCCTGGGGATCCACCATGTAGAGGTTTTCGACCCGGCCCGTGTAGGCGCAGGCGAACTGCTGGATCTGGTCCGCGAAGCGGGTCTGCTCGTCGCGGTCTCTGAAGATGGGCCCCCACATCGGGTTGAAGGAGGCCTCCACGGCGCTCAGCAGGCCCCGGGTCTCCAGGGTCAGCAGGTCCACCCGCCGGCGCAGGGCCTCGGCACTCAGGGCCAACTGCGAGGCCTCGTGGTCCAGGGCGGCCATGGCCTCGGTGCTGAGCCGGGCACCCAGCACGTGGCGGCGGGCGCGGTTCCGCTTCCACTGGTCCTGGAGCACCGAGGCCCGCCGCTGGGCCCGGCGGCGGGCGGTCTCCAGGCGGAACAGCTCCCGGAGGTCGGGGCCCTTGGCCTCCAGCAGCTTCAGCTCCCGCTCCAGTTCCGGGACCAGGAGCAGGGTGCGCCAGGAGGCGTTCTTCTTGGACCGGAGCACATCGCCGTAGATGTGGTCCCCCACATAGAGGATCTGTTCGCCTTCGGCCCCCAGCCGGGCTTCCAGCCAGGCCGCGTGGCCGCCGGAAAAGGCGTTGGGATGGCCGAGGGCCACGGCATCCGGGGTGTCCGTGAAGAACAGGGGCTTGCGGCTGCTCACCACCATGAGGTCGAAGTAGTCCGTCCAGTGGGGCCGGGCCTCATCCTGGCCGTTCAGCAGGTGGCCCAGCACCCCGTCCGTGAAGGACCAGTCGCTGTTGGTGAGGAGGAAGAGCTTCTTGCCCTCCCGCTTCAGCCGGTCCAGGGCCAGCGCCAGGTGCGGCTCCCGCAGGATGAAGAAATCCCGGTGCTGGAGGATCTCAGCCTTCATCTCGCCGTTCCGGTGGGCCGTGTCCACGGCCCACCGCACATCATGGAAGAGCTCCAGGTAGTTCTCGGCCTTCAGCAGGCCCTGGTCCAGGCCGTCCACCATCCGGGCGTAGAGGTGGCTCTCGGGCAGCTCGAAGAGGGTGTCGATGTTGCGGAAGCCCCTGGCGGCCGTGGACAGGCGCCGCCGGCCGTAGATCCCCTCCAGCTCCGGGCGCGACAGGGCGCGGCTCCCGTGGCAGGCCCTCACCACCTGCCGCTCCCGGTTGAGCTTCAGCAGGTTGCCCCGCAGCCCGTCCAGCACCAGGCCACGCACCGCGAAGGCCGGGTCGTACCCGACTTCCAGCAGCCAGGGCGAGTAGCCCCGGTCCCGCACCAGCAGCCGCGCGGATTTCTTGAAGGCGAGCTCGTCGATTTCCGGCGAGCGGTACCGGGCGAGGGTGTGGTCCATGTCGAAGCCCACGGCCCGGATCTCCCCCATGGGCAGGGTGCGCAGCGCGTAGAGCTTGTGCGCCGGCGGCAGCCGGTCATCGGCGTCCGTGAGGGGCGGCGTGGCAAGCAGGGCGGGGTCCCAGGCGGTCATGGCGTGCAGGTGCTCCGGCTAAGGCGACCAGAAAGGTATTCCCAAACTCCAGGGTGAGCTACAGATTAGACCGGCCCTGGGCCGGCGGTAGCTGGGGGGCCGTGATTATTCCGGGCCTTCGGTTCCAATCCCATGGGTGATGCTCTGGTGCCCAAACACCTCGAAGGCCAGCTGGCGGAAGCGCGCGCTGTGGCCCCAGTCCTTCTCCCGGTCCATCCAGAGCTTGTAGTGGATGAGCTCGTGCTCCAGGATGCGCTGCTGGATTGATTCCGGATCGTGGCAGTTCATGCCGCAGACCGCCTGGGGCCAGGGCCAGTCCCGGCGGCGGAGGAGGGGGATGCTGAGGCGGATCTCCGGGTGCCACTTGCCCCGGGCATCCTTCTCCACCACGAAGAGTCCCGCGCAGCGCGCCATGCGCGGCGACCAGACCAGGGGCGGCGGCGCCAGGTCCCAGCCCGCGGAACGGAGGATCGCCTGGGCACGATGGCGGAGGGTGAACGTCATCCTTTGATTTTGGGGTGAATCCGGCCGGAATGGGTCACGGCCGGGGGCATGGGTCAGCTTGTGAGCCTGTAATCGAATCTGTCAGCGAGGCCTTGGGAGGGGCGGCCGTTGACCTCCCCAGGGTGGGTGTGGAGCACCCTGATGGCGAGGATTCCCTTGCCCGGAACCTCGCCCAGGGGGTGCCAACAGGCCCAACCTCATCTTCATGATCACAATCGCACGACCCAAGAGGGCATACAGCGGGCCTTCGCCTTGGTAGCCTTGCTCTTAGGAGCGGCTATGAGTCCAGAACCTGAGGCCCAGGAGAACACTGATCTGAAGCCCACCAAGACGCGCTGCGAGGTCAAACGCAAATTTGATGTCGGCAACAACAAGAAGGAATATCGCTGGGTCCTAATGGCTGTCTCCGACATTCCAGGAAGGCCGGGGGATATTCGATGCCCCTATTGCCTCGGTCCCATCCGTCTGCATTTCAAGGGGACGGGTTCAAAGGTGGTAGAGGATCACTTCGAGCATAGGGCCCAAGGGGACAGGTATAACTGTCGGGCCGGTAACGGGTTCAAGGGCGGCGATCACAAGATGTCGCTGAAGCCAGTCGAGTAGCTCACCATCAAGGCCGACCTTCGGTTGAAGCTCCCCCGGGCTGGCTCCGTGGGATTGCCGTCAGTGGCCGTTAGCCAACGAGGTTGATGGCCACGCGCATCTCGTCCTCACGGGTCTCGATGTAGATCATGGTGGTCTCCACCTTGGAGTGCCGCATGAGCTTCTGGATCGTCGGGAGCGGGACGCCCCGCTTGTTCAAAATGTTGGCGAAACTTGCCCTGAGGCGGTGGTCGGTCAGGTTTGGAGGCAGCCCAACTTGAATTGCCGCCGCTCGGATGTAACGGGCGGTGAAATCGTGGCCGCGAGGTTTTCCATCCTTCTCCCCGGGGCAGATCAGTCCGAAAGTCCCTCCCTCCGGCTTCAGCTTCTCAAACCAGGGCAGCATCACCTCCGGAATGGGCATCACCGGGGCATCCCCGTTTTTGGTCTTGTCCGGGATGAACACCTTCTCGTCCAGACGGAGACCGGACCAGCGCATTAGGCGGGCCTCATGGTTGCGCATGCCCATGAGGATCTGAGCACGGACCAGGAAGGAGGCGTGAAGGCTTCCCAGGGCATCCACCGCCTCCAGGAACTGATCCAGAAGGT
>CAIMBM010000232.1 GCA_903839205.1 uncultured Holophagaceae bacterium | reverse complement strand
GGGCATGCTGGCCGAGGAACCCAAGTTCGCGGCCTTCTCGTTGTCCGAGCCCCATGCCGGGTCCGATGCGGGTGGCATGAGCTGCCGGGGCGAGAAGAAGGGCGACAAGTACATCATCAACGGCACCAAGTGCTACTGCACGAACGGCGGCTATGCGGATTGGTACGCGCTGTTCTGCAGCACGGATCCCTCCAAGGGCGCCCGGGGCACCAGCTGCATCGTGGTGCCCCGGGACACGCCGGGCCTGGTGGTGGGCAAGGCCATGGACAAGATGGGCCAGCGCGCCTCGAACCAGGTGGAGCTCTACTTCAACGACGCCGAGGTGCCTGCGGAGAACATCCTCGGCAAGGAGGGCATGGGCTTCGTCATCGCCATGAAGACCCTGGACCAGACCCGCGCCGCCGTGGCCGCCGGGGGCGTTGGCGTGGCCCGGGCCGCCTTCGAGATCGCGCTCGAGTACGCCAAGACCCGCATCCAGTTCGGCCAGCCCATCTTCAGCAACCAGGCCATCAGCTTCATGCTGGCGGACATGGCCAAGAAGATCGAGGCCAGCCGCCTGCTCACCTGGCAGGCCGCCTGGATGACCGACAACGGCATCAAGAACTCCAAGCAGAGCGCCATCGCCAAGACCTTCGCCACCGACACCGCCATGGAGGTCAGCACCGACGCCGTGCAGATCCTCGGTGGCAACGGCTACAGCCGAGACTACCTGGTCGAGAAGTGCATGCGCGATGCCAAGCTCCTCCAGATCTACGAAGGAACGAACCAGATCCAGCGCCTGGTGATCGCGAAAGAGATTCAGCAGGGTAATTGATCGAAAGAAAACGGACCTCCTCAGCGGTCGCGAACGGACAGCGCTAAATGCGCTGTCCTGAGCGGGGCACCGGCTTGGCTCGTTCAAACCCTGAGGTTGGCCACGATCTTCAGCGAAGTAGATTCGTCATGTGAGCTGATCAAACGGGAGTGCAACCCCCCGGGGGCCACAACCATCCCAGGGGTCCTGGCATGAAGGCATACTGGACCCGTGGTACGGCACCCTTTGGTTTTCAGAACTCTGTTGGCGGTGGTGGTGTCCGCCGCCTTCACCGTGGGCATGCTCCTGCTGACTTCGTCTCCCGGAGGCCTTCGGCCTCTCTCGGCCCTGGCCCTCGTCGGCGGCTCGATGGGCCTGGGAGCCTGGCTCGGGATATTCGCCCGAACCCGCTGGGTCGACCAGCCCCGGCTGCTCCGGGCCGAGCGGCGCTGGGCGGAGGGGGACCACCCCTACGCGGTGCTCCAGACGTTGGGAGGCTCATTCTGGTACCGGGGCGAGTTGGGCTACCGGACCCTCCTGCTGAAGAGCGCGCTCCTCCTCTCCATGGGGCACCGCGACCGGGCCTGGGTGGAGGCCCTGGAGGCTCAGCTCGCGCGGCTTCCATTCTGGAAGAGGATGCTCGCCTCATCGGGATTCCGGAAAGTACCCGGAGTCCCCAGCGCCCGGCGGCTGGCCTGGGGGAGGCGGCTCATCGCCCTGGCTCCAGACATGGGCCGGCTCCGCCATCTCCAGGGAATCCTGCTGCTCCGCTTTGCCGACCCCACGGCCCTTCACGACGCCTGGACCCATTTCGAGGAGGCCCTCCCCCGGTCCTGGGATGATCCGCTGGTCCTGGAGGACCTGATGCTCGCCGGCCTGCAGCACGGCAGGGAGGATCTGGCCGAACGCGCCATGGCGATCCTCATGGCCCGCCATGGAGACCCCCGCCTGCCCTGGGACCGGGGCGCGGCGGGGATGCACTTGCTGCGGAAGGGCCTTCACGCCGAAGCGCTCGCCCTGGTCCAGGTCCTGCCTCCAGAACGGCGCACCCAACCCCTCGATTGGCTGGCGGAGACGGTTTCCCGCCGGCAGCTGGGCGACCGGGAAGGCGCCTGGCGAGTCATCGAGGAGGCCATCCATCGGTTGCCCGGCGCCTTCCGCCTGTGGATGGAGCGCTACCAGATCGCGCTGGAGCTGCATCGGGACAAGGAGGCACTGGAGACGCTGGAACACGCCCGGGAGACCATTCCCGAGGGAGTGGATGGGGAGTTCCTGAGGCAGGAATGGCACCTCCGCCGGGCGGAGTTCGCCTTCTGGTGGGAGGACCGGCCCGCCTTCGCCAAGGAACTGCTGGAGCAGCTGCCGCCTGAATCCCAGGGCGATCATCACCCACCCCTGCGGTTGCAGGTCCAGGTGGCCGAAGGCGACTACGAAACCGCCTATTCCGAGGTGTTGACCCTGCTGAAGGCGCGCCCGGGGGATGTGGAGCTGCTGTTGCTCCAGGCGGACTGCCTGGCCGGCATGGAAGCCTGGGAGGCCCTGCGCCCCTTCCTCGACGGGCTCGGGGAAGGCTGCCGTGAGCGGCCCTCCTTCTGGCACCTGCGGGGGCTGGCCCGCGCCAACCTAGGGGAACCGCTCCCAGCCCGTCTGGATCTGGAGCGGGCTGCGCGGATGGACCCCCACGGCATGCGCTACCTCCTGGATGCGGGACACGCCTGTGCCGAGGTGGGGGACTGGGACCGCGCGGAAGCGCATTGGCGCCAGGCTCTCCAGGTGGACCCCCAGGCCGAGGAGGCCCTCATCCACCTCGCCGAGGCCCGGAAGGAATTGGAGGATTTGGAAGGTGCCCGCCGCTACCTGCGGGAGTGCCTGCTGCACCACCCTGAAAGCCACGATGCGCAGGCCCGCCTGGCGGAACTGGAGGCGAATTGACCGGAGGCGGTCCAGTCAGCGGGGCCAACTTAGAGGTCGTAACAAAACCCGACGATACCGCGATGAAGCCAGCCGGGATGCACCGCAAGGAAGGGCCCGCAGGGCAACGTGGTTCGTTGTTCAAGGGCTCTGACGCCGCGGGGCGCCCGGCGGGCTTCATCCCTACGGGC
>CAIMBM010000231.1 GCA_903839205.1 uncultured Holophagaceae bacterium | reverse complement strand
CCCTGGTCCGAGGCGTAGACCACCATCGGCGCCTCGCCACTCTGCAGGCCCTCGGCGGCTTGGGCGAAGCCCGAGACCTTCTCCCGGGCGCAGAGGAGGGCGGTGAAGGTGGCCGTGCTGGCGGTGTCATGGATGACCCCGGTGAAGGCGGGGCCGAGGCCCACCATCTGCCGCAGCCAGTCCATGACCACCTCTTCCACCTCGGTGGCGGCAGGACTGGTCTGCCAGCTCATGCCCTGGGCCCCGATGCCTGAGGCGGCAAGGTCACCGAGGATCGAGCTGTAACTGGTGTTGCTTGGGAAGTAAGCGAAAAAGGATGGATGGTTCCAGTGGGTGATGCCGGGCATCACGTCCCGATCGAGGGCGGCCAGGGCCTGGTCCATGCGGCCCCCCTGTTGGGGCGGATGGTCCGGGAAGGCGGACCGGATTTCCCCGGGCTGCACCTGGCTCATGACCGGCAGGCGCTCCAGGCCCTCGCGGTAGTCCGCGATCCAGTCCACGAGCTGGTAGCCAAGGCGGCGGAATTCGTTCTGATCCATGGCTTCAATTCTGGCCGCGTACCGGCTGCTGCACAGTCCGGATCTGCGAGGGACCCGAGGGCCGGCGAGCCCCCTTCGGTCCCGACTCCCCCTCGGTGGACCAGGGCAAAACAGACCTGGATGGTAGCCACAAATGGCATGTGTACACGACGTGTAAACTAGAAAAAAAAGCTGTGGTGCCCCTTGTTGAATCGCTTAATTACTTTAATGTCATGAATGCTGGATATCCGGGAGGCGGCATGATCTATCCAGAAGGGGTGCCCCTCGATCCCCTGGGCCGGGAGGGAGCAGCCGCGGCTTCTCCAATGCCACCGACCCAAGGGGCTCCAGGCCCTCCCGACGGAGGCGGACGTCGGGCGGTCCTGGTGGTGGACGATGAGTCGATCCTGCGTCAGGTGCTGGTGGAGACCATCGGCGACCGCTACGGCTGCAAGATCTTCGAGGCGGAGGATGGCCTGGAGGCCGTCGAAGCCTTCCAGGCACACCAGGACGAAATTGGCCTGGTGCTGATGGACTGCATGATGCCCCGCCTGAGGGGACCGGACGCCTTCGATGAGATCCGGCGGATCCGGCCCGGCGTCCTGGGCATCCTCATGAGCGGATTCAGCGATGAAATCGGCCAGGAGTTCGTCCAAAGGCACGGTTTCGCGGCCTTGCTCAAAAAACCCTTCCCGTTCAGGGTGCTTGCCGACCTCATGGCGGACCTGGGGATTGGGGCCGGGAAAGCCCGGTGCCCAGAGGAGCCAGAGCCAGGGTCCCCTGGCCCCGGCGACCCCTAGCCCAGGCGCTGGCCCACGGGCCATGGAGGGGCCTACTCGTAGCGGAGGGCCTCGATGGGATTCTGGCGCGCGGCCTTCAGGGCGGGCCGCGGGACCCGCTCCACGAGGCAGAGCCGAGTGGGAGGACGCCCCGTGGGGCGTCCGTTCGCGGGGCAGCAGGCGCCGTGCGCGAGACGAAGACGAGCGCCCAGGCGCTGGCCCACGGGCCATGGAAGGGGCCTACTCGTAGCGGAGGGCCTCGATGGGATTCTGGCGCGCGGCCTTCAGGGCGGGCCACAGCCCGAAGATCAGCCCCACGGCCGTGCTGACCCCGAAGCCCAGGGCGATGCTCCACAGGGGCGCCGCCGCGGGGAAGTCGAAGGCGAAGCGGACCAGCATGGCGATGCCCAGGCCCACCGCGATGCCGATGGCTCCCCCGACGCCGGTCAGGGCGACGGCCTCCACCAGGAACTGCATGGCGATGTCGTTGCGGGTGGCGCCCAGGGCCTTGCGCACGCCGATCTCGCGGGTCCGTTCGGTCACGCTCACCAGCATGATGTTCATGACACCCACGCCGCCCACCAGCAGGGCGATGGCGGCGATGAGGATCATGGCTGCGGCGATGCCCCCGGTGATGGCCCGGAAGGTCTCCAACTGGCCCTCGCTGGTGAAGATGGCGAAGTCGTTCGGCTCCTTGGCCTTCAGGCCCCGACGGGTGCGCAGGATCGCGATGCCCTGATCCGTCAGGGCCTGCATCTGGTTAGGATCCCTTGGAATGGTGGCGATATGGATGGTGTCTCCGTTGCTGTTCTTCACATCCGGGAACATCTCGTCGAAGGTGCTGAAGGGAATGAGCACGATGTTGTCGGCGCTCCCGCCCAGGAAGGAGCCCCGCTTCTCCAGGAGGCCGATGACCCGGAAGGCCACGCCGTTGATGATGAGTTCCTGGTTGATGGGATCCCGGTGGAACCACAGCGCCTCGGCCACGTCCGGGCCCACCACCGCGGTGCGCGCGGCGTGGGTGACGTCCGCATCGGCGAAGAAGCGCCCATCGGCGATCCCGGCGTTGTTGGCCGGGGCGTAGTCCGGCTCCACGCCCGCCAGGGTGGGGCCGTTGGCCTCCTTGCCTTTGCGGTTCTTGAAGGTGGCGGCGGCGGCCAGGGCCGGGAGGTTCAGGTAGCGCTCGGGGCTCACGGCCGCGGCCAGGGTGTTGAGCCGCTTGAGGGCCCGGGCGTCTTCGAGGGTGAGGTCGCGCCGCTTCAGCTGCTCCTCCGGAAGCCGCGACGGGCCGCCGCCGAAGCGGGGTTCGTACTTCTGGTACTGCACCAGGGTGGTGCCGAAGCTGGAGAAGGCGCCTGTGATGGCCTCGTTGAACCCGGCCACGAAGCTCACCATGGCGATGACCGTGGCCACCCCGGAGACGATGCCCAGCAGGGTCAGGAAGCTCCGCAGGCGCTGGACCCGGATGGAGCGGAAGGCGAAGCGGATGTTCTCGACGCCGATGCTGCGGAGGGAGGAGCGGGTGTGGGCTGCCATCGTCCGTGACCTACTCCGCCCGGAGGGCATCGATGACGGGCAGGTTGGCCGCCCGCCGGGCCGGGAGGAAGCCCGCCAGGAGCCCCACGAAGGTCGAGAGGCCCACGCCCATGAACACGATGCCCAGGGTCACCTGGGCCGGGAAGCCGGTCACAGCCTTGACCAGGAGGGCGGCGGCGCCGCCCAGGATGACGCCGATGAGGCCCCCCGTCATGGAGAGCAGCGCCGCCTCCAGCAGGAACTGCCGCCGGATGTCGCGCTTGAAGGCACCAAGCGCCATGCGCACCCCGATCTCCTGGGTGCGCTCCGCCACGCTCACCAGCATGATGTTCATGATGACGATGCCCCCCACACCGAGGGAGACCGAGGCGATGAGGGTGAGCAGCACGAAGGTGGCGGTGCTGATCTGGCGCCACAGTTCCTGCAGCTGGTCCTGGGTGAGGATGCCGAAGGGGTCGGGATTCCGCCAGGACGTATGGCGCAGGGCCCGCAGGAAGGCCCGGGTCTCGTCCACCGAGGCGTCCAGTCCCTCCACGCCGCCCCGGGCCTTGATGAAGTAGGCGATGTCGTCGCCGAGGGCGAAGAAGTTCGTGCGGAAGACCTTGAAGGGGAGGATCACCAGCTGGTCGCGGTTGATGCCCAGGCCCTTGCCCTCCTTGGGCATGGCCCCGATCACCCGGAAGGGCCGGCCATTCACCTCCATGATGCGGCCGATGGGATCCAGGTTGGGGAACAGCTCGTCCTTGATATCGGCCCCGATGACCGCCACATTCTGGCCCGCCTCGTCCTCGGCATCCGTGAAGAAGCGGCCGTTGCCATCCGTGTCGAGGTTCAGCACGCTCGCGAAGCTGGCGCTGCTCCCGATGACGAAAGTATCCGCCAGCCGGTGGGTGCGGTAGCTGACGGGCAGCGTCTTGAAGGAACGGACGGCGGTCAGGGCCGCGTGGCTCAGGACGCCGCTGCTGATGCGCTGGTATTCCTCCCAGGTGAGCTGAGGCCGCTTGATGGCCTGGATGAACTCCTCCCGGCTGCGGATGATGCCGAACCGGGTAACGACGTACATGTCCGGGGCGAGGACGATGACCTTCTCCTGGACATAGCGGTTCAGCCCCGTGATGATGCCCACCACGCCCACGATGGTGGTCACGCCGATGATGATGCCCAGCAGGGTGAGGAAGCTGCGGAGCTTGTGGGCCCGGATGGCCCGGAGGGCCACGCGGAGCAGCTCTTCATAATTCATCCAGGTCAGCCCTTCTTCTCGTCCTTCTTTTCGTCCTTCTTCTTGCTCTTGTCCTCGTGGACCTGTTCACCGCCCTTCAGGTCCCGGAGGATCCGGAAGGGTCCGGTGATGACCTTCTCCCCGCCCTTGAGGCCGTCCAGGACCTCCACATTGAGATCACCGAGCAGGCCCGTCTTGACCGCCACGAACTTGGTCTTGCCCGCGGCGTCGAAGAGCCAGACGCCTTCCTCGTCCCTGGGGGCGTCGGGTTTGGGGGTCTCGCCGGGCTTGAGCTTGATCTCCCGCGTCACCAGGGACTGGATGGGGATGGCCAGGACCTGGTCCCGGCTGCCGGTGAAGATGTCCGCCTGGGCGGAGAGGCCGGGCTTGATGGTGAGGGGGGGGTTCTTGATCCACACCTTGACCTTGAACTTGATGGCCTCGTTGGTGCCGGTCTTCAGGATGGGGCTGCCCCCCACCTCCGTGACCTCGCCATCCAAGGTCTGGTTCGGATAGGCATCGATGCGCACCTGGGCCTTCTGGCCCAGCTTCACGGTGGGAATGGAGGCCTCGTCCACCTCCATCTCGGCCTCCACCTTGCTCATGTCGGAGATGGTGAGGAGCACGGTGCCGGCCTGGTTCTGGATGCCCGGCACGGCCGTCTCGCCCAGTTCGATGCGCCGGGCGGTCACCACGCCATCCATGGGGGCCGTGATGGTGGAGAAACCCAGGCCTACGTGGGACTGGCTCAGGTTGGCCTTCGCCTGGTCGGCCCGCCGGCGGAAGCCCTCCTCGGCGGCCAGGGCGGTGTCGTAGGCCGTCCTGGCATGCTCGAAATCCGCGGTGGAGATGATCCCGGCCTCCCGGTTCAGCTTCGCCCGGTCGTAGTCGGCTCTGGCCTGAGTCAGATTGGCGGTGGCCGAGGCCAGATCCGAGATGGCGGCATGCAGGCTGGCCTGCATGGCATCGGCCACGGCGCTGGCGCTGCGGGGGTCGATCTCCATGAGGAACTGGCCCTTCTGGACCCGGTCCCCTTCCTGGACGGCCAGGCGGGTGACCTGCCCCATGACGTTGGCCGAGATGTCGGCCTTGGTCACGGCCTGGATCTTGCCGTTGGCGCTGACCTTGGCCTGCAGGTTCTCCCGTCCGACGGTGGCGATCTGCACCCCGAGTCCCTTGTCCCGCATGCCGGCGAGGCCCAGCCCGCCGCCCAGGAGGACCACCAGGCCTCCACCGAGGAACCACCATTGCTTACGCATCATCTAAAGAGCCTCCCTGCAGGCGTATGATGCCTAGGCTTCGAAACCCGGCGCCACCGGTTTAGCGTCAGGTTGCGACACAAATGAAAGAGATTTTCATTGACATCGCCGGTGTCTAGTTGGAAAATTTTTTCATGTAGGAGCTCCAGCATGCCCTTTCCTTCTTTGGGATACCGTCTTCCGTTCCTCCTGGCCTCGGCCCCTGCCCTCGTGGCGGCTACCGCCAGCGGGGGGGTGACGGGAAGGGTGCTGGACGAGCGCGGCCAGCCCGTGGCCCGGGCCAGGGTCCGCTTCGAGAACCGGGTCTCCGGGTTCCGGCAGGAGGTGGTGACCGATGGCTCGGGAGCCTACACGGCCTACAACATTCCCTTCAGCGACTACCACCTGGAGGTGGAGGCCCCCGGGATGCAGGAACTGCACCGGAACATCTCCGTGCACTCCAGCCTCCCCCTGGTCCTGGACCTGAAACTAAAGGCCGTCGAGGCCTCGGCCACGGTGGAGGTCGAGGACAACGTGTCCCTGGTGGAGGCCCACCCCTCCGCCCACCTGGACATCGACCAGTCCACCATCGAGAAGATCCCCACCGCGGTCCAGAGCCGGGCCATGGAGAGCATCCTGCTCACCACTCCGGGGTTCATCCAGGATGAGAACGGGCGCTTCCACTTCCGGGGCAGCCATGGCCAGGTGATGTACGTGATCGATGGTGTCCCGCTCACGGACCAGGTCCAGTCCACCTTCTCCAACTCCCTGGACCCTTCCCAGGTGCAGAGCATGGAGGTCATCACGGGGGGCGTGAGCGCCGAATACGGCGGCAAGCCGGCGGCCGTGGTGAACCTCACCAGCAAGTCCGGCCTGGGCTCGACCCAGCCCCTCCAGGGTGACCTGTCCCTGGGCCTCTCACGGTTCGACACCCGGGAATTGGGCTTCAGCGCCCGCGGGGGCACGGCCGCCTTCGGCTATTTCGTGTCCGGCGCCGCCTCCGAAAGTGACCGGTTCCTGGACCCCGTGAACTTCGAGAACCTGCACAACCACGGGAGCACGGGGCGGATCTTCAGCCGCTTCGACTGGCTGCTGGGTCCCAGCGATGTCCTGCGCTTCTCCGCCAGCGGGGGCTCGACCAGCCGGGAGGTGGTGAACCTGGCTTCCCAGCAGGCGGCGGGGATGGACCAGACCGCCCACAACACCGATGCCAACCTGAACCTGGGGTGGTCCCACCTGCTGGACGCCAACCGCAGCCTGGATGTGTCGGTCTTCTACCGGGGCTCCACGTCCAGGGTGGATCCCACCCGGCAGCTCCAGCCCGGCTTCGGTGACGGAGGGCCGGATACCCCCTTCTGGATCCAGTCGGACCGGCACCTGGACAACCAGGGCGTCCAGGCCGGCTACACCCAGCAGAATGGGGACAACGCCCTGAAGGTGGGCCTCCAGTACGTGCGCTACCCGCTCCATGAGCGGTTCTCCATGGCCATCACCGACCCGAGCCAGGTCACCGGGCCCACGGACCCCCTTTATGCCTACACCGCCGCGGGCGGGGGGAACATCCTGCGGTTCGTGGATGGCTTCACGCCCTCGCTGGCCTCTGCCTACCTCCAGGACGACCTGAAGGCCGGCCACTGGACCCTCTCCGCGGGCCTCCGCTACGACAGCTACACCGGACGGAACTTCACGCAGAACGAGCTGCAGCCCCGCCTGGGCCTAACCTACAGCGTCCCCGGGACCGGCACTCTGCTGCGGGCGGTCTATGACCGGCTGCTCATCACGCCCGAGAACGAGAACCTGGCCTTCTCCACCTCCCAGACCATCTGGTCCCTGGTCACCCAGTCGGCCACGCCCGCCCCCCAGCTGCGCGGGGAGACCCAGGACAGCTACCTCCTGGGGGTGGAACAGCAGCTGGGCCAGGTAGCCCGGTTCACCCTGGACTACTGGTGGAAGGACAGCCGCAACGCCGCGGACAACAGCCAGTTCCTTAACACCGGGATCCTCTTCCCCATCTCGGCCTGGAAGGGCCGCTTCCACGGGCTGGACCTCCGGGTGGACACGGTGCCCATCCATGGGTGGTCGACCTATCTGAGTGCCGGCACCGTCCGGACCCTCTTCTACAGTCCGACCATCGGGGGCCTGGATTCCGCCAATCCCACCATCAATGGACCCGACGGGACGCCCTACCTCATCGACCATGACCAGAAGCTCACGGTCCAGGCCGGCCTGCGCTTTGAGCAGGGCGGCTTCTTCGCCCAGGCCGCCGTCCGCTACGACTCAGGCCTGGAGGCGGGCGATCCCGCCACGGTGGCCGGGAATCCGGACTACGCCTTCGGCATCCCCTACGTGCGGGCCGAGCAGGACAGCCTCGTGGGCCTCAACTACCGCGTCAAGCCCAGGACGGTCCTGGACCTGAACCTGGGGCAGGAATGGAAGCTCGCCGCCAACCGCCGGCTGGCCCTGGGGCTCGACCTGCTCAACGCCACCAACGAGGCGGGCCTCTACAATTTCCTCAGCACCTTCGGGGGCACCCACGTCATTCCCCCTCGCACCCTGGCCTTCCATGTGAAGTGGAAGTTCTGACAAGTGCCTTGCTTGGGGCTAGACTGCACCTCCATCCCCGGAGGCCCCATGATCAGCAAGTCCATGCAGGACGCCTTGAATGCGCAGATCAACCTGGAGCAGTACTCAGCCCAGCTCTACCTGGCCATGAGTGCCCATTGTGCCGGCAAGAGCTTCAAGGGTTTCGCCCACTGGCTGACGGTGCAGGCCTCGGAGGAGACCGCCCACGCCGCCAAGCTCATCGCCTTCCTGCTGGACCGGGGCGGGCGCCTGGAGCTGAAGCCCGTGGCGGCGCCGCCCATGGACTTCGGGGGCGTCATCCAGGTCTTCGAGCAGACCCTGGCCCACGAGAAGAGCATCACGGGCCGGATCAGCGCCCTGTTCGAACAGGCTCGCCAGGAGAAGGACTACGCCAGCGAGATCGCCCTCCAGTGGTATGTGACGGAGCAGGTCGAGGAGGAGGCCCACGTGGGCGAGACCGTCGACCACCTGCATGCCGTGGGCGACCAGGGCGGAGGGATCTGGTACCTGGATTCCCGGATGGGGAAGCGCGCCAGGGCCTAGGGCCCTCCGGGGGCAGTCGGGATACTTAGTGTTACGATGGTCGGTCCTTCCGACCTCTGGAGCCCCCATGCATCCCCGTCCCCTGGCCCTTTCCCTGCTGGCCCTCACCCTTGCCGCCCCTTCCCTCCGGGCGGAGGAGGGCATGTGGACCTTCGACAACCCCCCGACCAAGCAGATCCAGGAGAAGTACGGCTGGGCCCCGGACCAGGCCTGGCTGGACCATGTGCGGCTCTCCTCGCTGCGCTTCCCTGGCGGCTCGGGCTCCTTCGTGAGCAGGGATGGCCTGGTGCTCACCAACCACCATGTGGGCCGGGGCTGGATCCAGCGGGTGAGCAGCAAGGACGCGGACTACGTGCAGAACGGCTTTGCCGCCGCCACCCGGGAGCAGGAGATCAAGGTCCCCGGTCTCGAAGTGATGACGCTCATGACCATGGACAACATCACGGAGCGTCTGGCCAAGGCCCTGAAGGAAGGGCTGCCGGAGAAGGAGGCCCTGAAGGCCCGCGAGGTCGAGATCGAGAAGATCAAGGGGGAGATGCAGCAGAAGTCCGGCCTCACCTGCGAGCACGTGAGCCTCTACCAGGGCGGGGAGCACTGGATCTACAGCTACAAGAAGCACACGGACGTGCGGCTGGTCTTTGCCCCGGAGCAGCAGATCGCCTTCTTTGGCGGCGATCCCGACAACTTCACGTTCCCGCGCCAGGACCTGGATTTCTCCGTCTTCCGGGTCTACGAGAACGGCCAGCCCTACCAGCCCAAGGACTTCCTGCACTGGACCCAGACGGGGCTCAAGGCCGGGGACCTGACCTTCGTGACGGGCCATCCCGGACGCACCAACCGCCAGGACACCTATGCCCAGATGCTCTATTCGCGGGACGTGGCCATTCCCATGCGCCTCGCCTCGCTGGAGCGGCGCAAGTCCGCGCTCGTGGAGTACGCCAAGCTCTCCCCCGAAGCCTCCCGCCAGGTCGGCACCCAGATCTTCGGCGTCGAGAACAGCATGAAGGCCCTCACCGGCTACCTGTCCGGACTGAAGGACCGGTCGGCCATGGCCCGCATTGAGGCGGCGGAGAAGGAACTGCGCGCCAAGGTGGCCAGGGATCCCAAGCTGGCCCCGGCAGGCGAGAGCTGGGGGAAGATCGAACAGGCCACCAAGGTGGCCCGGGGCATGGCCAAGGAGAGCCTGAACGTGGGGACGGCCAATTCCACCCTGCTGGGCCATGCCCTGGCCCTGGTCCGCATTGCCGACGAGGCCGCCCTGCCCAGCGAGAAGCGTCTGCCCGAATACAGTGACGCGAACCTGAAGACCCAGAGGACCCGCCTGGGCGTCCCCAGCCCCTACTATCCCGAGCAGGAGACCTTCCTGTTCACCAAGGGGCTGGCGGAGGCGGCCCGGGAGCTCGGGCCCGAGCATCGCTTCGTGAAGGCCATGCTCGGCGGCAAGACTCCGGGGGAAGTGGCCAGGGCGGCCGTGGCCGGCTCCAGGCTCGGTGATCCGGAGGTCCGCAAAACCCTGCTGGCGGGCGGCAAGAAGGCCCTCGCCGAAAGCACGGATCCCATGATCCTGCTGGCCAGGAAACTGGATCCCATCGCCCGGGAACTCCGCAAGCGGCAGGAGGACCTGGTGACGAGCGTGCTCACCGAGCAGGCCAGCCGCATCGCCCGGGCCCGGTTCGCCATCTACGGCAAGAACACCTACCCGGACGCCACCTTCACCCTCCGCATCTCCTATGGCGCCGTGGCCGGATACCCCGCCAACGGCACCTTCATCCAGCCTTTCACGACCTTCGGCGGCCTCTTCGACCGCTACGACGGCTGGGGCGGCAATGAGGCCCGGGCCCACGACGGCGCCTGGACCCTGCCCCAGCGGTGGGTGGACAGGCGCGGCGCCCTGGATCCCTCGGTACCCTACAACTTCGCCCACAAAGTCGACATCATCGGCGGCAACTCCGGTTCCCCAGTGATCGACAGGAAGGGCGAGCTGGTGGGACTCATCTTTGACGGCAACATCGAGAGCCTGCCCGGCAACTACTTCTACGACGAGAAGGTGAACCGCGGCGTGGCCGTGGATGCCCGGGCCATCATCCAGGCCCTCGACAAGGTCTACGGTGCCACCGGCCTGGTGGCCGAGCTGACGGGCAAGTAAATAAGAAACTGCTTATCCACAGATTTCACAGATTCACACAGATTCTTTTTTGCTTTTGAATCTGTGCCATCTGTGGAATCTGTGGAGGATGTCTTTTCCTGGAGCCTCCATGCGCCGCACTGTCCTGGCCCTGCTGCTGGTCCTGTCCGCGCTGCGCGCGGACGAGGGCATGTGGACCTTCGACAACATCCCCGTCCAGCAGATCAAGTCAAAGTACGGCGTGGAGCTGGATGCCGCCTGGCTGCAGCGGCTCCAGCTGGCCACGCTCCGCTTTCCCGGGGGCACGGGCGCCTTCGTCAGCCGGGATGGGCTGGTGGTGACCAATCATCACGTGGGACGGAGCGCCATCGCACAGGTGTCCAGCCCCAAGGCCGATCTAGTGAAGGATGGCTTTGTGGCCGCCAACCGCGATCAGGAGCTCAGGATTCCGGGTCTCGAATTGATGATGCTCGTCTCCACGGAAAATGTGACCGCGTCGGTGAACGGCGCCGTGGCCAAGGGGACGGCGGACAAGGACGCCTTGACGATGCGCCGCAATGCCCTGGCAGATCTCCGCAAGGCCGAAGAGGCGAAGAGCGGTTTCACCTGCGAGCCCGTCACCCTGTACCAGGGCGGCGAGTACTGGCTCTACCGCTACAAGAAATTCCACGATGTGCGCCTGGTCGCCGCCCCGGAAGTGCAGGTGGCAGCCTTTGGCGGCGATCCCGACAACTACACCTACCCCCGCCACAACCTGGACTTCTCGCTGTTCCGCGTCTACGAGAACGGCCAGCCCTACCAGCCCCAGGCCTTTCTTCGCTTCCAGCCCAAGGGTGTCGCCATGGGCGAGCTGACCTTCATTTCGGGTCATCCCGGCACCACCTTCCGCCAGCAGACCCATGCGCAGATGGTCTACGCCCGGGACGTCGGCATTCCCTTCCAGTTGAGATCGCTGGCTAGCCAGAAGGCGGCCCTGCTGGCGCTGGCGGCCACCTCCCCCGAGCTGCGCCGCATCGCCGCCGAGACCCTCTACACCATCGAGAACAGCGCCAAGCGCCTCGGCGGCCAGCTCCAGGGCCTCGCCAAGGCGGAGAACCTCCGCCAGGTGGAAGCCGCTGAGGCGGACCTGAAAGCTGCCGTGGCGAAGGATCCCCAGCTGCAAGTCCGTGTGGGTGAAAGCTGGGACCGCGTGGCCCGGGCCGTGGCGCGTCAGCAGGCCCTGCTGAAGGAGTCCACCTACACCGGTCCCGGCCGTGTGGCGCTGCTGGGCCATGCCCTTACGCTGGTGCGCCTGGCCGAGGAGGAAGGCAAACCCTCGGCCCTGCGGCTCACGGAGTTCAGCGAAGGCAACCTCAAGGCCACCAAGGCCCGGCTCCTGTCCCAGCGCCCCGTGCAGAAACCCGTGGAGGCAGCTCTGCTGGCCGCGGGGTTGCAGGAGGCCCAGGACGAACTCGGCGCCGACCATCCCTTCGTAAAGGCCATGCTGGGGGGCTTGGCGCCAGGGACCGTGGCCAGGGCCGCGGTGGAAGGCACGAAGCTCGAGGATCCCGCCGTCCGGAAGGCTCTGGCCGAAGGCGGTAGCGCCGCGCTGGCGGCCAGCACCGATCCGATGATCCTGCTGGCGAGAAAGTTGGACCCGTTCAACCGGGCCATCCGGAAGCGGATGGAGGACGAGGTCACCAGCGTGTACAGCGAGCACGGCGGCCGCATCGCCCAGGCCCGGTTCAGGGTCTTCGGGAAGGCGCTCTATCCCGATGCCACCTTCACCCTGCGTCTGGGCTATGGCACCGTCGCCACCTATGCCAACGGCACCGGAACCCTGGCCCAGCCCTTCACCACCTACATGGGCATGTATGACCGGCACCTGGGCTGGGGCGGCAATGCCGCCGCCGCCGAGGATGGCGCCTGGACCCTGCCCCAGCGCTGGCTGGACCGGCAGGCGAAACTGGACCTGACCACGCCGTTCAACTTCATCTATTCCTGCGACACCGTGGGCGGCAACAGTGGCAGCCCCGTGGTGAACGCGAAGGGCGAGTTCGTGGGCATCAACTTCGACAGCGTGTTCGAGGGGCAGGGCGGCTACTACGTGTACGATGCCGATACCAAGCGCGCCGTGGCCACCGACGCCCGCGCCATCCTCGAAGCCCTGCGGAAGGTCATGGACGCGGAGCAGCTCGTGGCTGAACTCACAGAGAAATGAATAAACGGGTCCACAGATTCCACAGATGACACAGATTAATAATGCAAAATAGGAATCTGTGTGAATCTGTGAAATCTGTGGATAGACGCTATCCCCTAGGATTCTCATGGACCTCTATTTCTCTTGCTCTCTCACGGGCGGGCGGCAGGACCAGCCGCTCTATGCCGAGCTGGTGGCCCACCTCCAGGCGCTGGGCCACCACGTGCTGACGGCCCACCTGGCCGCGACCACGGTGGAGTCGGCGGATGGCGAGCTGTCCCCGGAGGCGGTCTTCGACCGGGACACGGCCTGGCTGCGGGCCTGCGATGCCGTCATCGCGGAAGTGAGCACGCCTTCCCACGGTGTGGGCTTCGAGGTGGCCTACGCCCTGGAACGGGGCCGGCCCGTGCTCTGCCTGGCAAAGAAGGGCGTCCGCGTCAGCAAGATGCTCACGGGCATCCGGCAGCCCGGATTCAAGTTCTGCACTTATGAGTCAGCGGCCGGGGCCATTGCGCACCTGGAGGCATTCCTGGCGCGATACTAGGGTCCCACTCCCAAGGAGGACGCCGTGTCCGACACCGGCCCCACCCGTCGCGACCTCTTCAAGCTCGGTGCCGCTGCGGCCATCGGCCTGATGGCCAGCCGCCTGGGGGCGGGGGAATCCACCGAACCCGTGCAGCTGAGGCCCTCCCCCGCAGCGCCCTTCAACCCCGCCACCGCCACGGCCATGCCCACCCGCAACCTGGGGCGCACGGGCCATCTGGTGGGGCTGTTCAGCCTGGGCGGCCAGGCTGCCATCGAGCAGCCGAACAATGAGAAGGTGGCGGTTCCCATCATCGAGCGGGCCCTGGACCTCGGGGTGAACTACCTGGACACTTCGGCCCGCTACGGTGGCGAGGCCCGCTGGAGCGAACAGTATTTCGGGCAGGTGCTGAAGCGGCGGCGGGGGGAGGCCTTCCTCGCCACCAAGACCCACGACCGCAGCGCGGACGGCTCGATGCGCCTGCTGGAGACCTCGCTGAAGCTGCTCCAGACCGACCATGTGGACCTGTGGCAGCTGCACGCCATGGGCACCATGGACGACGTGGAGCGCGTCTGCGCCAAGGGGGGCGCGCTCGAGGCCTTTGCGAAGGCCCGGGACCAGAAGCTGGTGCGGTTCCTGGGGCTCAGCGGCCACAGTGATCCCGACGTGCTGGCGGAGGCCATCCGCCGCTTCCCCTTCGACACGGTGCTGATGGCCTTCAACGCCGCAGACACCTGGCACCTGCCCTTCAAGAAGACCCTCCTGCCCCTGGCCGTGGAAAAGGAGATGGGGATCATCGCCATGAAGATCCCCGCCAGGGGCCGCATCCTCCAGGGCGTCGAGCCACCGCCCCCGGAAAAGCAGCGGGGTGCCGCGAAGCACGACCGCCCCGGCACCCTCACCATGCAGGAGGCCATGCGCTACACCCTGAGCCACCCCGTGAGCACGGTCATCATCGGCGTGGACAACCTGGCCCAGCTCGAAGAAAACGTCCGCATCGCCCGGGCCTTCCTGCCGCTGAGCGCAGGCCAGCTGGAACTCCTGGAGCAGAAGGTAAGGCCCGTCTACGGGCAGGCATCCTGGTACAAGCGGGACGCCCCGGCCAACCCGCCGCAGTGATAGCCGCAGCAACCCACGCCCTTCCTGCCTGCTCCGCTCATCCGGGGGTCCCTTCGGCATTGCGCGCGGCTTCCTCGGACCGGTAGAGCAGCCTCGCCCCCTGCCGCCACCGCGGGAGGCGGAGGGCGAAGGCCAGGCCCGCAGCGACGCAGCCGCCCCCGCCCAGGGCCACGGCGAGGGGGGCACCGAGGTGGTGGGCCACGGTGCCGCCAAGGAGGGCGCCGATGGGGGCCATGCCCATGAACATCATGGAGTAGACGGACATGACCCGGCCCCGGAGGGCATCGGGGATCATCATCTGGATCATGGTGTTGGTGGAGGCCATCTGCACCATGAAGGTGTAGCCCACCGGCAGCATGAGCAGCACCGAAAGCAGGAAGCTGCGTGAAAGGGCGAAGGCGATGAGGGCCAGGCCGAAGCCCGTGGTGCAGGCGGCGATCCAGTGCCCGAGGCCCCGGGGGCTGCGCTTGAGGACCAGACTGAGGGCCCCGGCCAGGGCGCCAGCCCCGGAGACGCCCATGAGCACGCTGTAGGCCTTGGCGCCGCCGTGGAGGATCTGGTCGGCGAAGATGGGCATCAGCACTGAATAGGGCATGCCCAGGAGGCTCAACAGTCCCAGCAGCACCAGCAGGTCGCGAACGGGGTGGGCCGCGAGGATGAAGCGGAATCCCTCCAGCACGGAGCGGCGGCCGGCGGGGGCCTGCCGGGTGTGGGCGGCGTCCAGGCGCATGGCCAGGAGTCCAGCCAGGACGGCGAGGTAGCTCAGGCTGTTGATGAGGAAGCACCAGCCCTCGCCCACGGTGACCAGCAGCGCGCCGGCCACGGCGGGCCCGATGATGCGGGCGCCGTTGAACATGGACGAGTTCAGGGCGATGGCGTTCATGAGGTCCGCCCGGTCCACGGTCTGGGCCACGAAGACCTGCCGGGCCGGGATGTCGAAGGCGTTCACCATCCCGAGCAGCAGCGAAGTGGTGACGATGTGCCAGATGTGGACCTGGCCCGTGAGGGTGAGGAGGGCGAGGACCATCGACAGCACCATGGAGGCCGACTGGGTGATGATCACCAGCGTGTGGGCCCGCAGGCGGTCGGCGGTCATGCCCCCCAGGGTGGCCAGGAGGAACACCGGGATCTGTCCGGTGAAGGCCACGAGTCCCAGCAGGGAAGCCTGGTGGGTCAGCCGGTAGACCAGCCAGCCCTGGGCCACGGTCTGCATCCAGGTGCCGACGAGGGAGATCAGCTGGCCCGAGAAGAAGAGGCGGTAGTTGCGGTAGCGCAGCGCGCGCAGGGCCTCCGGGAGCTTGGGCATGGCCTGATTCTAGCGGGGGTCAGGCAGCCACCGCTTGGCGAGGAGAAAAGATGGCCACCGATGAACACCGAAAAATGCGGATGAACACCGGTGAGGTCAGGCGGAGGCCGGGTTGCGACAGGGGTCAGGCGTTTGTCGGAGGGGTGACTGCGCACTGTTTGCAGAGGCACACGACCTGACGAAGCTCAGGGGGAACCAATGCCAGTGAGGCTGGATTGAAGGTGACGCCAGTGCACCAGCAGGGTGCGTGGATGTCACCGCAGGAAGAGGGCGCGCAGCCGTTCGGCCCACCGCAGAGAGGGCACTTCTGTCTTTGTTCCGCAGTCAGGCTGGTGGGGTCCAGTCGCATGAGACTTTCACCTTCATCAACGTACATCAGCTCTTATCGGTGTTCCATCTTCCCGCTCTAGCGCCGGGTACACCTCGACCCGCCGGTCGCTCAGGGCTGGGAACCGTTTCCGCCACGCCCGCAGCTGCGCCAGGTCAACGTCCCCTATCACCAGCCCTTCGGAGGCGTCACCCCGAGCGATCACCTCACCGAAACAGTCGTGGAGGGCCGATTTCCCCGGGTAGTCGAGGTGCGGATCCCGGCCCACACGGTTGACGCCGCAGATGGCCATCTGGTTCTCGATGGCCCGGGCGGAGAGCAGGGTCGACCAGGCAGAGATCCGCCGGGCGGGCCAGTTGGCGGGCACGAAGACCACCTCGGCGCCCCTGGCGGCGAGGGCGCGGAAGGGCTCGGGGAAGCGGAGGTCATAGCATATCTGCAGCCCGCAGGGGATGCCATCGATCTCGAACAGGGGGCACTGGGTGCCGCCCGTATAGTGAAGGTTCTCGTCCCCGTAGGAGAAGGGATGGATCTTGCGGTAGACCCCGACCAGGGTGCCGTCCGGCGCCGTGACGAAGGCCGCGTTGCTGGGATGGGGCGCGTTCGCCTCCACCGCCGAGCCCACGATGTAGAGGCTGAAGCGCCTGGAAAGGTCCGCCAGGGCCTCGCTGGTGGGGCCCGGGATCCGTTCGGCGAAGGGTTCCGGGGCCATGGTGAAGCCCAGGGTGAACAGTTCCGGAAAGACCACCACCCGCGCGCCGGCCTTGGCCGCCTGTGCCACAAAGGCGCCAGCCCGGGCCAGGTTCGCGGCCGGGTCCTGCCAGACCGTGTCCTGCTGGACCAGGGCGACTCGGAGCGGTTGGACGGACATGGAGTGATCCTATCCGGACCCGCTCCAGCCTCCAGGAAATCCTTGGGCGCGCGTCGACGTCCGAAGTTGATGAGCATATGGTCAACAACAACCGATGCGCTGTAATCCTTCATCCATCTGCGATTGAAGTCACAGACGCGAATGCCTGTCCTGTGATCCACTGTCAGGAGTTCTTTCTACCAAAACGACTCGTTCTACGCCTGGACGCAGATCCGGCCAAGGGCCCCTCCATTGCGAGGCCTCCCCTCCTGTGCGTTCCCGGTGGGACCCGATCCGGCCCGTTCCGTCCGGGGCGGGAAGGTTGCATCCGACCCGTTCCCCATCCTCCGCAATGGAGCCACACATGCGCCGCCTGACCCATAACCTCTACCTGCAGGTACTCATCGCAGTGGCCTGCGGCGCCCTCCTGGGCCACTTCCACCCCTCGACCGGCGCCGCCATGCGGCCCCTGGGAGAAGGGTTCATCCGCCTGGTGAAGATGCTCATCGCTCCCATCGTCTTCGTGACGGTGGTGTCGGGCATCGCCAAGATGGGCGACCTGAAGAAGGTGGGACGCGTGGGCCTCAAGGGCATCATCTATTTCGAGGTGCTGACCACCATCGCCCTGGCCATCGGCCTCATCATCGCCAACGTGCTGAAGCCCGGTGCCGGGATGAACGTGAATCCCGCGACCCTGGACACCAAGGCCATCGCCAACTATGCCGGCGCCAGCCACCACCTGAGCACGGCCGAATTCATCATGAACATCATCCCCAAGGATGTCGCCGACGCCTTCGCCAAGGGCGACATCCTGCAGATCCTGCTGTTCTCCATCCTCTTCGGTGTGGCCCTGGCCGCCCTGAAGGACCAGGGCAAGCCCATGATGAACTGGCTGGATTCGCTCACGAAGATCCTCTTCCGCATCGTGGCCATCGTCATGCGCGTGGCCCCCATCGGTGCCTTCGGCGCCATGGCCTTCACCATCGGCCAGTACGGGCTCAAGTCCCTGCTGCCCCTGGGTAAGCTCATCGCCTGCTTCTACGCCACCAGCATCCTGTTCGTGATCCTGATCCTCGGCCTGGTGATGAAGTGGGCCGGCCTGAACCTCTTCAAGTTCATCCGCTACATCCGCGAAGAGATCTTCATCGTGCTGGGCACGTCCTCCTCCGAGTCCGCCCTGCCGCTGATGATGCACAAGATGGAGCGCCTGGGCTGCTCCAAGTCCGTGGTGGGCCTCGTGGTGCCCATGGGCTACTCCTTCAACCTGGATGGCACGTCCATCTACCTCACCCTGGCCTGCCTCTTCATCGCCCAGGCGACCAACACGCACGTGACCCTGCCCCAGCAACTGGAGATCCTGGCCGTGCTCCTGCTCACCTCCAAGGGCGCAGCCGCGGTGACCGGAGGCGGCTTCATCACCCTGGCGGCCACCCTGTCCGCCGTGGGCAACATTCCGGTGGCGGGCCTGGCCCTGCTGCTGGGCATCGACCGCTTCATGTCCGAAGCCCGCGCCATCACCAACCTCATCGGCAATGGCGTGGCCTCCGTGGCCGTGTCCAAGTGGGAGCATGAGTTGAACCTCGACCGGGCCGTCAAGGTGCTGAACAACGTCGAGGTCATCGAAGAAGAGGAGTACCTCGAGGGGCATGTGGATCCCCACGCCGCCGTGCCCGAAGAGGCCTGAGTCGAGTGCCGGACACCAAAGGCCCGGGGCTTCCCGGGCCTTTTCAATGGGCCTAGAGGAACCTCGCGGGATCCAGGGGGCCGGCGTCCCGGAGGCGCCGGAAGCAGTCGGCCGCCAGGGCCCCCACGCCGAGACCGCTGGTCATGCCATGCCCCCCGAGGCCCGCGGACCAGAAGAGGCGGGGATTCGAGGGATCCCAGCCGATGACGAAGCGCCGGTCCGCCGCGAAGGTGCGCAGGCCCGTCCAGTAGCGCGTGATGGGGCGGTCCGCCAGCTGGGGGGCGAGCTCGCGCAGGCTCGTGAAGAGGCCTTCGAGCACCGAGGGATCTGTGTCCGGCTGGTTCCCCCGACTGGGTAGCGGCACCGCCACCTCCTCGCAGGGGCACATGAGCAGCCCGCCGCTTTCGGGGCGCATGTAGAAAGGGCGGTCCACCCACCAGGCCCAGGGCTCCTGCTGCGGGTGCGGGGCGGCGCTCCAGACCAGGCTGCGCCGGAGGGGCGTGAAGGCGAGCGGAGACCCGGCCATCCGGCCCAGTTCCCCGGCCCAGGCGCCGGCGGCAATGGCGAGGGCCTTCGTGCGCAGCGGCCCGAGGTCGGTGTCCAGCTCGAAGCCCGATTCGGTGGGGCGCAGCGAGCGCAGGGCGCAGCCAAACCGCAGGTCCGCCCCGCCGGACCGCGCCCCCTCGGCGCACCAGTGCAGCAGGCCGGCTATATCGATGACGCCATCACCGGGAATGACCAGGTGCTCGGCGGCCCTGAGGCCGGGCAGGGGGATCCCGTCCCCCCGGTGCACCGCCACCCCATGGCGCTCGGCTTCGGCCGAGAAGGCCTCCAGGGGGCCCCGTTCCAGGCTGGCGAGGAGGCCCCCCCCGGGGGTCAGGAGCCCGGCTTCGGCCAGGCGGCGCCGGCCCTCCACCGTGAGGGCGGTATGCTCGTCCCGGCCCGTGAGGCTGCGGGCCACGGCGGCGTTGTGGCCGCTGGCGTAGGTGCCAGGCTGGTCCTCGCGCTCCAGGAGGACGATGCCCGGCTGGCCGGCCCGGGCCAGGTGGAAGGCGAGACTGAGCCCCGCGATGCCACCGCCGATGATTGCAACCTCTGCCGTATCAACCGAGCCCATGACAGCATCCTAGCGCCGAAGGCCGCTGCGCCGGCCCTCGAGGGACTCCGTCCCGCGGGCCCCTGTGACCTGGGTCAAGGCTTTCTTGTCGCCACAGGGGTGCCGGGCCGTATGATTGAAAAGCATCCGGAGGTCCCTCCTTGCGGTCGATTCTGCGAGCCATCCTGGCCATCGCGCTGCTCCTGGGCAGCGGGGCCGGGGACTGGACGCCGGTCCAGGCGCAGGCGCAGGCCTGCTGCTGCGGCTGCGGCATGGGGGCCGGCCCCGAGGGCTGCCCCTGCCCGAAGCCCGAGGGGAACCGCACACCCTCGAGCAACCTCTGCACGAACCCCACGGTCCCCGTGGCCGCCTGGGCGGTGCGCCAGGCCCAGGGCGACCGGAAGGCGGAACCCCGTCCCGAACCTGCCACCTGGGCCCAGGCCCTGGATATCCGGGAGCTGGACGGTGCTTCCTCTACGGAGGGTGGCCGGGACCCGGACCTGGGGCGGCACCTCGCCCGCCTGAACACCTTCCGGATCTGATCGGGGACTGAGCGAAGCTCTGTCCACTCATCGGAGTGGGCCGTCGCGTCCTTCCCCTTTCGGAGTTCCCATGCGCAGGACCCTGCGCCTGGTCCCGGCCCTGGTGCTAGTCGCACCGGCCCCGGCCCAGGCACCCCTCTCCCATTCCCCGCTTCCCGATCCCGTGCTGGCCGATCTGCTGCGCGAGACGCTGGAAGGGCACCCGGACCTTCAGAGGGCCGAGGTAGCCGTCCAGATGGATCAGGAGCGCGTACCGCAAGCGGGTGTCCTGCCGGACCCTTCGCTGTCCCTGGGCCTTCAGAACGACGGCTTCAAGCGCATCGAGGTGGGCCGCATGGAAACCAGCTTCTACAGCATAGGCTTCACCCAGCCCTTCCCATGGCCGGGCAAACGGGGGCTGCGCAAGGACGTGGCAGCCATCGGGGTGGACCTCTCCGGGGCCCTCCGCACACGGGTCCAGATGGGCCTCGAAGCGGACGTGCGGCGCGGCTACACGACGCTGCTGCTGGTGCGGGGGCAGAAGAAGCTGCTGGACCAGCAGACGCTCTTCCTCGAAGAGGCCGAACGGCTGGCCCGGACCCGGTACGAGGTGGGGCAGGGCAGCCAGGGCGATCTCCTACGCGCCCAGCTGGAGCGCACGCGCCTGCAGCTGGCCGCCTGGTCCCTCGAGGCCGAGGAGCGGTCGGCGGTCGCGGACCTGAACCGGTTGCGGCAGCACGATCCGGCCGACCCGATCCCCACCACGGCGGGGCTGACCGACCTGGCCGAACCCGCCCAGCTCTCCCCCGAGCAGGTGGAGGCCCGCAGCCCCGAACTGGCCGGTGCCTATGCGAGTGTGAAGCAGACGGAGAAGCTGGTGGAGCTGGCCAAGCTGGACCGCCGGCCCGATTTCGCCGTCACCGCCGGTCTCATGCCCCGGGGCGGCCTCGACCCCATGTGGCAGGTGGGCCTGAGCGTTTCGCTGCCCATCTACGGGCACTCCAAGCAGCAGCGGGCCCTGGCCGAACATCAGCACCATCTGCGCGGCCAGGGGGCGGAGGTGGCATCGGTGCGGAGCCTGCTGCGCCAGCGCACCGAGGAGCGGACCATCCAGGTCCAGACGCTGCGCCGCACCCGGGACCTCTACCGGGATGGGCTCCTGCTCCAGAGCGAAGCCAGCTTCCAGGCGGCCCTCGCGCAGTATGGCGCCGGGCGGGGCTCCTTTCTCGGGGCCCTGGAGGCCCTCAACGGCTGGGTGGGAGATCAGGGTTCCTACCTCCAGGCCCTGGCCCAGCTCCAGGCCCAGCACATCGCCCTGAGCGAGGCGGCCCTCGGGCCCACGGTGCCCGTGTCCGGCGGGACGCTGGGCCCCGCCGGCATGTCCAAGGGTGGCTCGGAAACGCCCGCCGCGACGAAAGCCGCCGCCAAGGCCCCGGGCGCCCCCCAGGACAGCGGCCCTGCTTCCACGAAGATGTAGGAGATCACCCATGAGCTTCGATCGGCCGATCCTCGACGCACCAACACCCACCCGCCCCTCGCGTCTCCGCACCCTCGGCCTGGTGGCCCTGGGGCTGATCGCCGGGGTGGGCGGCACCCTCCTCCTGCGCCCCGGGGCCAAGGGGGAGCACCGCCATGGAACGGCCCAGGCGGCCGCTCCGGGGCCACATATGTACCAGTGTCCCATGCACCCCCAGATCATCGAGGACCACGCAGGCGACTGCCCCATCTGCGGCATGAAGCTGGTGCCCATGAACGGTGGGGAGGGGGAGAGCGCCGGTCCCGCTGTCGAGGATCACGCCGCCGTCACCATCGATCCCGAGCGCCAGCAGCTCATCGGCCTCACCACGGCCAGGGTCCTCGAGGGCAAGGTGGGCGGCGAGCTCCGCACCACGGCCATCCTGGCCGTGGACGAGACCCGGGTCCGCAAGGTGAACCTGAAGGTCGATGGGTTCGTGGATCGCCTCTTCGTGGATTTCGTCGGCAAGCCCGTGGCCAAGGGGCAGCCCCTCTTCAGCCTCTACAGCCCGGAGTTCGTGAGCGCCCAGGAGGAGTACCTGCTCGCCGTGAGGACCCGGAAGGGCCTGGCGGCAGGCGCCCTGGCCCAGAGCGGGGACGACCTGGTGGCCTCGGCGCGGCGCCGGCTGGCCCTCTGGGACGTGCCCGAGGAGGCCTTCGACCGTCTTGAAAGGACGGGCGTGGCCCAGCGGGACATCATCCTCCGCTCGCCGGTGTCCGGCGTGGTGACGGCCAAGAACGTGGTGCAGGGCGCCCGCCTGACGCCCGCGGACATCCCCTTCGAGCTCACGGATCTCAGCCATGTCTGGGCCCTGGCGGACGTCTACGAGGCGGAACTGGCCCGAGTCAAGGTTGGGCAGCCCGGCACCCTGACCCTGGCCTCCATGCCCGGGAAGACCTTCAGGGGCCGGGTGGTCTTCGTGGATCCCATCCTGGATCCCAAGACTCGAACCGCCAAACTGCGGCTCGAGGTGCCGAATCCGAAGGGAGAGCTGAAGCCTGGCACCTACGGCGAGGCCGTGATCCAGGGACCCGCGCACCGGGGCCTCCTCGTGCCCATGGATGCGGTGCTCGACGCGGGCACCCAGAAGGTGGCCTTCGTCGCCCTCGGGAAGGGCCGCTTCGAGCCCCGCGCCATCACCACGGGCCTTCGCGTGGGGGACCAGGTCGAGATCCTCTCGGGCCTCCGGTCCGGGGACGAGGTCATCACCCGGGCCAACTTCCTGGTGGATTCCGAATCCCGCCTGGGGGCCGCCCTGGCCCAGATGAGCAGACGATGAGCAGCTACGCTGGCTACGATCCCGAACACCCGACGGCCCTGCAGCGGATCATCCGGTTCTCCGCCGAGAACCGCTGGCTGGTGCTGGCAGCCTCCATCATCGCCCTGGTCTTCGCCTTCTGGACCATGAGGACCATTCCGCTGGATGCCCTGCCGGACCTCTCGGACACCCAGGTCATCGTCTACTCGAGATGGGACCGGAGCCCGGACATCGTCGAGGACCAGGTCACCTATCCCATCGTCACCAGCCTGCTGGGCGCCCCGAAGGTGAAGGCGGTCCGGGCCCTGTCCGATTTTGGCTACTCCTATGTCTACGTGATCTTCGAGGACGGCACCGACATCTACTGGGCGCGCAGCCGGGTGCTGGAATACCTCTCGAAGATCACCGCCAACCTGCCCCCTGGCGTGAAGACGGAACTGGGGCCCGATGCCACTTCAGTCGGGTGGGTCTACCAGTACGCCCTCGTGGACCATTCCGGCCGGCACAGCAGCGACGAGCTCCGGTCCCACCAAGACTGGTTCCTCAAGTACTCCCTCGCCAGCGTTCCCGGCGTGGCGGAAGTGGCCACGGTGGGGGGCCAGGTCCGGCAGTTCCAGGTGAGCGTGGATCCCAACAAGCTGGCCGCCTACCGCATCCCCATCGGCGCGGTGATCAGCGCCGTGAAGTCCTCCAATTCGGAAGTGGGCGGACGGCTGGTGGAGTACAGCGGCCGGGAGTACATGGTCCGGGGCCGGGGCTATGTGAAGGCCACCGGGGATCTGGAGAGCGCCGTCCTCAAGGCCTATGACGGCACCCCGGTCCGGCTGGGGGACGTCGCCACCGTGAACCTGGGGCCCGAGCTGCGTCGGGGCCTCACGGACCTCGACGGCCAGGGCGATGCCGTGGGCGGCATCGTGGTCATGCGGCAGGGGGAGAACGCCCTGAATGTCATCCGCAGCGTGAAGGCCCGCCTCGCCGAGCTGAGGGCCAGCCTCCCCGAGGGCGTGGAAGTGGTGCCGGTCTACGACCGGTCGGAGCTCATCCAGCGGGCCATCGGTACGGTGAAGCACAAGCTCATCGAGGAGATGATCGTCGTGTCGATCATCATCCTGGTCTTCCTCTGGCACATCCCCTCGGCCATGGTGCCCATCCTCACCATTCCCGTCTCGGTGGCGCTGGCCTTCATCCCGCTCTACGGGATCGGGCAGAACGCCAACCTCATGAGCCTGGCGGGCATCGCCATCTCCATCGGCGTGCTGGTGGACGGCGCCATCGTGGAGGTGGAGAACGCCTACAAGAAGATCGAAGGGTGGATCGCAGCGGGAAAGCCGGGGACCTTCTACCAGGTCCGGCTGGAGGCCCTGATGGAGGTGGGCCCATCGGTGTTCTTCTCCCTCCTGGTGGTTGCCGTCAGCTTCCTGCCCATCTTCACCCTGGTGGACCAGGAGGGTCGCCTCTTCAAGCCCCTGGCCTTCTCCAAGAACTTCGCGATGGCCATCGCAGCCCTGCTGGCCCTGACCCTGGACCCGGCCCTGCGCATGCTCTTCGCCCGCGTGGAACCCTTCACCTTCAAGCCGAATTGGCTGGCCTGGACCGCCACACAGGTGGCCGTCGGCAAGTACTACGCCGAGGAGAAGCACCCCATCAGTGTCGTCCTCCACCGGATCTACGAACGGCCCTGCCGCTTCGTGGTGCGGCACGCCAAGGCGACCCTGTTGGTGGCCCTGCTGCTGGTCCTCGCCACCATCCCGGCCTTCCTGGCTTTGGGCAGCGAGTTCATGCCGCCCCTGAACGAGGGGACGCTGCTCTACATGCCCTCCACCCTGCCGGGACTCGGCGAGACTGAGGCACAGTGGATCCTCCAGATCCAGGACCGCCTCATCCGCACCGTGCCCGAGGTGGGCCGGGTGTTCGGCAAGGCGGGCCGGGCGGACACGGCCACCGATCCGGCGCCCCTCTCCATGATGGAGACGGTCATCGAGCTCAAGCCCGAGGACCAGTGGCGCGCAAGCCCTCGCTGGTACTCCGGCTGGGCACCCGACTGGCTGAAGTCCATCCTCCGCCCCTTCTGGCGGGATCGGATCACCCAGGAGCAGATCGTGGAGGACCTGGACCGGGCCGTGAAGCTGCCGGCCATCCCCAACGCCTGGACCATGCCCATCAAGGCCCGGCTCGACATGCTCTCCACGGGCATCCGCACGCCCGTGGGCCTGAAGATCAACGGGCCCAGCCTGGAGACCATCCAGACCGTCGCCGTGGCAGCGGAAGGCATCCTTCAGCGGGTCCCTGGCACCCGCAGCGCCTTTGCCGAGCGCACCGCCCAGGGCTATTTCGTGGACTTCGACCTCAGGCGGGACCAGCTGGCCCGTTATGGCCTGAGCGTGGACGAGGCCAACGACATGGTGATGACCGCCGTGGGCGGCGAGAACCAGAGCACCGTCTTCGACGGCCGGGCCCGGTATCCGGTCAATGTCCGCTATGCCCGGGATTACCGGGATTCCCCGGAAGCGCTGAAGCGCGTCCTGGTGCCGCTGCCCAGCGGAGCCACCATTCCCATGTCGCAGATCGCCGATGTCCGGCTGACCTCGGGCCCGGCCATGATCCGGGACGAGAATGGGCTGCTCGACGGCTACGTGATCGTGGACTTCGACACCTCGAAGATCGACGTGGGCTCCTATGTGGAGCACGCCAAGGCCGCCATCGAAAGGGACCTCAAGCTGCCGACGGGCTACAGCCTCACCTGGAGCGGCCAGTTCGAGAACATGATCCGGGTGAAGGAGCGCCTGAAGGTCATCCTGCCCATCACCCTGGTGCTGATCTTCGGCCTGCTCTACGCCAACACCCGAAGCGCCTTCAAGGCCTCCATCGTCATGCTGGCCGTGCCCTTCAGCGCCATCGGCGCCTTCTGGCTGCTCTGGCTCCTGGGCTACAACATGAGCATCGCCGTCTGGGTGGGCCTCATCGCCCTCATGGGCCTGGATGCGGAAACCGGCGTGTTCATGCTGCTCTTCCTGGACCTCAGCCACGACCAGGCGCAGCGGGAGGGACGCTTGAACACGGAAGGCGATCTGGTGGAGGCCATCATCCATGGCGCCGTGAAGCGGGTGCGGCCCAAGGCCATGACCGTCTTTGCGGCCT
>CAIMBM010000230.1 GCA_903839205.1 uncultured Holophagaceae bacterium | reverse complement strand
ATCCTCATCGAAGTAGATCCGGCAGGGAATTAGAAGGCGGCGAACATCAACCAGCTTTGAGCAACAGCTTCACCTGCTTGCGAGCCCCGGCCTCCCTGGGGTCCATCCCATGAAGGCATACTGACACTGTGGCGCGACATCCTTGGATTTCCAGAACCTTGCTGGCGGTGGTGCTGTTGGCCACCTTCCTCGCGGGTATGGCCCTCTTGACCTCGGCCCCGGGCGGGGGGCTCCCGCCCCTTTCAGCCCTGACCCTCGTGGCAGGCACCATTGGCCTGGGGGCCTGGCTCGGGATCCAGGCCCGGACTCGCTGGATCGAACGGCCCCGGCTGCTCCAGACCGAGCAGCGCTGGGCAGCGGGCGATCATCCCTACGAGGTGCTCCAGGTCCTGGGGGATCCGTTGTGGTACCGCGGGGAACTGGGCTACCGGACGCTCCTGTTGAAAAGTGCGCTCCACCTCTCCCTGGGGTACCGGGACCGGGCCTGGCTGGAGGCCCTTGAAGCCCAACTCGCCCGGCTTCCGCTCTGGAAGCGACTGCTGACCTCCCGGGGTTTCCAGAAGGTGCCTGGAATCCCCAGTGCCCGGCGCCTGGCCTGGGGCAGACGGCTGATCGCCCTGGCCCCACATATGGGCCGGCTCCGCCATCTCCAGGGCATCCTGCTGCTTCGCGTCGCCGACCCCGGGGCCCTCCAGGAGGCCTGGGTCCAGTTCGAGGCGGCTCTGCCCCTGTCCTGGGACGACCCTCTGGTCCTGGAGGACCTCATGCTCGCGGGGCTTCAGCACGGCAAGGAGGCTGTGGCCGAGCAGGCGCTGGCGGTCCTCATGGCCCGCCATGGCGATCCGCGGCTGCCTTGGGATCGGGGCGCTGCCGGGATGTACCTGTTGCGGAATGGCCGTCATGCCGAGGCGATTGCCCTGGTCCAGGCCCTGCCTCCGGAACGGCGCTCCCAGCCCCCTCATTGGCTGGCGGAGACGGTCTCACGCCGCCAGCTGGGGGACCGGGAAGGGGCCTTGCGGGTCATCGAGACCGCCCTCAGCCGGCTGCCCGGCGCCTTCCGCCTCTGGATGGAGCGGTATCAGATCGCGCTGGAACTGCATCGCGACAATGAGGCCCTGAAGACCCTGGAACACGCCTGGGCGACCATCCCGGAAGGTGACGAGAGCGAAACCCTCCGACAGGAGTGGTACCTCCGCCGGGCGGAGTTCGCCTTCTGGTGGGAAGGCCGGCCCGCCTTCGCCAAGGAGCAGCTGGACAAGATCCAACCGGAGTCCCAAGGGGAGCATCACCCGCCCCTGCGACTGCAGGTCCAGGTGGCGGAAGGCAACTACGAAGCCGCCTATGCCGAAGTGGTGACGCTGCTGAAGGAGCACCCCGAGGATGTGGACCTGCTGCTGCTCCAGGCGGACTGCCTGGCCGGCATGGACGCCTGGGAGGCCTTGCTGCCCTTCCTCGATGGCCTCGGAGAGACCTGCCGCGAACGCCCGTCCTTCTGGCATCTGCGGGGGCTGGCCCGGGTCCATCTGGGAGATCCCCTCCCCGCACGTCTGGATCTCGAATGTGCGGTCCGCATGGACCCCCAGGATCTGCGCTACCTCCTGGATGCAGGTCATGCCTGCGCTGAGCTGGGGGATTGGGATCGGGCCGAGAGCCATTGGCGGCAGGCCCTCCAAGTGGATCCCCAGGCCGAGGAGGCCCTCATCCACCTCGCGGAGGCCCGGAGGGAGCTGGAAGATCTGGACGGCGCCCGACGCTACCTGCGGGAGTGCCTGCTGCACCACCCCGACAGCCAGGATGCGCAAACCCGCTTAGCAGAATTGGAAGCGAATTGATCCTGAAGCAGCTAAGTAGGCTTCTCACCCTTCAGCAGGGCCAGCTTGGTGTCGTAGCGGGATCGCATCTCGGGCATGGCCCATTTGCGGGCCTTCTCCAAAGCCTTGATGGCGTCCTTTAACTGCCCCTGGGCCAAGCTGATGCGCGCCTGAATCAGGTAGAAGTCCGATTCCACCGGCAGCAGCCGAATCGCCTGCTTGATGCGCTTTTCGGCTTCCATCCAGTTGCAGT
>CAIMBM010000229.1 GCA_903839205.1 uncultured Holophagaceae bacterium | reverse complement strand
GTGTTGCCGCCGTAGCCCATGGGGCCGATGCCCAGGGTGTTCAGATCGTTGGTGAGTTCCTTCTCGAAGGCGTCCATCTTGGGGTCTGCGTTGGCGGTGCCCAGCTTGCGCAGGATGAGTTCCTTGCTCTTCTCGTAGCCCGTGACCCGGTCGCCGCCGATGGCCACGCCGAGGATGCCGGGGCTGCAACCCTGGCCCTGGGCCTTCACCACGGCGTCGATGATGCACTTGCGGACGCCCTTGATGTCGCGGCCCGCCCCGATGGTGGCGTCCGGCAGGCGGTACTGGGCGCCCACGTTCTCGCAGCCGCCGCCCTTCTGCATGACGGAGACCTCGACCTCAGGCCGGTCCCACTCCTCGAAGTGGATGGCCGGGTGGTGCTCGTGGAAGGGGTCCATGTTGTTGCCGCTGTTCTTGCCGCTGAGGGATTCCACGCAGTTGGGACGCAGCCAGACGTTCTTCGTGGCCTGGGCCACCGCCTCGCGGATCTGCTTCTTGGCGGCGCGCTGGCTCAGCCCGTAGGGATGCCGGACCCAGAAGATGATGGAGCCCGTGTCCTGGCAGAGGGGGGTCACCTGCCCGTCCGAAAGGTTGATGTTCCGCACCATGTCATTCAGGGTATTGAAGGCGCGGCTGCCTTCTTCCTCGGCATCCCGGCCCTTCACCAGCGCGTCGATCACGTCCTGGGGCAGACGGCTGGTGGTGCGGCGGAGGAGTTCCATCACCGGCAGGGTGAGGTCCAGGGCCTTCAGGTTGGACAGGTCGGCCTTCCAACCGCCAGGCAGGACAGACTTGGATGCCACCACCTCCAACGAAGTCAGAGTGGGAATGACGCATTCGGACATGGGCCCTCCAGGATCAGCCCCCCATGATCCGCCTGAGCCCGCTCCTACTCAAGTGACCAATGTCCGGATCGCCCAGAAAGCTGCCTTCAGTGCCCCCAGGTCCGGCACAGGTAGAGCGTGAGGTCCAGCAGCGCCGTCTGGCCCTTCCCCAGGGCCATTCCCTTCAGGTCCCGTTCGGTCTGATTCACCCGCCGCAGCATCCCGGCCAGTGGCCTGCCCCGAAGGCGATTGGCCGTGGCGGCGAGGTCGTTCAGGAGGAAGGCCTGCTTGGGGCTGAAGCCGATCGCCTCCAGCAGCTCGGCGCCCTTCAGTCCCTGACCTGTGGCCTCCAGGTAGTCGAACAGGCGGGTCAGCTCGGACCGGACCTGATTCAACAGCATCAGAGCGGCGGCGTCGGCATCGTCGTCCAGGGACTCCCGGAGCGCCCTGAGGGCAGCGGAGGCATCGCCCTTCATCCAGGCATTCTTCCAGGCATAGGCCCGTTCCCCGGCCAGGCGGAAGGTGGCCTGGTCGATGATGGGCTCCGTGACAGCCTGGCCTTCCGCCATCAGCTCGATGACCTCGAGGGTCCGCTGGATGATCCCGGGGTGCCCCCCTTCGGCCTTCTTCTTCCTGGAGCGCTCCGTCAGCACCTTCTCGTTGGACAGCCGCTCCGCCAGCAGGCGCGCCCCGCCCGAGCCCAGCCTGAGTCCCATCTCCGCCGCCCGGCCCTCGATGAAGGCCGGGACATCCCGGTGTTCGATGTGGCCCACCTTCAGGATGCGCCCGGCCTTGGCCCAGTCGGTCCAGGGCTTGGATCCCAGGGGATTGCCGGGGCCCCCCGGCACTGTTGCCCAGGCGATCAGCAACAGCTTCAAGCCCCGGGGAGGCGTCTGGAGGAGGGCGGCCACGGCCTCGGGCAGGTCCTGTTTCTTGTCCTTGGGTCCGCCCCGGCGTTTGCTGAACAGGTTGTCGGCGGCGGGGACGACCACGGTGCGGGCCTCGGCCCCCAGGGGTGGGGCCTCCTGGAGGGCAGCCAGGACCTCAGCCCAGGGGCAGCCTTCGGAACAGAGGGTGAGCGAGAAGTCCTCCCACTCCGGGTCCACGTGTTTCCGCTTCCAGGCCTCCACGGCCTCCCGGCGCCCGTCCCCGTCCTCGCCATGCACCAGGACGAAGGCCTGCTCCAGCCAGGCGGCGGGCGCGGCCATCAGTCGATGCCTTCCAGCAGCTGCGTGAGGAAGCTCTCGGCGAAGTCGTCGGCCAGGCTTTCAATCACCTCCAGTTCACGGCTGTCGAAGCTGGCGAAGTTCTGATCCACCCGGTACTGGTTCGAGAAGGTCAGTCCCCGGCGGGAGAGCACCACTGCACCGGTGATCCCATCCAACAGTTCCACGCTGGCCACCACCACCACCTCCACCCGCGAAGCCGAGCCGACGCTGGCCTGGGTCTTGTTGTTGCCCAGGGTGAGACCCAGGGGACGCGACCGGTACTCTTCGAGGGTTCCCTGGAGCACCCATCGCGAGGGCTCCCCCTGGGCCACCAGCTTCCAGGGGCTGGCCGCCACCACGCGGTTCTCCAGGGCCTTGGTGAAGCGGTCTTCCAGGCCCAGCCGCGGGGTCAGGTTGCGGAACCGTGCCAGGCGGATCGTCTGCCCCGGCTTGGCCCAGGCCGCCGACCGCTGCTGCCGGTCCAGGCGGTGGTACCCGCAGCCGGCCAGGAGCAGGAGACAGGATGCGAGGAGGAGGACGGCTCCGGAGCGGGCTGGGTTCATGGGTGATAGACCCCGACGTAGGGCAGGTTGCGGAGCTTGCCGTCCAGGTCGAGGCCATAGCCCACGACGAAATGATCCTCGATGGTGAAGCCGACGTAGTCGACGGGAACCTCCACCTTGCGCCGGCTGGGCTTGTCCAGGAGGGTGCAGATCCTGAGGCTCAGGGGCTCACGGTCCTTCAGCAGGTTGGATACCTTGAACAGGGTGAGCCCCGTGTCCACGATGTCTTCCACCACCAGGGCATGGCGGCCCCGGATGCTCCGGTCCAGGTCCTTGAGGATGTGCACTTCGCCTGTGCTCTCCAGGCCGCCGCCATAGCTGGCCACCTGCATGAAGCTCACCTCGAGATCGAGCTCCATGGCGCGCACGAGGTCCGCCATGAAGGGGAAGACGCCGTTGAGCAAACCTACGACCACGAGATCTTTCCCATCGTAGGCCTGGGTCAGCTGGGTCCCCAGTTCCCGGACCCTGGCACGGATCTGGGCCTCGGATAGAAGTGGGGTGACACGGTCCCGCATGGAAGCTCCTGAAGACTGAGGACTGAAGGCTTAGGCCTTCTCCATTCAACCCCAGGAGGCCTCGCCGGGTCCATCTAGGGACGGAGGTTTCTGCTTGATCCCAGCCGCCGGAGCCTAACATGATGGCGTCAGCCTTCCTGAGCGAGCCCTTGATGACGGAGACGGCCTTCCCGACCGCCGATCGAATCCCCGATCCCGCCTCTCCGTACCACACTCCCGAAGTGCTGGCGTGGGTGGAGAAGGCTCAGCAGGGGGATCAGGCCGCCTTCGGCTCCCTGGTCCGCCTCTTTTCCCGGGACGTTTACGGCAAGGCCTTTTCCATCCTGAAGAACCACCAGGACGCGGATGACGCGGTCCAGGAGACCTTCATCCGCGTCTACCGCGCCCTGCCCGGCTTCCGCTTCGAGTCCTCCTTCCGCACCTGGCTCATCACCATCGCCACCCGCCAGGCCCTGAACTACCGGGAACGGGTGGCCAAGGAGCACGAGAGCCTGGACGGGCCCGAGGGCACCTTCGAGCACCCCGCCCTGCGGGTGGAGGAAACCCAGATCACCGCCGTGCTCGACCAGGAAGCCCGGCGTCTGCTCCAGGAGGCCCTGCCCAACCTGCCTCGGCGGCAGAAGCAGGCCCTCACCCTGAAACTGCAGCACGATTGGAAGTACGAGCGGATCGCCCAGGAGATGGGCACCTCGGTGGGCAGCGTGAAGGCCCACATCTTCCACGCCATACAGAACCTGTCCCGCCAGATGAAAGGAGGCCGATCATGACCCAGGCCCCTGCCAGCCCCCATTCCTGTTCCCTCACCATGGACGCCGTGCTCCTGGATCCCCTCGAGCCCGGCGCCGAGGCGGAGGCCCACATGCGTACCTGCCGTGCCTGTTCCGAGGCCAGGGTGGCCTACCTCGCCCAGGAGGACTGTCCGGAGGTCCTCGCCCCCGCGGGCTATTTCGACCGGCTCCCTGACCGGGTCCTGCGCAAGCTCCCGGTCCGGCTTCCGCTGCACCACCGGGCGCGCCCCTTCACCTGGATCGCCGCCGCGGCCCTGTTCATGGCCGTGGGGGCGGGCGCCTTCTGGGCGGGGCGGGCCAACCAGACCCCCCTCGTTGAAGCCACCCTCCCCAGGCAGACCGAGATCCTGGAGACCAGCGTCCCGGTGTCGGACACCCCCTTCCACGACCCAGAAGAGGACGCGGTCCAGATTCAGGCACTCTCTCCGGAGGAAATGCAGGCACTCTTGAAGCACCTGGAAGCCCCTCCGACCTTCGCGAGGTGATTATGCTGCGTCCCATCCTGCTGAAGGCCACCCTCCTCCTGGCGGCCCTGCCCGTCCTGGCCCAGGCCCCGGCCGAGGATGGCCGTCCCCTGGCCCGGTTCCGCCTGGACCAGCTGCAGCAGTCCGTGGGGCTCCCGGAATCCCAGGCCAGGGCCGTGGCGGAACGCTGGGCCCGCTACGACCAGGACCTCTTCGAGAAGATGCGGCAGATCCGGGACATCCGGCACCGCTTCAGCGACATCCTGCTGGGGCCGGGGACCGAGGAAGAGAAGAACGCCAAGGTGGCGCCCCTCCTGGAGCAGTTCATTGAGCTGCGGCGCCAGCAGGCCGGGCTGAAGCTGAAATTCGAGGATGACATCCGGGCCCGGCTCAGCCCCGCCCAGCAGGTCCGCCTGATCATGCACGTGGAAGAGATGCAGCGCCGGGTCTCTGAGGCCCTCCGGCAGGGCTGGGGCAACCGCCCCGGCGGCCGCTTGGGCCCGAGGCGGGACCCCCAGTAGCTGGGAACGCCTCAGGTCTGGGGCGCCTCGAGGATGACGGGGATCACCAGGGGCCGGGTCTGGGTGGTCTTGCGGATGATCCGCCGCAGGGCCAGGCGCAGGGTGTCCCGCAGGGCCTCCCCGTCCCTTCGGACCTGGGGCGGCGCCTCCTCGAAGGCCTTGCGCGCCACGCCCGCCAGCAGCTCCGCGTAGCCCTCGTCATCGGAGAGCATCACGAAGCCCCGGCTGAGGATGCTGGGTGGGGCTGCCAGTTCGCCGGTCTGGGGATCCACCAGCAGCGTGGCGAAGACCACGCCATCCTCCTGGAGGATGAGCCGGTCCTGCACCACCCGGGCGTCCACCATGTGGTCCACGCCCTCGTGCACGAAGCACTTGCCCACGGGCACGGCCCCGGGCAGGTCCAGGCGGCCGTCCGCGAAGAGGCGGAGGCAGAGGCCACCGTCCAGCAGGGAGATGCGCTCGGGCTTCCAGCCCAGCTCGGCGGCCAGCTTCCCGTGGGCCCGGAGGTTCCGGTAGCTTCCGTGGACCGGCACCATCTGTTCCGGGCGCACGGCCCGGATGAGGTCCGCCAGTTCCTCGCGGCTGCCGTGGCCTGAGGCGTGGACCGGGCCCAGGCCCTCCAGGGAGGTCTCGGCCCCCAGGCGTTCGGCCGTATCCAGCATCCGGGAGATGGCCACCTCGTTGCCGGGGATGGCCCGGGCGCTCACCACCAGGCGGTCACCCGGTTCCATGGGCAGGCCCTTCACTTCCCGGCGCAGCAGCCGGGCCAGCCCGCTCATGGGCTCGCCCTGGCTGCCGGTGCAGAGCACCAGCAGCTCATCCTTGTTGAAGAGGTGGGCGTTCTTGACGTCCACCAGGATGTCATCGGGCAGGTCCAGCCGCTTGAGCGACCGGGCCAGGGCCAGGTTGCGATCCAGGCTCCGGCCCAGGATGACC
>CAIMBM010000228.1 GCA_903839205.1 uncultured Holophagaceae bacterium | reverse complement strand
CCCTCGGGCTGCTGCCCGAGCTTCTGCGCGCCGTACGCGAGCAGGGCTACGAACACCCCACCCCCATCCAGGTCCAGGCCATTCCCCTGGTGCTGGAGGGCCGCGACCTCATGGGTCGCGCCCAGACGGGCACTGGCAAGACTGCCGGCTTCACCCTGCCCATGCTGCAGCTGCTGGCCCCCCATGCCAACACCTCGGCCTCGCCCGCCCGCCATCCCATCCGGGCCCTCATCCTCACCCCCACCCGGGAACTGGCCATGCAGGTGGAGGAGAGCGTCCGCACCTACGGCAAATACCTCCCGCTCCGGTCCACCACCATCTTCGGCGGCGTGAACATCAACCCCCAGACCAAGGCGCTGCGCGCGGGCGTCGAGATCCTGGTGGCCACGCCCGGCCGCCTGCTGGATCACCAGGGCCAGGGCAACCTGAACTTCGGCCAGCTGGAGATCCTGGTGCTGGACGAGGCCGATCGCATGCTCGACATGGGCTTCATCCGCGACATCCAGAAGATCCTCGCCCTGCTGCCCGCGAAGCGGCAGACCCTGCTCTTCTCGGCCACCTTCACGGACGAGATCAAGCAGCTGGCCTCCAAGTTCCTGAAGACCCCCGCCACGGTGCAGATCACACCCCAGAACACCGCCGCCGAGCTGGTCCGCCAGGTCGTCCATCCCGTGGACCGGGAGCGCAAGCGGGCCCTGCTGTCCCACATCATCACCTCGCGGAAGCTCCAGCAGGTGCTGGTCTTCACCCGCACCAAGCACGGCGCCAACCGCCTCTCGGAGCAGCTCGACAAGGACGGCATCAGCTCCATGGCCATCCACGGCAACAAGAGCCAGCCCCAGCGCATCAAGGCCCTGGAGGATTTCAAGAAGGGCGCCGTTCGGGTCCTGGTGGCCACGGACATCGCCGCCCGGGGCCTGGACATCGACATGCTCCCCCATGTGGTGAACTACGAGCTGCCTCACGTCGCCGAGGACTACATCCACCGCATCGGCCGCACCGGCCGCGCGGGCACCGAAGGCGAGGCACTCTCCCTGGTCTGCGTGGACGAGCAGTCCCTGCTCCGGGACATCGAGAAGCTGCTGCGGAAGGACCTGCCCAAGGACGTGGTCACGGGCTACGCGCCGGACCCCAGCATTCCTGCCGAGCCCATCTCCACCGGGCGGCAGGGCGGCGGGGGCCGGGCCCGTGGTCCCGCCCGGCCCTCCAGGTCCACCACCGGCTCGGCGCCCCGCGGCGAGCGGGGGCGCCACCCCTCCAGGCCCGGCGCCCGGGGAAAGTAAGAAACCCCTTCTATACCCATTGACACGAGGCTCCCTTGGCCACAGGATTCTTGCTTATGCAAGAACCCATGCCCGACACCCTCACCCAGGCCGGTCTCGGCACCCTGGCGGCTGCGCTGCGGAAACGCCTGAGGTCTGCCGTCGCCTCGCGTCTCGTCCCCTACGACCTCACCCTGCAGCAGTTCTGGGTCATCCTGGTGCTGCTGCAGCAGGGGCCGTCGTCCCTGCACCCCCTGGCCCAGCAGGTCTGGATGGACGACCCCACGGCCAGCCGCGTGGTCAAGGGGATGGTCCAGCAGGGCTTGCTGCGCACCCAGCCGGACCCCAAGCATGGCCGGCGCATCCTCATCAGCCTCGCCCCCGACGCCGTGTCCCTGGCCCACGAACTGCAGGACATTGCCACTGAGATCAAATCCAGCCTCGTGGCAGGGCTCGGCCCGGATCAGCAGGCGGCCCTGCGGCAGGGGCTGCTCACCATGATTGCAAACGTGGACGAGATGCTCGTCGGGATCGCTCCACCCGGTCCCGACCAGGAAGCCTTCGCCGCGTCCTGACCCTCTCGCAGGTTCCGGGAACCTCACACCTGCCCACGCCATCCGTCCTGGCCGCGCCCAGAAGGCCTCTCCTCGCCTCTTGGCCATGCACCTCCGCCACCGCCAACTCTGACCACCCGGGAACTCCATGGCCACCTCGAATCCTGCCCCCACGACGCCTTCCGAAATCCCGGGCACCTCCGCCAGTTTCCTGGTGCGCTGGCGGCTCCAGCTGGGCACCGGCGCGGTGGTGCTGGTGCTTCTCACCTTCTGGGCAGTCCGGGCCAGCCGGAGTTCAGCCGCCCCCACCGGCGCAGGCCGCTCCGTGCCCGTGGTGGCCGCCACGGCCCGCAAGGGCGAGATGAACGTGAACCTGACGGGGCTGGGCACCGTCGTGCCGCTCAGCACCGTGACAGTCCACAGTCGGGTGGATGGACAACTCATGCGGATCGCCTTCACGGAAGGGCAGCTGGTGCGCGAGGGGGACCTGCTGGCCGAGATCGACCCCCGCCCCTTCCAGGTCCAGCTCATGCAAGCCGAGGGCCAACTGGCCAAGGACCAGGCCGCCGCCAAGAACGCCAGCATGGACCTGGTCCGATTCCAGGATCTCGCCCGCCAGGGCATCCTGGCCCAGCAGCAGCTGGACGCTCAGGTTTCCTTGGTCAATCAGTCCGAGGCGACCCTCAAGGCCGACCAGGCCCAGGTGGAAAGCGCCAAGCTGAACCTGGTCTACAGCCGCATCACCGCGCCCCTTTCCGGGCGGGTGGGCCTCCGGCTCGTGGATCTGGGCAACATGGTGCATGCCACGGATGCCGGCGGGCTGGTGGTGATCGCGCCGGTGCAGCCCATCAACGTGGTGTTCACCATTCCCGCCGACAGCATTCAGCAGGTGATGGCCCGGAGCCGCCAGGGCACCCGGCTTCCGGTGGAGGCCTACGACCGGGAGCTGAAGCACATGCTTGCGGAAGGGGAGTTGGAGGCCATCGACAACCAGGTGGACACGAGCACCGGCACCGTGAAGCTCAAGGCGCGGTTTGCCAACGAGAATCTGGCCCTCTTCCCCAACCAGTTCGTGAACGCCCAACTCCATGTGGACACCCTGAAAGACGTCATCATCATCCCCACGGCCGCCATCCAGCAGAGCCCCCAGGGACCCTATGTCTACCTGGTCAAGACCGATGGAACCGTGGAGCTGCGCATCGTCGGTATCCGGGCCACCGAGGGCGATGACACGGCCCTCCAGTCCGGCGTGAAGAACGGCGAGACGGTGGTCACCGATGGCATGGAGAAACTGAGGCCGGGGAGCAAGGTGACCATCGCCAAGCCCGAAGTTCCTGGGACCACCAAGGCCAAGCCGTGACGGGGATCGTCAAGTGAACCCCTCCCGCCCTTTCATCCTCAGGCCCATTGCGACCTCGCTCCTGATGGCGGGTCTCCTCCTCGTGGGCGCCCTTGCGTTCCGCGAACTGCCGGTTTCGGCCCTGCCGCAGGTGGACTACCCCACCATCCAGGTGGCGACCTTTTATCCCGGTGCCAGCCCGGACGTCATGGCCTCGGCCATCACTGCACCCCTGGAGCGTCAGTTCGGCCAGCTGCCCGGGCTCAACCGGATGTCCTCCACCAGCTCGGATGGCAGCTCCCTCATCACCCTGCAGTTCGTGCTGGACCTCAACATCGACGTGGCGGAACAGCAGGTGCAGGCGGCCGTGAACGCGGCGGGGACCTACCTGCCCCCGGACCTCCCCAACCCGCCCATCTACAGCAAGTCAAATCCGGCCGATGCCCCCATCCTGACCCTCGCCCTCACGTCCGATTCCATACCCCTTTCCAAGGTGGAGGACTTTGCCGACACCCGGCTGGCGCAGAAGATCTCCCAGCTGCCTGGCGTAGGCCTGGTCAGCATCAGCGGGGGCCAGAAACCGGCCGTGCGGATCCAGGCCAACCCCGCCCAGCTGGCCTCCTACGGCCTCACCCTAGATGATGTCCGGAACAGCCTGGGCGCCAGCAACATCAACCAGGCCAAGGGCAGCTTCGACGGTCCACGCCTGGCCTACGCCATCGGCGCGAACGACCAGCTGATGAACAGCGACGACTATGGGCCGCTGGTGATCGCGTACAAGAACGGGGCCCCGATCCACCTCTCCGATGTGGCCACGGTGCTGGACGGCGTCGAGAACACCAAGCAGGCCGCCTGGATGGGGCGGAGCCACCCCTCCGCGGAGGGGACACTTTCCCCCGCCGTCATCCTCAACATCCAGCGGCAGCCCGGGGCCAACATCATCGCCGTGGTCAACCGGGTGAAACAGCTGCTGCCCCAGATCCGGACCTCCCTGCCTCCGGCCATCCACCTCTCCATTCTCACGGACCGCACCACCACCATCCGCGCTTCCGTGGAGGATGTGGAATTCGAGCTGATGCTCACCGTCGCCCTGGTCGTGATGGTGATCTT